>NZ_CP073105.1:3734933-4046177 GCF_018138085.1 Stutzerimonas stutzeri
AGGCGAAACGCGCCCTCGTGATCACCGATGCCCCGCAGGCAGTGGCGCTTGAGCCAACCGGACGGGAAATTGCTCGATTCATCCATCGGATAGATTGCCGCCTGCGCCTTTTCCAACACCGTGCGGCTGAGGTCGCTGCCGAGGATCGACCAGTCCGCCGACCCGTGCTCGGCCAGCACCATGGCGAGGGTGTAGGGCTCTTCGCCCGACGAACAGGCAGCGCTCCATAGGCGCAGCGGCTCGCGCCGGCCCTCCAGCCAGCGAGCGAGAAACTGGAAATGCTGCGGTTCGCGGAAGAAGTAGGTTTCGTTGGTGGTCAGCAGGTCGATTACCAGCCGCTGCTCGGCCTGCTTGGTCGGATCCCTGAGCAACATCAGGTAGTCGCGGTAGCTGCTCAGGTTCAGTGCGCGCAGCCGGCGCATTAGGCGACCGGCCACCAGCGGCCGCTTGCTCTCGCTCAGATGAATGCCCGACGCCTCGACCATCAGTTGCTGCAGGAAGCGGAACTCCTGCTCGCCCAGCACCGGCAGGCTCGACGTCGGCATGCTCAGCTCGCCTGCGCCATCGCCTGGCTGAGCTGCAGGATGTCGTCCAGCGACAATACCTTGCGCACGTCCAGAATGATGGTGAAGCCGCGTTCGTCACGCGCCATGCCGGCAATGAAATCCGTGCGGATCCCGGCGCCGAACGCCGGCGCGGGCTCGACATCGGCGCCCTGGATATCCAGTACCGCGTCGACCGCGTCGACCACCAGGCCGATGCGTTGCAGCGAATCATTCAGGTCCAGCTCGATGATGACGATGCAGGTCCGCTTGCCCGGCACCGTGCGCTCCATGCCGAAGCGCGCCGCCAGGTCCAGCACCGGCACGACGTTGCCGCGCAGGTTGATCACCCCGTGGATGCACGCCGGCATCATCGGCACGCCGGTGATCTGCCCGTACTCGATGATCTCGCGCACCAGCTCGATGGGCAGCGCGTAGCGTGCCTGGCGCACCCGGAACGACAGGTGCTGGATGTCAGCCGGCGCGGTGCTGGCGGCACCGCTTACCTGTGGAAGATTCATCTTCGCCCCCTTAGGTGAAGCTGACGAACTGGCCGTCGTCGGCCATGACGGACGGCTTGCGGATGCTGCGCACCGAGCGATTGCTGGGCTTGGCGCTGGGAGCGGCTGGCTGGCGACCGAGGCCCTGAGCCGCGACATCGCGCGCATCGAGCCGGAAGAAGCTGATCAGTTCCAGCAGCTGCGAGGCCTGGGCGTTCATCTCTTCGGAGGTGGCCGCCAGCTCCTCGGACGCCGAGGCGTTCTGCTGGGTGATCTGGTTCATCTGGCCCATGGCGATGTTGATCTGCCCGGCACCGGTGCTCTGCTCTTGCGAAGCGGCGGTGATTTCCTGCACCAGGTCCGAAGTTTTCTGAATGTTTGGCACGATGTCGTCGAGCAGGCGACCGGCCTGCTCGGCCAGCTCCACGCTGCTGCCGGCCACGCCGCCGATCTCCTGCGCGGCCACCTGGCTGCGCTCGGCGAGCTTGCGCACTTCGGCGGCCACGACCGCGAAGCCCTTGCCATGATCACCGGCACGCGCGGCCTCGATGGCGGCGTTGAGCGCCAGCAGGTTGGTCTGGTAGGCGATGTCGTCGATGATGCCGATCTTGTCGGCGATCTGCTTCATGGCCACGACCATGTCACGCACCGCACGGCCGCCAGCCACGGCATCGTTGGCCGCCTTGCCGGCAATGCTGTCGGTGATCTTCGCGCTTTCGGTGTTCTGCGCGATCGAGGCGGACATCTGCTCGACCGACGCGGTGGTCTGCTCGACGCCTGCCGCCTGCTCGCTGGCCGCCTGGCTCAGCGATTGCGAGGTGGCACTGACTTCCTCGGACGCCGACGACAAGGAATCGGCGGCACTGCGTACGTCGCCCATGACACTGCGTAGACGCTCGGTCATGTTCTTCATCGCGTTGAGCAGCTGGCCGGTTTCGTCCTTGCTGTCGACCTCGACCTGAATGCCTAGGTCGCCGGCAGCGAGCGAGTCGGCTACCGACACCGCACGGTTGAGCGGCCGGGTGATGCTGCGGGTGACCAGGATGCCGATGCCGAAGCCTAGCACGGCAGCGATGATCACCAGGCCGATCATCTGGGTCCGCGAACCCAGGTAGATGCCAGTGATCTGCTCGTTGGCTTGCTTGGCGTTGACGACCTTGCGCTCGACCAAGGCGGTCAGCAGATCGTCGGCCTTGTTTCCGGTCTCACGCAGTTTCGGCAGCATCCCGGTCAGCTCGTCGGCCGGACGCACCTCGCTGGTCGCCTCGCGCAGCTTTAGCACCTGCTCGACGATTTGCACATAGGCGGCCATCGGCTCGCTGACCCCTTCGAACTGGGCGATGCCCTCGGGGGTCACGAAGCTCGAGCGCGTCAGCTCGATGTACTCGTACATCTTCCTGATCGCATCACGGGTCTGGCGAATGGCGAAATCGCGCTCTTCCAGACTGGTGGCCAGCAGGCTCGAGCGCAGGCCACGGCCAACATAGATCAGCTGCACGTTGGCCGACTGGATGTTGTTCAGTGACATCATCTCGCGGTCGTACATCTGGTCTGACAGCTCGTTGACCTGCTCGAGGTTGCGAATGCCCAGCAGCCCCACGGCGACGGTGAGCGCCACCACTATCAGGAAGCCGGCGATCAGGCGCGCGCCTATCTTGAAGTTACCGAACATGTTCATGGGTGTTTCTCCTTACTGGCCTGCGAGGTCCTGGCGGGATGGGCTGATGCGCTGGGCAGCAGGATTCGCGTCGACGTGGTTTTGCAGGTAACGGAACAGACTGGGAATATCCAGGATCAGGGCGACCTGCCCGGTTCCCAGGATGGTGGAGCCACCAATGCCTTGCAGGTGCTGGAACAGCTGCCCGAGCGGCTTGATGACGGTTTGCAGTTCACCGTGAAGGTGATCGACGATCAGCCCGGCCTGCTGCCGGCCCTGGCTGACGACAATGATGTTGCGCCGTTTGCCTTGGCTTTCCGGCAGGTTGAAGTGCGCGGCCAGCGACAGGCAGGGCAACGGCTTGCCGCGCAGATTGAGGTAGCCGTAGGCGCCGGCGCTCAGCTGCTCGGTATCCATCTCCAGGCACTCGGTCACCATGTCCAGCGGGATCACGAAGTAGTCGTCGCCGAGGCTGACGAGGAACCCGTCGATGATCGCCAGCGTCAGCGGCAAGCGGATGCGGAAGGTGCAGCCCTGCCCCTCTTTTGAATCGATCTCGATGGTGCCGCGCGAGGCATCGATGGCGCTGCGCACCACATCCAGCCCGACGCCGCGGCCGGACAGGTCGGAAACGCTCTCGGCGGTGGAGAACCCGGCGGCAAATATGAGTGCCTGGATATCGGCCTCGGGCAGATTCGCCTGGGCATCGATCAACCCGCGGGCGATGGCCTTTTCCCGGATTCGCGCGGTGTTGAGGCCGCGCCCGTCGTCGGCGACTTCGATCACGATCATCCCCGACTCGTGATAGGCATCCAGGCGCAAATGGCCCTCGACCGTTTTGCCGGCAGCGATACGGCCGTCGGCCGACTCGATACCGTGGTCGATGGCGTTGCGCACCAGGTGCGTCAGCGGGTCGGCCAGCTTGTCGATGACCGCCTTGTCGAGTTCGGTGTCGGCGCCACGGATCTCCAGGCGAATATCCTTGCCCAGCTGCTGGCTGACGTCGCGCACCACGCGCTGGAAGCGATTGAAGGTGTCGCCGATTTCGATCATGCGCAGCTTCAACGCCGCCTCGCGGATCAGCTCGACGTGCTGGTTGACCGTCTGGCTGCTCTCGATGCAGCTGGCATCGCCATGCGAGCGGGCACGCAGCTGCGCGCCGGCGGCACTGATGACCAGCTCGCCGACCAGATTGATCAGCTCGTCCAGCTTGTTGGCCGCTACGCGGATCTGGCTGCTTTCCTGGCTGCGCTTCTCACGCGCCACCTGCTGCTTGGCCAGGGCGGCGTTGACCACCTGCGGCGCAACGATGCCCTCGTTGACCAGCACGGTGCCCAGCGGCGGCTTGACCTCGACCGTTTCGGCAGCCTGCAGGGCCAGGCCTTCTTCGAGTTCGCGCTCGGTCAGCAGACCACTGGCAACCAGGATTCGGCCGATCTGTGCATCGTCCTCGGGCAGGTCGTGGATCAACTGCAGGTAGTCGTCCAGCTCGCTGGTCGGCGGCAGGATACGCAGGGTGCAGAAGTCCTCGATGAACTCGAAGACTTCCTCGATCTCGGCCTTGCCGGCCGGCGTGCACAGCGCGATTTCCAGGCCGAGGTAACAGCTCTCCGGCTGCAGCTCGGCCAGCGGCGGCAGTGACTCGGTGACCGTCTGCAGATGCAGGATGTCGCCCAGGCGACTCAGAAAGCGCACGAACGAACTGGGTTCGAAACCGTTGCGCAGCAGATCGGGGTGAAAGCGCAGCGAAATATGCCAGGCGCCATCGGCGTCGCATGTGCTGCAACGCTCCAGGCGTCCACGGCTGCAGCAACTGTCCTCGGGCAGCATGACCACTGGAATCTGCTGTGGCTGGGGCGCGGCCCCCGTGCAAGTGGCCAGCTCGGCCAGCAGCGGCTGCTGGCGGCTGTCGTCGACCAACAGCTCGCCCTTGTCGGTGTCGATCAGCTCGATCATCGCGCTGATCTCGTCCAGGCAGCGCAGCATCAGCGAGATCAGTGCCGGCGACAGGCTCTGGGCGCCGTCACGCACCGCCATCAGCAGGTTTTCCAGGTGATGGGTGAAGCCCACCAGCGGCGCGAGCGAAAACAGCCCCGCCGAGCCTTTGAGCGTGTGCATCGCACGGAACAGCCCGTTGATCGCCTCGTCGTCGGTCGGGCACTCGTCGAGCTGCAGCAGGTACTCTTCAGCCTGCTTGGCCAGGTCGCGGGCCTCGTCGACGAAGCTCAGCAACAGCTGGCTCCATTGTTCGCCATCAAGCATCACGGTTTCCTTTCAGCGATGGGCCAGTAGGACATCGGGGTACAGGGTTTCCAGGCGCAACAGCTCGAGCACCTCGGTCACCCCGGCGGCCGGGCCCTGCACCTTCAAGCTGCCGCCAGCGGCCTCGAAATGACGCTGGGTCGCGAGCAACAGCTGCGCCCCGGCGGTGTCGAGTTCTTCCAGCGCTTCGAGATCGAGCAGACAGGGGCTCGCATCGGTCTTGCCCAGCATGCCGAGCAAGGTCGTGTGCGCCTCGCCCACCTCGTAGATGGTCAGGCTGCCGGACAGGCGAAGCCGGGCTGGCTCAACGCTGCGGTCGTAGTTGATTTCGAGCATGTCAGCCGACCAGCTTGTCGACAGCGGTCAGCAATTGCTGCGGCTGGAACGGCTTGACGATCCAGGCCTTGGCGCCCGCGGCCTGGCCTTCGGCCTTCTTGCCCTGCTCGCTTTCGGTGGTGAGCATGACGATGGGCGTGAAGCGGTAGGCCGCGTTGGCCTTGACCGCCTTGACCAGGCCGATGCCATCGAGGTTGGGCATGTTCACGTCGCTGATGATCAGATTGATCTTCTGCCCGTTGAGCTTGGTCAGCGCGTCCTTGCCATCGACGGCTTCGATCACCTGGTGGCCCGCACCGGTGAGGGTCATCTTCACCAACTGACGCATGGAGAGCGAGTCGTCGACGATGAGAATGGTCTTGGCCATGTGTTGCTCCTGGTTGAATCGAGTGTTGAATCAGAAAAAGGTCACGTCGTCGCCGGAGCTCTTGCTGCGGGCCTTGCCGTGACGCTCCTCGTCAGTGGTGAAGTGCTGGTGCAGCTCGCGCAGCCAACGCTGCGGGTCGTTCACCCGGTCGTCGCCGGCACGCACGGCCTGGTCGAGCCGCTGCATGTCGTGTTGCAGGTGATCGAGCATCTGGTCGGTGCGGTCCTGGAACTGCAGGTGAACGACGATCTCCTCGATGGTCGCGCGGGTGACGCGGGTCTCCTGCTGCAGCTGCAGCGAGGTGACCGAAAGCTCGTTGAGGCTCTGCCCCAGGCCCTGCATGACGTCACCGGCGACGCTGTCGAGGTAGCTGAGGTTGTCGCGCTCGCTGGTGGTCAGCTCGTCGGCGGCGGTCACGGTGGCGCGGATCGCCTGGTTGATCTCGCTGACCTTGTTGCCCATCCGCTGGCCGGTCTCGGCTGACAGGGTGGACAGCTTGCGCACCTCGTCAGCGACCACCGAGAAACCACGGCCGTAGTCGCCGGCACGGGCCGCTTCGATAGCGGCATTGAGTGCGAGCAGGTTGGTCTGGCTGGCAATGTCCTGGACGTGCTTGGCCATGGACTGCAGTTCGCTGGCGTAGCTGTTGAGGTCGGAGATGGTGCCCAGCAGCTCGGCCTTGCGACCGCTGGCGGCGTGAAACGCCGACGTCACTTCGTTCAAGCGGTTCTGGGCCTGCCGCAAGCTGCTGGCCATGCCATCGCCACCGAGCACGCTGTCGGAATTGCTCAGCGTCTGGCCGAGACGATCCGACAGCCCGGCGAAGTGCTCGAACAACTGACGCACGCTGTTTTGCTGGATGTCGCGCACCTGCCCGAGGTTCTTGTCCCAGGTCGGCAACACGGCATTGAGCAGCGGTTCGACCGCTGGGGCGGCAGCTGGCGGCGCAGCCACCGGCTCGGGGCTGGCCAGCCCACGCGCGGCGCGCGGCTTGAGGAACACGGCGCTGGCGACGCAGACGGCGCTGCCCGCACCGGCGATCCAGGGCGAGCCCAGGGCCAGACCGGCGAGCCCGGTGGCGATTCCAATCCAAAGTGCAGGGTAGGCAAACACGGCGTGGCCTCGAGGCGCAGAGTCGAATGGCCGGCACGATAGAGAGCAGGCATGGATCGCGGTATCAGGCAAAACCCTAGGCGGCCCTAGGGTGTCCTAGGGTGTCCTAGGGTGTAGAAGCCCTAAAGTTTTCGTCTTCGCTGCCGAGCCGGGAACGTCCGCCCCGCGTCACCCATCGGGCTGCACGGTCACGGCGCGATAGGCGAACTAGGCTGGATAGAGCGCTCGCGCAGAAACAGCTACCCCTGGGATGCCTCAAGCAGTGGCACCCCTCGACCTCAGGTAACGATTCGTAGATGACGGAGCGTGTTTCAGACATCGATCGCCCGGACCGATCCCGCCAGCTATTGCGCTGGATGCCCTGGTCCATGGCCGCGTTGCATGCGGGGCTCGTCGTGCTGGGTGGAATCTGGTTCGGCGCGCTGCTGCCGGCCGCGAGCCCCTGGTGGCTGCTGACCTTCTTGCTGCTCTCGACCGCACTCATGTGGTTGGCCGGCCGTGCCATCGCCCGCTCGGTGCTGGACGAGCAGAGCGCTGCACCACGGTGGGGATTCGCCGACAGGCGCCCAACGCAGAGCATCCAGACGCCGCAACTCGACCAGAGCGGCAGCTACGCACCACGCATCTATGAACGGATGGTCGCCAACCTTCCAGACGGCGTTGTGATCATCCGCAACGGGCGGATCCGCTACTGCAACGCCGCGGCTGAGCACCTGTTCAACGCTTCGCCCCAGGCATCGCCCGCAGCCGGCGAACTGGACCGCTACATCGCACCGCATCAGCGCGTGCTCGAAGCCGAGCGGCTTAGCCGCCTGCAGTGCGGCGTGATCGATCCGGTGTGCTTTCGCCATGTCTCCCTGCTGCGCTCGGATGGCAGCCCGTTCCAGGCCGAGGTGTGCGAGCTGTTGCTGGAAAACGACGGGCACCATGACGTCCTGCTCCTGCTGCGCGACATCAGCGAATCGGAGCGAATGCGGGTGGACCTGGAGCAGGCTAATCAGCGTCTGCAGCATCTGTCGCAGCGGCTGATGGAAGTCCAGGAAATTCAGCGCCGCCAACTCGCGCGCGACCTGCACGACGATATCGGCCAGCAGCTCACAGGCCTCAAGCTGCATCTGCAGCGCCTGACCGGCTCGCTGGCACATGAACCGGCGCTGGCTGCGCTGACCAAGCAACTGAGCGATGCCGCCGACGACGCGCTTGACAAGGTTCGCAGCCTGTCGCTCGCCCTGCATCCGCTGCAACTCGAAACACTGGGACTACAAGCGGCGGTGCATTGGCACCTGTCGCGGTTTCTCGAAGCCGCACACACCCGCTGGTCGCTTAAGTTCGACGGCGAAACGGTCGACCTTTCTCCCGATATCGCGCTGGTTGCGTTCCGTATCGTTCAGGAGGCGGTGAACAACGTCGCCCGTCATGCCCGCGCCAGCCGCGTGGACGTATGCATTCACCGCACTGACAATGCCTTGCGCGTCGAAGTGGCCGACGATGGCGTAGGCTTCGACTGTGAAGCAGCGCGCGCGCGCGCTCAAAGCCTGGGGCTGACCAGCATGGAGGAACGCGTCGCCGCGTTGAGCGGGGAACTCGATATAGCAAGCCTCAGCGGGATCGGCACCCGGGTGACAGTGCGTCTGCCGATAGCGGACCCACCTGCTCGCAACCCATCCCCGCATAACGGAGTACACGCATGAAACGGGTAGCACTGATCGACGATCATGGACTGGTCAGGGCAGGCCTACGGGCGCTGGTACAGGACCAGCCGGGATACGAAGTGGTGGCCGAAGGGGCCGACGGTAGCGAAGTTCACGGAATTCTGACCCGGCTCAAGCCGGATATCCTGCTGCTGGACATCAGTATGAAACACATGAGCGGCCTGGACGCCTTGCGCCAGTGGCGCGCCGAATTTCCCAGCGTTCAGATTCTGATCCTGTCGATGCACACCACGGCCGATTATGTCCTGCAGGCCCTGCGCCTGGGTGCCAGCGGCTATCTGCTCAAGGACGCCGCCGCGCAGGAACTGGAGCTGGCGCTCGGAGCGCTGTCGCGCAACGAGTCGTACCTGAGCCCGGGTATCGCCCAGACGGTGATCCAGTCGGCGGTGATCGAAGGGGGTCAGCGCACGCAGCCCGCTGCACCATCACTGACGCCACGGCAGTTGGAGATCCTGCGGTTGATCGTGCGTGGCGTTTCGACACGTGACATTGCCAACGGGTTAGGCCTGAGCGTGAAGACGGTGGATGCGCACCGGGCGCAAATCATGGACCGTCTCAACTTACGTGACGTACCGTCGCTGGTGCTCTACGCCTTGCGCAAAGGCCTGGTCAGCGAGGAAGACTGAGAAACCTGCGCGCCCGCCGTCGTGGGCCAAGCCGCGCTTCGCCCGGGTGGACTGATCATTTTTCAACCGATCCTCTACAAGCCAGGCGGGCAGCGGCCTGGCGCCTCGTTTCCCCACTTTATCCACAGAGCGCCCCACAGCAATACTGGACAACTTCGGCGCTTGCTCCGGCCCCTGATCGACGCACCGCTGTCAAGAAAAAAAAGCCGCTGTACAAACACTTACAAAGGCGATGGGCCAATTGATCAGTTATTGATCAGTGCTTGCAACGCCAGGGTTCATGCCTGCTCGAAGAAACCACGAATAGGTTATCCACAGAAGCTTGCACAGCCTTCGGGGATAAGTTTCATGCGCTATCGAGGCGATGAGCAAAAGCTACGAGGCAGGGACATCAAGGAGCGACTAGGCTTGTTTCAACCGTCAAGGAGCTGCCCCAAATGCCTAGCCTAGAGATGATCCAGACCCTGTTCGCCAATTACGCCCTGGGGATCAGTGGCGCTTGCATCGGCGAGCCCGGTTGATACTTGGCCGTTGGGGACGCCGGCGTTACGCTGCCAGCCGTTCAACTGACGGAGTCGATGATGTCCCTGCGTTCGATATGCGTGTTCTGCGGCGCCAGTACCGGTCACAACCCGGCCTACAGCCAGGCGGCTGAGGCCCTCGGCCAGACGCTGGCCCGCAATCACATCAGGCTGGTCTACGGTGGCGGCGCCGTCGGCTTGATGGGTGTGGTGGCCGATGCCGCCATGGCCGCCGGCGGCGAGGTCGTCGGCATCATTCCGCAAAGCCTCAAGGATGCCGAAGTCGGCCACCCTGGCCTGACCCGATTGGAGGTGGTCGATGGCATGCATGCCCGCAAGGCGCGCATGGCCGAGCTGTCGGATGCCTTCATTGCCCTTCCGGGCGGCCTCGGTACGCTGGAGGAGCTGTTCGAAGTCTGGACCTGGGGCCAGTTGGGCTATCACCGCAAGCCGCTTGGCCTGCTCGACACGAACCAGTTCTACAGCAAGCTCAGTCATTTCCTCGACCACCTCGTCGAAGAGGGCTTCGTCAAGGCACCGCATCGAGGCATGTTGCAGCGCAGCGAGTCGCCCGAGGCGCTGCTGCAATTGCTCAACGACTGGCAACCTAACGCCGACACACGTTGGAGCAAGCGCGCAGCGGTGCCGGCATCCAGCTGATCGCGCTGTACAAAAAACGCGCAGCCCGGCGCAAGCCCCACCGCATATGGGCTGCGCCTGGTTTCACCAGTGTTATCCACAACACGCTCCACAGTAATCGGGGATAACTGCCTTCTAGAGCTTTCCCCGGCGCAAAAAACAAAGAAAAATAGCGCGTCATCTCGTTAGATGCTGTATTCCGAGCGCCCATAAGCCCCATCGCGACGGATTGATCAAAAAGCGACCACACGCCTGAAAGCCGCGCGTTGCAACGCGCTTGGCCGTTCACCCCTAGCTTATCCACAGAACGCTTAACAGATATTCGGGATAAGTCAGCAGCTGCCCAGCACACCGCGGTGCAGACGGACGAACTTCGCTCGCGCCTGCGCCTCCAATTCGTTACGCCCGATCCATGGAGCCTGCTATGCCGTCCCGGTCCTTTACTACACAGCACCTGCTCATCGAGCCGGAGCCGATCCGATGATGGGTTTCCTGGCGCTGGTACTGGTGGCCTTCGTCTGTTTCGCGCTGGTTTTTTTCATCAAGCAGCGCCAGTACGACCATCCAGCCCTGCGCATGCCCTATGCGCTGAGGCAGCCGTTCTTTCAACCCAGTGAACGGGAGCTGCTGGCGCTGCTGCAGCAGGCGATGGGCGAGCGCTTCGTCATCTTCGGTAAGGTGCGTATGGCGGACGTCGTGGAGGTCACCGCGGTTCCGCGTCGTGCGCCCTGGTATCGGGCCGTCAATCGCATCTCGGCGGCACGGTTCGACTTTCTGCTATGCGACCGGCAAAGCCTCGAGCCGCGGTGCGCCATCGAAATGGAGCCGCCCAGCGAGGCCAACGCCTTCGTCGAGGAGCTGTGCCAGACGATAGGCCTACCGCTGGTCCGTCTGTCACCGGATACGGCTCGGGGCTATGACAGCCTTCGTAGTGCCATCGACCGAGCGTTGACCACGGCAGGCTAGGCTTACCGAGCAGCAACCGAGTGTGCGGAATGTGCGGTGCGACGCCCGACTCGGATGCCACCCCGCTCTTGCAGAATGCCGGCCTGCGCCAGTCGGTGCTGGCCGGGCAATGTGCTTCTTCGGTCCGGGCCGACATCCAAGCGTTCGCCGATCCGGCGAGCGATTCGAAGCGGACTGGCAAGACGATTCACGTGCTCAGGTTCCGGCGAACGGCCTGACTGACGACCTCCACAAGCGTTCTGTTCGGAGACACCCAACAATCATGAGCATGACATGTCGTTGAAAACCCGCCTGACGGCCCTGATCCAGCTGATCTCGAAACTTATCGGCCGTTATCCCGGCACCGTCGCCCTGTTCGGCTTCTGCTCGGGCCTGGCCAGCTTCGTGCTGGTGGAGCGCCAGGCCGGGCTGGCCAAGGTGATTGCCGCGCTGATGCTGGTCAGCTGGCTCTGGTTGATGCTCGAAACCAGCCTGCGCCGCGGCCTGGAGCGTCGTTTCGGTTGGAAAGTGCCACCGCCCCTGCTGCGCTACGTGACGCAGATGGTCCATCAGGAAAGCCTGTTTTTCATCATCCCGTTCTTTTTCATCACGACGACCTGGAACAGCGGCCAGTCGGTATTCACCGTGATGCTCAGTATCGCCGCGCTGGTCTCGCTGGTCGATCCGCTGTACTACAAATGGCTGGCGCCACGACGCTGGGTCTACCTGGCGTTCCATGCCCTGACCCTGTTCGCCGTCCTGCTGACGGCGCTGCCGATCATCTTTCACCTCTCGACGCCACAGAGCTACCTCTGGGCTCTGGGTATCGCCGTGGTACTGGCTCTGCCGAGCCTCAGCGGGCTGTTCGCAACATGGAACTGGAAAAGCATCCTCGGCATGCTGGCGCTCGCCGCGGCGGTCGGTCTGGCCGGCTGGGTGGGGCGCACCTGGGTCCCGCCGGCGACGCTCTGGCTGACCGATGTCGCGGTCACGCGCAGCTTCGACAATGCGTCGCGGCAACCGGGCGATCGTCTCCGGCAGCTGACACTGCAAGAGCTGCGAGGCAACGGCCTCTACGCCTACACCGCGATCAACGCGCCACGGGGCCTGAAGGAGCGCATCTACCATGAGTGGATATACAACGGCAGGCAGGTCGACCGGATTCCGCTGGAGATCAGCGGCGGCCGCGATGCGGGCTATCGCGCCTGGACGCACAAACGCAACTTTCCCGAGCGGGCCGCCGGCAAATGGCGCGTGCGGGTGGTCACCGAGGCTGGGCAGATGATCGGCATGCTGCGCTTCGAGGTCGTCGACTGAACCGCTGAAGCCCAGCGGCACTCATACAGCCAAAGCCCATTCAGCAAAGGTCGGAGGATGCATGGAATGGTGGGAGATCCTGAGCCGTACGGTCGCCTCGGAGTTTTCCGACCTGCCTGACCTGGAACACGCGATCCGCATTTCGCTACGCCTGCTGATCGCGGCGCTGCTGGGCGGCGCCCTGGGGTACGAACGCGAGTACAAGGGCAAGGCTGCGGGGCTGCGTACCCACATGCTGGTCTCGCTCGGCGCCGCGCTCTTCGTTCTAGTGCCGCTGGAAGCGGGGATGAAGATCGAAGACATCTCCCGCGTCATGCAGGGCATCATCACCGGCATCGGCTTTCTCGGCGCCGGCACCATACTCAAGGGCGACTCCCTTCAGGACGTCAAAGGGCTCACCACGGCAGCGGGCATCTGGCTGACTTCTGCCATCGGCATCGCCGCGGGCCTGGGACATGAATCAACCGCCGTGCTCACCACCTGTTTCGCATTCGTGATATTGAAACTGATGCCGCGCCTGGAGCGGCACGTGGCAAAAACCTCGCCCCACAAAGAAAGCGACAGCGACCCCAGCTAGACTTCAGCTCGTCAGGCCATCACCGCCCTCATCAGGAGTCGCTATGCACTGCCAGCCACATCATGTCGCGTCCCTTGCCGTCGTGCTCGCCTTGGCCGGTTGTGGCGACACCGCGACGCTGCCGGTCGAGACGGGCTACGGACCGGCCCCCGTCCTGCCCGAACCGACCCGCTCGATGATCCCCACCGTCAACATCGCCAAGGCCACGGGATGGCCCGAGGGCCGCAAGCCGCAGGCGGCCGAGGGATTGCGCGTGGAGGCCTTTGCCCGTGATCTCGATCATCCGCGTTGGCTGTATGTCCTACCCAACGGCGACGTGCTGGTCGCCGAGTCCGATGCGCCGGCCAAGCCCGAAGACGGCCACGGCCTTCGTGGCTGGATCATGAAGAAGCTCATGGCCCGGGCCGGTTCCGGTGGCAAAAGCGCCGACCGCATCACGCTGCTGCGCGACACCAACGGCGACGGCAGTCCTGACAAACGCACCCAGTTTCTCGAGGGCCTGCACTCGCCCTTCGGCATGGCGCTGATCGCCGATCAGTTCTATGTGGCCAATACCAATGCGCTGGTCCGCTTTCCTTATCGCGACGGCGCACTGCGCATCGAAGCAACCGGTGAAAAGGTCGTCGACCTGCCTGCCGGCCCCATCAACCATCACTGGACCAAGAACGTCATCGCCAGCCCGGGCGGCTCGCGCCTTTACGTCACCAGTGGCTCCAACAGCAACGTCGCAGAGAACGGCATGGCGGTAGAGGAGAACCGTGCGGCGATCCTCGAAGTCGATCCGTTGAGCAAGACGCTGCGTCTGTTCGCTTCCGGCCTGCGCAATCCCAACGGGCTGGCCTGGCAGCCCGACAGCGGTGCACTCTGGACCACGGTCAACGAGCGCGACGAGATCGGCAGCGACCTGGTGCCCGACTACATGACCTCGGTGCAACGCGGCGGCTTCTACGGCTGGCCGTACAGCTACTACGGGCAGCACCTCGACACGCGGGTCGAACCGCAGCGACCTGAGCTGGTTGCCAGGGCCTTGGTGCCTGACTACGCCCTCGGTGCGCACACCGCCTCACTGGGGCTGGCCTTTTATGAGGGCTCGTCATTGCCTGAACGCTACCGCCACGGCGCCTTCGTCGGCCAGCACGGCTCCTGGAACCGCAAGCCGCGCAGCGGCTACAAGGTGGTGTTCGTGCCGTTCAAGGACGGCCAGCCGGACGGTGCTGCAGAAGACGTCCTGACCGGCTTCCTCGATGAACAGGAGCAGGCCATGGGCCGCCCCGTTGGCGTCGCGGTGGACAAGACCGGCGCCGTGCTGGTGGCCGATGATGTCGGCGGCGTGATCTGGCGGGTGACTCCGGCGAATGAATGAGAACGGTGACCTGGCCCCGTGCGGAGGACAGCGCTCCATGGAGCCTTGGTCTGCGTATTCATCACGCCCTCAGAGGACCACCGGCAGCCGGTGGGCCAGACGTATCTCTTGCTCAGAAAGCTCGACGCCATAAGCCAGCACCTCTACGCCCGCTGCCACCGCCTCACGTAGCGCATCGGCGTACAAAGGATCGATCTCGCTCGCCGGACGGACCGCCTCGATCCCGGTCAGGTTCACGCAATACAGCTGCACGGCGCGTATACCCTCGCGCGCCAGCGCTGCCAGCTCGCGCAGGTGGCGTGCGCCACGAGTGGTCACTGCATCGGGAAAGGCCGCAACGGCGGTATCGCCGAAGCCGAGGGTGACGCTCTTGACCTCGACGTACGCAGGCCCCGCCGGATAATCCAGACGGAAATCCACACGGCTGTTCTCGACGCCATAGGCCACCTCGCGCTTGAGCGCGGTGAAGCCGGCCAGCTCGCCAATCACACCCGCCAGCAGCGCCTCTTCGACCAACCGGTTGGCTCGGGCGGTGTTGACACAGGCCAGGCGCCCCTGAGGCGTCTCCACCAGCTCCCAGGTGCCGGGCAGCTTGCGCTTGGGATCGCTGTTGCGCTGGAACCAGACGCGCGCGCCTTCGCCCATGCAATTGAGCATCGAACCGGTATTGGGGCAGTGAATGCATAGGTGTTCGCCTTCATCGGTAACGATGTCCGCGAGAAAGCGCTTATAGCGCCGCACTAGCCGGCCCTGTTCCAGAGCAGTAGTGAAGCGCATCAGGCTTGCCAGCTCAGCAGACCGCGAGCGATGCGCTCGACCGCCTGCTGCAGACGCGACAGATCCTGCGTATAGGCGAAGCGCACGTGATGTCCGGCCTGGTGACGACCGAAATCGAGCCCCGGCGTGATCGCCACGAACTCGGTTTCGAGCATGTGCTGGCAGAACCCATAGGCGTCGCCGCCGAACGCCGAGATGTCCGCGTACAGGTAGAAGGCCCCCTGCGGCTCGACGGCGATGCCGAACCCCAGCTCGCGCAACGCGGGCAGCAGGTAGTCGCGCCGCCTGGCGAACTCGGCCCGACGCGCCTCGAGAATTTCGATGGTGCCGGGTTGGAAACAGGCCAGTGCGGCGTGCTGGGCCATGGTCGGTGCACTGATGTAAAGGTTCTGCGCCAGCTTTTCCAGCTCTGGAACAGCCGCTGGCGGCGCCACCAGCCAGCCCAGCCGCCAGCCGGTCATGCCGAAGTACTTGGAGAAACTGTTCAGCACGAAGGCCGAGTCGTCCACCTCCAGCACGCTCGCGGCATCGGTGCCATAGGTGAGGCCATGGTAGATCTCGTCGACGACCAGATGCCCACCCCGCGCCTTCAGCGCCGAGGAGAGGCCGCCCAGCTCGTCGCGATCGAGCAAGGTGCCGGTCGGATTGGCCGGCGAGGCGACCAGCGCGCCGACGCTGTCCTGATCCCAGTAGCGCTCGATCAGATCGGGGGTCAGTTGATAGCGGACGTCGGGACCCACCGGCACCAACTGTGCGGCGCCTTCGATCAAGCGCAGGAAGTGCCGATTGCAGGGGTAGCCGGGATCGGCCAGCAGCCAATGTTTGCCCGGGTCGACCAGCAGGCTGCTGGCAAGCAGCAAAGCGCCGGATCCGCCGGGAGTAATCAGCACGCGCTCGGGGTCAATAGACAGTTGATAGCGCTCGGCGTAGAAACCGGCGATCGCCTCGCGCAGCTGTGGCAGCCCTCGGGCGGCGGTGTAGCGAGTATGACCGGCAGCGAGAGCAGCCTGTCCGGCCGCGACTATGGGTTCGGCGGTGGTGAAGTCCGGCTCACCGATTTCCAGGTGAATCACGTCACGCCCCAGCGCCTGCAATTCATTGGCTCGGGCCAGCAGCGCCATGACGTGAAAGGGTTCGATTGCACGGCTACGCGCGCTATATGACGAGGTCATCTGACCTTCCTGAAGAGTACAAAACGTGAATTCTACCGAAGGTCCCCCTGACACCGCAGCCACCGTGATATTCGGGAGTAGCGCACCCCGATACGATCTGGTAAGTTCGCCCGCTTGCAGCCGCAGGGCCGGCACGGGCCGGCAGAGGGATTTCACTATCCTGCGCAATGGACATAGCGAGAGGCGTTCATCCATGCCCATTACCAAAACGACACCCAGCAACCAATTGATTCGCGCCTTCGTACCCTACAAGGAGTCCAAGGGTGAGGAGTACATGAGCGACAATATGCGCGCTCATTTCACCGGCATCCTCAACAAGTGGAAACAGGAGTTGATGGAAGAAGTCGATCGCACTGTGCACCACATGCAGGACGAAGCGGCCAACTTCCCGGATCCAGCCGACCGCGCCAGCCAGGAAGAAGAATTCAGCCTGGAACTGCGTGCTCGCGATCGTGAACGCAAGCTGATCAAGAAGATTGACGAAACGCTGCAGCTGATCGAGGACAACGAATACGGCTGGTGTGATTCCTGCGGCGTCGAAATCGGCATCCGTCGCCTGGAAGCCCGCCCCACCGCCACGCTGTGCATCGATTGCAAGACGCTGGCGGAGATCAAGGAAAAGCAGATCGGTTCCTGATCCCGAACGGGGCGCTACGGCGCCCCGCTTCATTTCTGCCTGCACCTTACCAATCGCCCGCCTCGCCGCCCCTTCCGAGCCGGTCCGTCATGCCCCCTTCCGTTACCAAGCCTGCAGCCTACGTCGGTCGTTTTGCACCGACCCCCAGCGGTTATCTGCATTTCGGTTCGCTCATCGCGGCCCTGGCCTCCTTTCTCGATGCTCGCGCGGTCTGCGGCCGCTGGCTGCTGCGCATGGAGGACCTCGACCCACCACGCGAAATGCCCGGCGCGCAGGACGCCATCGTCCAGGCGCTGGAGGCCTACGGCTTCGAGTGGGACGGCCCGATGGAACGCCAGAGCGATCGACTGGACGTCTATAACGCGGTGATCGAACAACTCTGGCAGGATGGCCACGTCTATGCCTGCACCTGCTCCCGAAAACAGCTGCAACCCTTCGCCGGCCTGTATCCGGGCTTCTGCCGGGACGCCCGGCACGAGCCGATGGATGCGGCCATTCGCCTGCGGGTTCCAGACGAAGAATATGGCTTCGTCGACCGGGTACAGGGTGCGTTCTCCCAGCGGCTGCGTCGGGACGTCGGGGATTTCGTCATCCGCAGGCGCGATGGGCTCATCGCCTACCAGTTGGCCGTCGTGCTCGACGATGCCTGGCAGGGCGTGACCGACATCGTCCGTGGCGCCGACCTGCTCGACTCCACCCCGCGCCAGCTCTATCTGCAGGATCTGCTCGGGCTACCTCGGCCGCGTTACCTGCACGTACCGCTGATCATTCAGCCCGACGGCCATAAATTGGGCAAACGTTACCGCTCGCCACCGCTGCGGCCTGCGGAGGCGACGCCGCTGTTGCTTCGCGCGCTACGCGCCCTCGGCCAGCCAACTCCCGACGAGCTGAACGACGCGCTACCCAACGAGGTTCTGGCCTGGTCGATCCCGCGCTGGGATGCCGAGCGTATCCCGCGCTGCCCGACCCTGGCCGAGGCGCAGTTGCGCTAACAAAGACAAAGCCGATAAATGCCCTGAAGGCTGGATGAAGCTTGACGCCTCGAGCCTCGAGCCTTCGCTTCTCTTTGCCGGTTGTGGCCTGCCGCCTGGCGCTGCTTTACCATTCCGCTACTTCCGACACGAGTTCCAGCATGTATATCTACCGACTGGTGCTGCTCCTGGTGGTGGGGATCTACCTGTTTTCCCCCGCGATCATGGACTGGTGGATCGACCCCAACGGTGCCTGGTACCGCCCTTACCTGTTGTGGCTGATTCTCATCGTGGTGACCTTCATCCTTCAGAGTCAGCGCGATGCAGACGAGCTTTAGCCTCAGCCACCTGATCCTCATCAGCGTCGCCTACCTGCTGGTGCTGTTCGGGGTGGCCTGGGTCAGCGAGCGCGGGCTGATCCCGCGCTGGGTGATCCGTCACCCATTGACCTACACCCTTTCGCTGGGGGTATATGCCAGCGCCTGGGCGTTCTACGGTACCGTCGGCCTGGCCTACCAATACGGCTATGGCTTTCTGGCCACCTACCTGGGCGTCTGCGGTGCCTTCCTGCTGGCGCCGGTATTGCTTTATCCGATCCTGCGCATCACCCGCACCTACCAGCTGGCGTCTCTGGCGGACCTGTTCGCTTTTCGCTTCCGTAGCACCTGGAGCGGCGCGCTGACCACGATCGTCATGCTGATCGGCATGCTGCCACTGCTGGCCCTGCAGATTCAGGCGGTGGCCGACGCCATCGGTATTCTCACCCTCGAGCCCCTGCAGGAGCGCGTCGCGCTGGGCTATTGCGTGATGATCATGCTGTTCACCATCCTGTTCGGCGCCCGGCATATCGCCACGCGCGAGAAACACGAGGGCCTGGTCTTCGCCATCGCCTTCGAGTCGGTGGTCAAGCTGCTGACCTTCGGCGCCATCGGCCTGTATGCGTTGTATGTCGTGTTCGGCGGCCCGCATCAGCTGGAAATCTGGCTGCTGCAGAACCAGTCGGCCCTGCAAGCGCTGCATACGCCCTTGCAGGAAGGCCCCTGGCGCACCCTGCTGCTGGTGTTCTTCGCCTCGGCCATCGTCATGCCGCACATGTACCACATGACGTTTACCGAAAACCTCAATCCACGCGCGCTGGTCAGCGCCAGCTGGGGCCTGCCCCTCTATCTGCTGTTGATGAGCCTGGCGGTGCCGCTGATTCTCTGGGCTGGTCTCAAACTCGGCGTCAGCACCAACCCGGAATACTTCACCCTCGGCCTGGGCCTGACCGCACAAAGCGAGATGCTAACGCTGGTAGCCTTCATCGGCGGGCTGTCCGCTTCCAGCGGTCTGATCATCGTCAGCACGCTCGCCCTGTCGGGCATGGCCCTCAATCACCTGGTACTGCCGCTGTACCAGCCGCCGACCGAAGGCAACATCTATCGTTGGCTGAAGTGGACACGCCGCAGCCTGATCCTGGCGATCATCATGGCCGGCTACGGCTTTTATCTGTTGCTGGGGGCTGAGCAGGACCTGTCCAACCTGGGCATCGTTGCCTTCGTCGCCACGCTGCAATTCCTGCCCGGTGTGCTGTCCGTCCTCTACTGGCCGACCGCGAACCGCCGCGGCTACATCGTCGGATTGCTGGCTGGCATCGCGGTCTGGGTGGTCACCATGTTGTTGCCGTTGGTAGGCAACCTCGACGGCTTCTACCTCCCCCTGCTCAACGTCGTCTATGTGCTCGACGACACCAGCTGGCACCTGGCGGCGATCGCCTCGCTGGCGGTGAACGTACTGGCGTTCTCGCTGTTCTCGCTGTTCACCGAGACCAGTGCCGAGGAGCAGGCTGCCGCCGAAGCCTGCGCCGTGGAAAATGTGCGCAGGCCGCAACGACGCGAACTCGCAGCCGCATCCCCACAGGAATTCGCTACCCAACTGGCCAAGCCACTGGGCGCCAAGACCGCACAGCGGGAGGTGGAACAGGCGCTGCGAGATCTCCAGTTGCCATTCGACGAACACCGCCCCTACGCGCTGCGCCGCCTGCGCGACCGCATCGAGGCCAACCTGTCAGGCCTGATGGGCCCGAGTGTTGCCCAGGACATCGTCGAGAATTTCCTGTCTTACAAGAACGGTGCGGACAGCTACGTCACCGAAGACATCCACTTCATCGAAAGCCGCCTGGAGGACTACCACTCGCGGCTGACCGGCCTGGCCGCCGAACTCGATGCGCTGCGCCGCTATCACCGGCAGACCTTGCAAGAGCTGCCCATGGGCGTCTGCTCGCTGGCCAAGGATCAGGAAATCCTGATGTGGAACCGGGCGCTCGAAGAGCTCACCGAGATTCCCGCCCTGCAGGTGGTCGGTTCACGTCTGGCCACCATCGCCGAGCCATGGCAAAGCCTGTTGAGCGATTTCATTCAGCAGCGCGAAGAGCACCTGCACAAACAGCGGTTGCAGCTGGACGGCCATAGCCGCTGCCTGAACCTGCACAAGGCCGCGATCGCCGAGCCACTGGCGCCCGGTAACAGTGGCCTGGTGCTGCTGATCGAAGACCTCACCGAGACCCAGCAGCTGGAAGACCGCCTGGTACATTCCGAACGCCTGGCCAGCATCGGCCGGCTGGCCGCCGGTGTTGCCCATGAGATCGGCAATCCGATCACCGGCATCGCCTGCCTGGCGCAGAATCTGCGCGAGGAGCGTGAAGCCGACCATGAGATCAGCGAGATCAGCAACCAGATCGTCGAGCAGACCAAGCGCGTCTCGCGCATCGTCCAGTCGCTGATGAGCTTCGCCCACGCTGGCGGGCGCCAGCAGGACCTGTATCCGGTCAGCCTGGCCGAAGTCGCGCAGGATGCGATCGCGCTGCTCTCGCTCAACCGCCGCGGCACCGAAGTCCACTTCTTCAATCTCTGCGACCCCGGTCACCTGGCCGAAGGCGACCCGCAACGCCTCGCCCAGGTCCTGATCAACCTGCTATCCAATGCCCGCGACGCATCGGAGCCCGGCGGAGCGATTCGGGTGCGCAGCGAAGAGTCGGAGCAGACCGTTTACCTGATCGTCGAGGACGAAGGCAGCGGTATTCCACGAGCCATTCAGGACCGCCTGTTCGAGCCGTTCTTCACCACCAAGGATCCCGGCGAAGGGACGGGGCTCGGCCTTGCGCTGGTCTATTCGATCGTGGAAGAGCATTATGGGCAAATCAATATCGACAGCCCGGCGGACCCGGAAACCCAACGCGGCACCCGTTTCCGCATCACCCTGCCGCGGTATGTCGAGGCGACAGATGCCATTGAGTGAAGAGGCGATAGGCGCCGACCGCCGGTTCTCTGCCACGCAGGCCCCAGCGTACCGCTCGCCTCGCCGGAGCTTGACGAGATGACACCGCAACCCTCGCAGAAGCAGATCCACGCCGTATCGCGATCGCGTGTACAGGCCGCGCAATGTCCGCTCAGCGACACCGCGCGCTACCTGTCCACAGCCGCCTTCAGACCGTCGAGAGAGTACTGATGTCCCATATTCTGATCGTCGAAGACGAAACCATCATCCGCTCCGCCTTGCGCCGCCTGCTCGAACGCAACCAGTACGAGGTCAGCGAAGCCGGCTCGGTGCAGGAAGCGCAGGAGCGCTTCAGCATTCCCGGTTTCGACCTCATCGTCAGCGACCTGCGCCTGCCCGGCGCACCGGGTACCGAGTTGATCAAGCTCGCCGAAGGCACGCCGGTGCTGATCATGACCAGCTACGCCAGTCTGCGCTCCGCCGTGGACTCGATGAAAATGGGGGCGGTGGATTACATCGCCAAACCCTTCGACCACGACGAGATGCTGCAGACTGTCGCTCGCATCCTTCATGATCGGCAAAAAGCGGCCGCTGCCCCCGCACCTTCACGGCCTGCCGCGGCCCAGGTCGGAGCCTCCGGCGACAGCGACTCGGCCAACAGCGAGATCGGCATCATCGGCCGCTGTGGCCCGATGCAGGATCTGTTCGGCAAGATCCGCAAGGTCGCGCCGACCGATTCCAACGTCCTGATCCAGGGCGAGTCGGGCACCGGCAAGGAGCTCGTCGCCCGCGCCCTGCACAATCTTTCGCGACGCGCCAAGGCACCGATGATCTCGGTCAACTGCGCCGCGATTCCGGAAACCCTGATCGAGTCCGAACTCTTTGGCCACGAAAAGGGCGCGTTCACTGGCGCCAGCGCCGGCCGCGCCGGCCTGGTCGAGGCGGCCGATGGCGGCACCCTGTTCCTCGATGAAATCGGCGAGCTGCCGCTCGAGGCGCAAGCGCGACTGTTACGCGTGTTACAGGAGGGCGAGATTCGGCGGGTCGGCTCTACCCAGTCACAAAAAGTGGATGTCCGCCTGATCGCCGCCACCCACCGGGACCTTAAGACGCTGGCCAAGAATGGCCAGTTCCGCGAAGACCTCTACTACCGACTGCATGTGATCGCCTTGAAACTGCCGCCGTTGCGCGAGCGCGGCGCGGATGTACTGGAAATAGCCAAGGCCTTCCTGGCGCGGCAAGGCGAACGCATTGGCAACGAAGATCTGCATTTTTCCCGCGAGGCCGAGCAGGCCGTACGGCATTACGCCTGGCCGGGGAACGTACGTGAGCTGGAAAACGCCATCGAGCGGGCCGCGATTCTCAGCGAGAGCGAGGAAATCAGCGCCGAGCTGCTGGGCATCGATATCGAGCTCGACAACCTCGATGAGGACTTCGACGAGCCGTGCGCCATGCTGGGCTCGGCTGTTTCGACCAGCAACGAGCCGACCGAGGACCTCTCGCTGGAGGATTACTTCCAGCATTTCGTACTCGAGCACCAGGACCACATGACCGAGACCGAGCTTGCTCGCAAGCTCGGCATCAGCCGCAAGTGCCTGTGGGAACGTCGACAGCGCCTGGGTATCCCTCGCCGCAAAAGCAGCGCTACCGGGTAGCGGGTTGTTACCGCCCTCACCGGCACGTAACAGAAACCGGGTTCATCGGTAACGGGAACCCGGTTTTTTTCCGCCTCAAAAAATGTCTGTTTTCCTTAAGCCCTTGAAAATAAAGGATTTACAAAAACTGGCACGGCAAATGCTTTCTATCTGGCACAACAACAATAACAAGCAGACCCACAATAAGAACAAGACGTACCGGCTCTAGCAGAACAAAAACAAGAAGGCAGAGACGTAGCTAACTGATTCTTTTGGAGAGGAAATGCCGAATGGGGTTTTGCCCCACGACCAGGCCGAGAACAACAAAAACTGCATCAGCAGCGCCTGAACCTGGTTGGATCAATGATCGATGGCAAATCAGCGACCAAAGAAATCCGTTTGCTCTTGGCTCCCAACGTAGGAGCGATTCCCGGAAGCGATAGCTGAAGGGAACGGGTGATCAAACAAAAACAACACGCCCGAAATACTAATAACAACAAAGCACGCGACATCATTTAAAGGGGGAGCTTCGGCTCCCCCTAGTGCTTTCTGGCTCCGGCCGTTTTTTGACACCTCCCCGCGCTTCGTTCACCATCCCTGCTCCCGGTGCTAGAATCCACGCTCGTTTCGTGGCCATTCCCTTCGCCACCCCGTCATTTCGCCACACAGTGCCTCTCATGCTGAAAAAGCTGTTCCAGTCTTTTCGTCTTCCTCTGCGCCGATTGCCGCATCCTCGCCGCACCCCCGAAATACTGTCCAGCCGGCAGCACTCGCTGCACCGTAACGATCTGAGCCGGCACGCCGTCAGCGTCGTCGAGCGCCTTCAGCACGCCGGCTACGAAGCCTATGCCGTCGGCGGCTGCGTCCGTGATCTACTGCTGGAGGTAACGCCGAAAGACTACGACGTCGCCACCAGCGCCACCCCGGAGCAGGTGCGGGCCGAGTTTCGCAATGCCCGGGTGATCGGCCGTCGTTTCAAGCTGGTGCATGTGCATTTCGGCCGCGAGATCATCGAGGTCGCGACGTTCCGGGCGAACCATCCCGAGGCGGACGATGACGAAGACAATCACCTCGCATCACGTAACGAAAGCGGCCGAATTCTGCGCGACAACATCTATGGCACGCTGGAAGACGATGCGCAGCGGCGCGATTTCACCATCAATGCGCTGTACTACGATCCCTCGAGCGAGCGCATCCTCGATCACACCCACGGCGTCCGCGACATTCGCAACCGGCTGATCCGCCTGATCGGCGACCCCGAACAGCGCTACCAGGAAGATCCGGTGCGCATGCTCCGCGCAGTGCGCTTCGCCGCGAAGCTGGACTTCGAGATCGAACAACACAGCGCCGAGCCCATCGCCGAGCTGGCCGAGCTGTTGAACGACGTGCCCTCGGCCCGCCTGTTCGACGAGATCCTCAAGCTCTTCCTCGGCGGCAAAGCCGAACGCACCTTCGACCTGCTGCTGGAGCACGACCTTTTCGCACCGCTGTTTCCAGCCAGCGCCGAGGCGCTCGAAGACAACCCTGAGTACACCGGAACCCTGATTCGCAACGCCCTGGCCAATACCGATGAGCGTATCGCCCAGGGCAAACCGGTGACGCCTGCGTTCCTCTTCGCCGCCCTGCTCTGGCCTGCCCTGCCGGCCCGGGTCGCCGAGTTACAGGCACGCGGGCTGCCGCCGATCCCGGCGATGCAGGAAGCTGCCCACGACCTGATCTGGGAACAGTGCCAGCGCACCGCCATTCCAAAGCGATTCACCATGCCCATGCGGGAAATCTGGGATATGCAGGAGCGCCTGCCGCGTCGCCAGGGTCGTCGCGCCGACCAGTTGCTGGACAACCCACGATTCCGCGCGGGCTACGACTTCCTCCTGCTACGCGAAAGCGCCGGTGAGCAGACCGACGGCCTTGGCGAATGGTGGACCGATTATCAAGAGGCCAACGAGAGCGAACGTCGCACGATGATTCGCGGCCTCAGCAGCAAGGATGACGGCAGCGGCGCGCCACGCAAACGGCGCCGTAGCGGGCGGCGCAAGCGCGGCCCGAACGACAACGCACCGGCGTCCGCGGAATAGATGGAGCGGGTCTATATCGGCCTGGGCAGCAATCTGGCCGAACCACGCCAGCAGCTCCGCAACGCTCTCGATGCGCTGGAAAACATCCCCTCGTCCCGGCTCGCCGGCGTCTCTTCGCTGTATGTCAGCGATCCGCTCGGCCCGCCGGACCAGCCGCGCTACTACAACGCCGTTGCAGTGCTCGACACTTCCCTGGCTCCGCTGGCGCTACTCGACGCACTGCAAGCCATCGAGCAGGCGCAGGGTCGCGAACGCAAAGCCGAGCGCTGGGGGCCGCGAACGCTGGATCTGGACATTCTGCTGTTCGGCGACCGGGTACTCGCCGAACCACGCCTGACAGTCCCGCACTACCACCTGCATGCCAGGCCCTTCGTGCTCTATCCGCTCGCCGAAGTGGCGCCCGCCACCCTGCGCCTGGCCGACGGCAGGCCCCTGACCGAACTGCTGGCCGCCTGCCCCTTCGAGGGCCTGGAGCGCCTCGACGACGCGCTGTAACCGGTCGGTAACAGCCGTAACGCGGAGGTAACACTCCGATTGACTTAGCGTCCCGCCATCGGGACTATAAGCGCCCGCTACCGGCACGTGTCGGATGAGGCAGCCGCCGTCGCCGCTGGCGCCCCGACTGCAACCTCTAAGAGGACGGCATTCATGCCAGACGTAACCCTGACCACCCTGCAAGGCCTCAAGCAGAAAGGCGAGAAGATCGTCATGCTCACCTGCTATGACGCCACCTTCGCCAAGACTGCCTGCGAGGCGGGCGTCGAGATGCTGCTGATCGGCGACTCCCTGGGAATGGTTCTGCAAGGACACGACAGTACCCTGCCCGTCACCGTCGAAGAGATGGCCTATCACACCGCGTGCGTCAAACGCGGTAATCGTGGGGCGATGATCGTCGCGGACCTGCCCTTCATGGCCAACGCGACGATCGAGCAGACGCTGGACAACTCCGCCACGCTGATGAAAGCCGGGGCGCATATGATCAAGGTCGAAGGTGCGGCCTGGTTGGCCGAGTCCATTCGCCTGCTCGCCGAGCGGGGCATTCCGGTCTGTGCGCACATGGGATTGACGCCTCAGGCGGTGAACCTGTTCGGTGGCTACAAGGTGCAGGGCAGGCAGGAAGCCCAGGCGCAGCAGATGATCGCCGATGCTCGGGCCCTGGAGGCCGCTGGCGCCGCGCTGCTGCTGCTCGAGTGCGTGCCCAGCGAACTGGCCGCACGCATCACCCAGGCGGTCACGGTGCCGGTGATCGGCATCGGTGCGGGTAGCGCCACCGATGGTCAGGTCCTGGTGCTGCACGATATGCTCGGGCTGTCGCTCAGCGGACGCGCACCGAAGTTCGTCAAGAACTTCATGCAGGAGCGGGGCGACATCCCCGGCGCCATCGCCGCTTACGTCCAGGCCGTGAAGAGCGCAGAATTTCCCGCAGCCGAACATGGATTCTCAGCATGAACGTGGTAAGGACTGTCGCCGATCTGCGTGCCGCGGTGACCCGCGCGCGCGGCGAAGGCAAACGCATCGGCTTCGTGCCGACCATGGGTAACCTGCACGCCGGCCATATCGCGCTGGTGAAGAAGGCCGGCCAGCGCGCCGACTTCGTGGTGGCCAGCATCTTCGTCAACCCGCTTCAGTTCGGTCCCAACGAAGACCTGGCCAGTTATCCACGAACGCTGACTGCTGATCAGGACAAGCTGTTCAATGCCGGCTGCCATCTGTTGTTCGCTCCCGGCGTCGAAGAGATGTATCCCCACGGCCAGAAACTGCAAACCATCGTCCGCGTACCCGGCGTCTCCGAAGGGCTCTGCGGCGGTAGCCGCCCGGGTCATTTCGATGGCGTGTCCACCGTAGTCAGCAAGCTGTTCAACATGGTTCTGCCGGATCTCGCGGTATTTGGCGAGAAGGATTACCAGCAACTAGCCGTTATCCGCACCATGGTCCGCGACCTGAACATGCCTGTGCAGATCATCGGCGAGCCCATCGTGCGCGCCGAGGACGGACTGGCGCTATCTTCGCGCAATGGTTATCTCAGCGCCGATGAGCGTGCGGCCGCCCCGGTGCTGTATCGAACGCTGCAGCAACTCGCCGATGCCATTCGCCAGGGGAACCGCGACTACCCGGCCCTGCTGGCCGCTGGCAAACAGGCGCTCGAAGCCGCAGGGCTGCGTCCCGACTACCTCGAGATCCGCCATGCGCCGGACCTGCAACCGGCCACGCCCGAGCATCACGAGCTGGTGATCCTGGCGGCGGCATTTCTGGGCAAGACCCGACTGATCGACAATATGCAGGTTCATACCAGCTGATTCACTGCGGATCGAGCCGATCATCGGCACCCGCCCCGTCCGCCCCGGTATTGATCGCACTCCGGGGTTCGGGCACACTCTGCGCCGCTTGCGCACCCGGAGGACCCCGCCATGCACGCCATCATGCTCAAGGCCAAACTGCACCGCGCCCAGGTGACCCATTCCGTGCTGGACTACGAAGGCTCCTGCGCCATCGACGGCGACTGGCTGGACCTCGCCGGCATCCGCGAATACGAACAGATCCAGATCTACAACGTCGACAACGGCGAGCGCTTCACCACCTACGCAATCCGCGGAGAAGAGGGCTCGAAAATCATCTCGGTCAATGGCGCAGCCGCGCACAAGGCTGGCGTCGGACATCGGCTGATCATCTGCGCCTACGCGCACTACAGCGAAGCCGAGCTGGCCAACTTTAAGCCCCACGTACTCTACATGGGTGCCGATGGTGAACTCAGCCACACCAGCAACGCCATTCCGGTTCAGGTCGCCTGATCGGTCTGGTGTTAGACAAGCCCGCAACGCCTGCCGCGCTGCGGGCTTTTTTTGTGGCCGGGGTTTGCCCCGCCCGCCAAAGTCTGCAATGGTCCACGGCTACGCAGGCCTGCGAGCGCAACGCTTCGGAACGCCACGCGCTTTTGCCAGTCAGACCAGTCTCGACGGTGCAGGAAGCACCGCCGCCGCTGCGGCCTCAACCGCAGCGGTACGCGCCAGCTGCATTCAGGATGAATGCTTGCGTGCCAGCATGATCGAATGACTGTCCGCGCCCATTGCAGACCCGCAGACAGTCCGCCACAGCAAAGGAAGCCGCACAACCATGAGCTATTACCAGCACCCTCTCGATGCCACCAGCCTGTCGTCCTGGAAGGCCTTGGAAGAACATCGCCTGGCCATGCAGCACTTCAGCATGCGCGAGGCGTTCAAGGCCGACCCGACGCGCTTCGACGACCTGTCGGTTTCCTGCTGTGGCCTGTTTCTCGACTACTCGAAGAACCTGATCACCCCCGAGACGCGCGCGCTGCTGGTGAATCTGGCGCGTGAGGCTGGCGTGGAACAGGCGGCCCGCGCCATGTTCGAAGGCGAGCGGATCAATGCATCGGAAAACCGCCCGGTGCTGCACACCGCCCTGCGCCGGCCGATGGGCGACTCGGTACTGGTCGACGGTCGCAACATCATGCGCGACGTGCACGCGGCGCTGGCGCAGATGACCGATATCGTGACTCGCATCCACAACAACCTCTGGCGCGGCTTCAGCGACAAGACCATCACCGACGTGGTGAACATCGGTATCGGCGGCTCCTTCCTCGGCCCGCAGCTGGTGTCCGAGGCGTTGCTGCCGTTCACCCAGCATGGGGTTCGCACTCATTACCTGGCTAACATCGACGGCAGCGAATTCCGCGAGGTGACGGCCAAGCTGAACGTCGAGACCACCCTGTTCATCATTTCCAGCAAGACCTTCGGCACGCTGGAAACCCTGAAGAACGCTCAGGCGGCGCGCACCTGGTACCTTGGCAAGGGCGGCACTGAAGAGAAGCTCTACCGCCATTTCATCGCGGTCACCAGCAACAAGCAGGCCGCGGTCGATTTCGGCATCCGCGAGAAGAACATCTTCCCGATGTGGGACTGGGTCGGCGGCCGCTATTCGCTGTGGTCGGCAATTGGCCTGCCCATCGCGCTGGCCATCGGCATGTCCAACTTCAAGGATCTGTTGTCCGGCGCCTACAGTATGGACCAGCATTTCCTCAACGAACCGTTCGAAAGCAACATGCCCGTGCTGCTGGCGATGCTCGGCATCTGGTACCACAACTTCTGGGGCGCACAGAGCTACGCCTTCCTGCCGTACGACCACTACCTACGTAACTTCGTCAAACACCTGCAGCAGATGGACATGGAATCCAACGGCAAGAGCGTGCGCCAGGATGGCACGCCGGTGTCTTGTACCACCGGCCCGGTCATCTGGGGCGGGGTAGGTGCCAATGGCCAGCATGCCTATCACCAGTTGCTGCACCAGGGCACACCACTGATTCCGGCCGACTTCATCGTGCCGGTGGTCAGCCACAACCCGGTCGCCGATCACCATGAGTGGCTCTACGCCAACTGCCTGTCGCAGAGCCAGGCGCTGATGCTCGGCAAGTCCCGCGAGGAGGCCGAGGCCGAACTGCGCGCCAAAGGCATGGACGAGGCCGAAGTGCAGCGTCTGGCCCCGCACAAGGTCATTCCGGGCAATCGCCCGAGCAATACCGTGGTCATGGAAACCATCAGCCCCGGCCGCTTGGGGGCACTGATTGCACTCTACGAGCACAAGGTGTTCGTCCAGGGCGTGATCTGGGGTATCAACTCCTTCGACCAGTGGGGCGTCGAACTCGGCAAGGAGCTGGGCAAGGCCGTCTACGGTCAGATGACCAGCTTCGATGCGCCACCGGCCGAGGATGCGTCGACCCAGGGCCTGATCGACTTCTTCCGTGGACGCCATCGCGGCTGATCCGCTCGCACGCCGGGCACCCTCACCGGCCCGGCGTGCCGCTCGCCGCAGCGTTTAGCGGTGTGCGATCGTCTCCGATCGGGCATGGGGCATCCTGATGCCGGGCTTGGCGTACCATGAGCCTCCCCCTGCCGATCAGATCCGCCATGGAACCCATTCGCCGTCATATCGAAACTCAAGTGCTCAGCCTGACCGGCCTGGCCATCGGCGGTGTCGATTATGAAAACCCACCGGGCGATCCCGGGCTGTTTGGCCCGGACGCAGTCTGCTGGCGCGTGCATGGCGATTTCACTTCGATGTTGGTAGGCGGGATATCCGCGTTGTTGTTGCAAGCCCTGCATCCGCTCGCGCTGGCGGGCGTCTGGGATCACTCGAACTTCCGTGAAGACCTGCTCGGTCGGCTACGGCGCACCGGGCAGTTCATCTCGGCCACGACCTTCGGCAACCAGGCCGACGCACAGCGGCTGATCGAGCGCGTCCGCACGATCCATTTGCAGGTGACCGGCCATGCAGTTGATGGCCGCCCTTATGCCGCCTCCGATCCCGATCTGCTGACCTGGGTGCACGTCGCCGAAGTCAGCAGCTTTCTCAAGGCGCACCTGCGCTACCTCAACCCGGCGTTATCGGTTCAGGCGCAGGATCGCTACTACGCCGAGGTGGCGCGGATCGCCGAGGCGCTCGGCGCGCGCGACGTGCCGCGCTCGCGTCAGGACATTGCCGACTACTTGCAGGCGATCCAGCCGCAGCTACGCTGCGACGAACGCTCGCGGGAGATCGTGCGAATCCTTTTTGCAGCCCCCGCGCCCAGCCGCCTCGCCAAACCCTTCGGAGCGCTGATGATGCGTGCTGGCGTCGACCTGCTACCGGACTGGGCCAGCCGGATGCTCGATCTCGAGCAATCGCGCCCCGAGCGCCAGCTGATCCGCCTCGGTGTCAGACGCACCGCGCCAGTGCTGCGCTGGGCCGTGCGCAGCGGCTCGGTTCACCGCGCTCGCAGACGGATGGGCCTGCCGCCCCGCTAGCGTGACCAACAGGTTCCGCCTGTGGAGCCACCCCGGAGCCTATGCCACCATGAGCGCCCCGCGGGCGCCCGCATCTTCCGGAGATAAGCAGCATGCAAGAAGTCGTCATCGTCGCCGCCACCCGCACTGCCGTCGGCAGCTTCCAGGGCGCTCTGGCCAATATCCCCGCCGTCGAACTCGGCGCCGCGGTCATTCGTCGTCTGCTGCAGCAAACCGGACTCGACCCGGCCGAGGTCGATGAAGTCATTCTCGGCCAGGTCCTCACTGCCGGCGCCGGCCAGAACCCGGCACGTCAGGCCGCCATCGGCGCTGGGCTGCCCCACGCGGTTCCCGCGATGACCCTGAACAAGGTCTGCGGCTCCGGGCTCAAGGCGCTCCATCTGGGCGCTCAGGCGATCCGCTGTGGCGATGCCGAAGTGGTGATCGCCGGCGGCATGGAGAACATGAGCCTGGCGCCTTACGTCATGCCAGCGGCGCGCACGGGCTTGCGCATGGGCCATGGCAAGCTGCTCGATAGCATGATTCAGGATGGCCTGTGGGATGCGTTCAACGACTACCACATGGGCATCACCGCGGAAAATCTGGTGGACAAGTACGGCATTACGCGCGAAGCGCAGGATGCCTTCGCAGCGGCGTCCCAGCAGAAGGCCAGTGCGGCGATCGAAGCCGGCCGCTTCCGGGACGAGATCACGCCGATCGAGATCCCCCAGCGCAAGGGCGAACCACTTGTTTTCGATACCGATGAACAGCCACGCGCCGGCACCACGGCCGAAAGCCTGGCCAAGCTCAAGCCGGCGTTCAAGAAAGACGGCAGCGTCACGGCCGGCAATGCCTCCAGCCTGAATGACGGCGCCGCCGCGGTGCTGCTGTTGAGCGTCGAAAAGGCCGCGGCGCTGGGCCTGCCGGTCCTGGCCCGCATTGCCAGCTACGCCAATGCCGGCGTCGACCCGGCCATCATGGGCATCGCGCCGGTATCCGCCACCCGACGCTGCCTGGAAAAAGCCGGCTGGACCCTGGACCAGCTCGACCTGATCGAAGCCAACGAAGCCTTCGCCGCGCAGGCGCTGTCGGTAGGTCAGGAGCTGGGCTGGGACACCGACAAGGTCAATGTCAACGGCGGCGCGATCGCCATCGGCCACCCGATCGGCGCATCGGGCTGCCGCATTCTGGTCACCCTGCTGCACGAGATGATCCGCCGCGACGCGCACAAGGGCCTGGCGACGCTCTGCATCGGCGGCGGCCAGGGTGTCGCGCTAGCGCTCGAGCGCTGATCGGGCCTCATCACGCCGGTCAGCGCCGGTAATTTCCGCTAGACTGCGCGGCCCTCTCCTCCGAGTCGCCGCGCATGCTACCTCTCGAACAGGCGCTGCGCGCCGCCCTGCACCGCCGCGACGCTTTGATTGCCGACCTGCACCATCAGGGCACCGACTGCTATCGGCTGTTCCATGGCAGCCAGGAAGGTGCGCCCGGGCTTACGGTCGATCGCTACGGTCCGCAGCTGCTGGTGCAGAGCTTTCATCAGTCGCTGGAGCGCGACGCGCTGCTGGCCCTGCATGCACAAAGCTGCGCAAGCCTGGGCGTAGTGCTCTCACTGGTCTATAACGACCGTTCGCAGGGCAACTCACGGATCGATCGCACCGATCCGGTGTACCGCGCCGACGAGCGCGCACTGGCAGACCAGACCGCCCGGGAATGGGGCTTGAACTACCGCGTCCGTGCGCGCCACAGCGGCCAGGACCCTTTGCTGTTCCTCGACCTGCGTAACGCCCGCGGCTGGATCAAGGCCAACAGCGCCGGCAAGTCGGTACTCAACCTGTTCGCCTATACCTGCGGGGTCGGGCTCTGTGCGGCCGCAGGCGGCGCCTCCGAGGTGCTCAACCTGGACTTCGCCGAGAGCAACTTGGCGGTCGGCCGGGAGAACGCCGCACTCAACCCCGACCTGTCGCCCATGCAGTTCCTCCAGTCGGATTACTTTCCGGCGATCCGCCAGCTCGCCGACATGCCGATCCCGCAGCGACGCGGCCGCTCTCTGCCTGACTACCCGCGTCTTTCGCCGAAGCAGTTCGACCGTGTACTGCTCGATCCACCTGCCTGGTCAAAGAGCGCCTTCGGCACGGTCGACCTGCTACGTGACTATCAGAGCCTGCTCAAGCCCGCGTTGGTCGCCACCTCCGAGGATGGCGTGCTGGTTTGCTGCAACAACCTGGCGAAGGTCGGCCTGGAAGAATGGCGCGAGCAAGTGCTGCGCTGCGCAACGAAGGCAGGCCGGCCCGTGCGCGAGTGGCAGGTGCTGACGCCGGCCGCCGACTTTCCATCCACCGACGGGCGGGCCCCGCTGAAGATCCTGGCCCTGCAACTGTGAGGCGCAGCGGTTCTCGAACCGCATAGAGGAACCCGCATGTCATGCCATACTCCAAGGCAGTTCACTGCCCGGAATGTAGGTCCGCATGCCCAACGGAATGAAGCGCGCGCTCATCGCCCTGATGACCGCACTGATCTGCTATTGCCTCCTCGGCTTTCTGATATTGCCCGGCGTTGCCCAGCGGGTTGTCAATCAGCAACTGATCCAGTACGCAACGGTACCGGCGCGCCTGGAGCGCATCGAATTCAACCCGTTCAGCCTCGAGCTGACGCTGTTCGATCTGCGCCTGGGCGAGCCCGATAAACCGCAACTCGGTTTCGAGCGCCTTTACCTGAATTTGCAGTGGAGCAGCCTCTGGCACCGGACCCTGCAGATCGAAGACATCGAACTGGTTGAACTGCACACCGAAGTGGTTTTCGACAAGAACGGCGTACTCAACCTGACCCAGCTGTTCGACCTGCCGCCGGCTGAAGAGACCCCGGACGAGGAAGAGAAGGAGCCGTTCGCGCTGAGCATCGGTCGCCTGCAACTGGTGGAAGGCTCGGTTCACTTCGCTGACCAGCGCCCCGCAGAGCCCATCGATTTCGTGCTCGACTCGCTCAACTTCGAGCTTCTCAACTTCGCCACCCGTTCGGAAGATGCCGCCGACGCCGTGCTGGTGGCCAAGGGCCCCGACGGTTCGCGGATCGACTGGAAAGGCCAACTCAACCTGTCGCCGATCAGTTCCTCCGGCGAGCTGGAAGTCGACGGCCTGGCGCTGAAGACGTTCTGGCCCTATGTCCGTGACGTGGTGCCCCTGGTGCTTAACGACGGACAGCTCAGCCTGCGAACGGCTTACCGGCTGGATCTCAGCAACGAAACCTCGTTGCGCTTGAGCGATGCCACCGCGACCCTGACCTCGCTGAGCCTGGACAGTCCCGACGCAAAGCCGTTGGTGCGCATGCAGCGTGCACAACTTGCCAAGGTGTCGCTGGACCTGCAGAAGCGCCAGGTCACCCTGGGCCAGCTTCGCAGCGAAGCGCTGGAAAGCTGGCTGGTACGTGAAGCCGACGGACAACTCAACTGGCAACGCCTGCTGGCGGATCAAGCCGATGCGCCGTCACCCGACAGACCAACGAACACAGCGGCGGACCAGCCCCGTCCGGACACGCCGCAGGCCGTGGCGCCTGAGTCAGCAGCGCAACCGTGGCGCATCCTGCTGGAAGATGCGCAGCTGCGGGACTATCAGCTGCACTTGGCTGATCACGTGCCCAATGAGGATGTCGAACTCGACGTCGGGCCACTTGACCTCGACGTCCAGCATTTCGACAGCCGCGGCGACACCCCGATGGAGCTCAAACTGGCCACCGAGATCGGCAAACAGGGCTCGCTGAGCGCCGAAGGGCAGCTGGCATTGGCTCCGATGCAGGGCCAGTTCGACTTGACGCTGCAGGGTATCGACCTGCGCCTGGCGCAGCCCTACCTGACCCCCTTCGTTCATCTGGAGTTGCGCAGCGGACTGCTGGCCAGCCAGCTCTCCGTCGAACTCGAAGGCACCGCCCCCCTCGCCCTGCATGTTGGCGGGTCTGCGGAAATCTCCCAGCTACACACCCTGGACACGATCCAGGAGCGCGATTTCCTGAAATGGCGCTCGCTCAAGCTGGACGGCCTGGACTACCGCTACCCGAACGACCTGCAAATCGCCGGGATCGATCTGGAGCAGCCCTATGCCCGCTTCATCATCAACCCAGACCTGACCACCAATATCAACGACCTGCTGGTCGACAAATCCGCGCCAGATCCCGAGCAAGCTGCGCCACCTGCCACGCAGCCGGACGCGCCACAAGCGCCCGCGAGTCCCTTTGCGCTGCGCATCGGCGGCATTCGGATCGCCGATGGCTCGGCCAATTTCTCTGATCTGAGCTTGCGCCCCCCGTTCATCACGGCAATCCAGCAATTGGAAGGCCACATCGGCACCCTCGACAATCGGCAGCACAGCGCAGCCAGCGTCGACATCAAAGGCAAGGTGGACCGGTACGCGCCCGTGAGCATCGAGGGGAGCCTGACGCCGTTCGACCCGCTGCAAAGCCTGGATATCGCGACCCGCTTCCGCCGGGTCGAGCTGACCACCCTGTCGCCATATTCGGCCAAGTTCGCCGGTTACCGTATCCGCAAGGGCCGCCTCAATCTCGATCTCCATTACCGTATTCAGCAGGGCCAGCTGAACGCCGAGAACGAAGTGGTGCTGGAGCAGCTGCAGCTAGGCGAGAAGGTCGACAGTGAGCAGGCGGTGGACTTGCCAGTCCGCCTGGCCGTCGCCCTGTTGAAGGACAGCAGCGGCACCATCGCCCTCAAGCTCCCGGTGCAGGGTGACCTGAAAAACCCACAGTTCGACGTAATGCCTATCGTCTGGCAGACGCTACGTAATCTGGTGGTGCGAGCGGTGAAGTCGCCGTTCAAGTTTCTCGGTGGGCTGGTCGGACACGAACAGGCCGACCTCAGTGAGATTCCATTTGCGCCAGGCAGCAGCGAACTGAACCGGGACGCGCGCAGTCGACTCGACGCCCTGGCGGCGGCCCTCAAGGAGCGCCCCGTACTGCGCCTGGAGGTCGAAGGCAGGAGCGCCCCGACACTCGATGGCCCGTTGCTTGCCGAGCAGTGGCTGCAACGTGAATATCAGCAGACCTGGTACAAGGTACTGCAACGGCGCGGTGACAAGGTACCCGCCGACGCCGCGGAGCTGCAGATCGGCGAGGAGGAGAAAAGCGCCATGCTCGAGGGAATCTACCGCAGCCGTTTGCAGCAGCAACCACCGAGCGAATGGCAACAGCTGGACGAAGACACTCGCACCGGACTCCTCCGCCAGGCAATCCTCGACAGCCGCGCGAGCAGCACCGCACTATTACGACGGCTGAGTCGGGAGCGTGCGGCCAGCATCAAGGACTATCTGGTCGATGGCGCCCAACTGGCAGCCGACCGCGTTTACCTGCTCGACACCGGCATTACCGAAGCGCCCGAAGGCCAGGATGTGTCGACTGTGCTGCACCTGGAGGCCGAATGAAGCGCGACGTAACGAAGCCCAGCCAGTTGGCTGCCCTGCTGGGGATCGTCCTGCTGAGCCCGGTGGTTGCCTCTGCGGAGAGCCTGCGCTGCGGCAGTGATCTGGTTAGCACCGGCGACCGAGCGTTCGAAGTCGAGCGCAAGTGCGGCGAGCCGCAGCAGCGAGACTTTGTCGGCTACACGCTGAGCGCTAACGAGCGGCGCGAAATGGCACGTGAGGAATGGGTCTACGGGCCACGAAACGGAGTGTTCAGCATCCTGACCTTCGAAGGCAACCGCCTGGTCCAGATCGAAACCCGTCGTGCGCATTGAGCGGGGGACCACCCGATGAAGCCGACAGCCGTCCTGTTGACGATGTTGCTCCTGGCGTTCGGCGCGGTGGAGGCCGCTGCATCATCGACCTTCCGCTGCCGCAGTACCCTGGTCAGCCTGCAGGCCACGACCGCCGAGGTGGCCGCCAAATGCGGCGAGCCATCGGCTCGCGCCCTGACCGGGTACCGCGAAACCATCGACGACTACGGGTTCCGCCACGAAGTGCCTGTTGAAGAATGGACCTACGGGCCAACCAACGGCATGTACCACTTCCTGCGCTTCGAAGGGAATCGTCTCACCCGGATCGACAGCGAACGCCAATAAAAAAAACCCGCTGCAAGCAGCGGGTTTCGGCACCAGCGGTGCGGTATCAGTCGACTGCTTTCAGGCCATCGGCGGAGACATCTTTGACGCCTTCGATGCCCTTGGCCTTGTTGATCGCCATCTCACGCTGCGCTTCGCTGGCTACGGTGCCAGACAGCGAGACGACACCGTCGTTGGTTTCAACTTCGATCTTCATGCCGGGCGTCGAGTCGCCTGCCAACAAGGCGGATTTGACCTTGGTGGTGATCCAGGTGTCGGACATGACTTCACCGGCTTCGTTAGCGGTGCGCTCGGCGGAGTTTTCCAAGTCGCTGTCGGTGGCGGCCAACATCATCGGTTGGGCGTCGCTCAGTGCAGGCGTGACGTCAGCGAACGCAGCCCCTGCCAGCGGCAAGCTCAAAGCGGTGGCGATGGTGGCAGCGGTAATAGAGGTCTGGATCTTGTTCATGGATAGCACTCCTGTTTCTCATGGTCGCTGCGGCACAGTCCTGCCGCAGAGTCAGCATATACATCGCAAGCGGCATGCCAACAGCATTGATATCTAAAACAACTTTAAAATCAATATGTTAACTAGACAACAATGTCGCTTGGCCACTAGCACTCTGCATGTTTCGCTCAACCGAGGCGTGCAGAGTGCAATGCTGCGTAGCTCGTTTCGGTTCGCTCCGCTGACCACAGGCCAAAAAAAAGAGCCCCGAAGGGCTCTTTTCGTTACGCCGGCAGATCAGGCGCCGGACGCCTCGGCGGCCGCCACGTCCTTGATGGACAGCTTGATACGGCCACGGTTGTCCACGTCCAGCACCAGAACCTTCACTTCCTGGCCTTCCTTGAGAACGTCGGTGACCTTCTCGACGCGCTGATCGCTCAGCATCGAAATATGCACCAGACCGTCCTTGCCCGGCAGGATGTTGACGAAGGCGCCGAAGTCGACAATGCGCTCGACCTTGCCCACGTAAATCTTGCCGATCTCGGCCTCGGCGGTGATGCCCAGTACGCGCTGCTTGGCAGCCTCAGCGGCTTCCTTGGTCTCGCCGAAGATCTTGATCGAACCGTCGTCCTCGATGTCGATCGAGGCCTTGGTCTCTTCGCAGATGCTGCGAATGGTGGCGCCGCCCTTGCCGATCACGTCGCGGATCTTGTCCTGATCGATCTTCATGGCAATCATGGTCGGTGCGTTGGCCGACAGCTCGGTGCGCGACTGCGCGATGACCTGGTTCATCTGGCCGAGGATGTTCTGGCGCGCTTCCAGGGCCTGGCCCAGGGCGATCTCCATGATCTCCTCGGTGATGCCCTGGATCTTAATGTCCATCTGCAGTGCGGTCACGCCTTTGACAGTACCGGCTACCTTGAAGTCCATGTCGCCGAGGTGGTCTTCGTCACCCAGGATGTCGGTCAGAACGGCGAACTTCTCGCCTTCCTTGACCAGGCCCATGGCGATGCCGGCGACCGGCGCCTTCATCGGCACGCCCGCATCCATCAGCGCCAGCGAGGCACCACAGACGGACGCCATGGAGCTGGAACCGTTGGATTCGGTGATTTCCGATACGACGCGGACGGTGTACGGAAACTCGTCAGCGCTCGGCAGCATGGCCGCGACGCCACGACGCGCCAGGCGACCATGACCGATTTCGCGGCGCCCGGTTGCGCCCATGCGGCCACATTCACCGACCGAGTACGGTGGGAAGTTGTAATGCAGCATGAAGGCATCGCGCTTTTCGCCTTCCAGGGTGTCGAGCAGTTGGGCGTCGCGTGCGGTGCCCAGCGTAGCGACGACCAGCGCCTGGGTTTCACCGCGAGTGAACAGCGCCGAACCGTGGGTTTTCGGCAGCACGCCAACTTCGATATTCAGCGGACGCACGGTACGGGTGTCGCGACCGTCGATGCGCGGCTTGCCGTTGACGATGTTCTCGCGAACGATGCGGTACTCGATCTCGCCGAAGGCTTCCTTGACCTCGGAAGCCGAAGGCTGGCCTTCTTCGCTGGCGAACTTGGCGACGATCTGCTCACGCAGCTCGCCCAGACGCGCATAGCGGTCCTGCTTGACGATGATGGTGTAGGCCTGGGAAATCTGCTCGCCGAACTCGCTGCGGATCGCATCGAGCAGCGCGGTGTTCTCGGCTTTCGGCTGCCAGTCCCAGGTGGGCTTGGCGGCTTCGGCAGCCAGTTCGTTCACGGCCTGGATCACGGCCTGGAACTCGTCGTGGGCAAACAGCACGGCGCCCAGCATCTGGTCTTCGGTCAGCTCCTTGGCCTCGGATTCGACCATCAGCACGGCGTCCTTGGTGCCGGCCACGACCATGTCCAGGCTGGAGGCCTTGAGCTGCTCGTAGTTCGGGTTCAGCAGGTAGCCGGTTTCCGGGTGGAACGCCACGCGCGCGGCGCCGATCGGGCCGTTGAACGGAATGCCGGAGATGGCCAGTGCGGCGGACGTACCGATCATTGCGGCGATGTCCGGATCGGTCTTCTTGCTGGTCGAAACGACGGTGCAGATGACCTGGACTTCGTTCTGGAAGCCTTCCGGGAATAGCGGGCGGATCGGACGGTCGATCAGGCGCGAGGTCAGCGTTTCCTTTTCGGAGGGGCGCGCTTCACGCTTGAAGAAGCCGCCAGGGATCTTGCCGGCTGCGTAGGTTTTTTCCTGGTAATGGACCGAGAGCGGGAAGAAGCCCTTGCTCGGATCGGCGGTCTTGGCGCCGACCACGGTCACCAGCACGGTGACGTCGTCGTCGACGGATACCAGCACAGCGCCGGAGGCCTGACGGGCGACGCGGCCAGTCTCGAGGGTTACGGTCGACTGACCGAACTGAAATTTCTTGATAACCGGGTTCACGGTGGTTCCTTCTCTATGTTGCCTTGGGGGAATCGTTATCTGCGCCCTACGGGCAGAGCCTCACGCCGGGCGCTTGTCGCAAATTCTTGGGCAGTGACGGGTATCGAACCCTGCCGCTGTCCGAAATACGCGCTTCTGAAAGGCAAAAGCTGGAAGCGGGGCTAGCCCACTTCCAGCTTCGGCATTCAGCTTCGCGTCAGCATCGCTTAGCGACGCAGACCCAGACGACCAATCAGAGCGCTGTAACGAGTGGTGTCCTTGCCCTTCAGGTAATCCAGCAGCTTACGACGCTGGTTGACCATGCGGATCAGACCACGACGGGAGTGGTGATCTTTGCCGTTGGCCTTGAAGTGACCTTGCAGCTTGTTGATGTTGGCGGTCAGCAGGGCAACCTGGACTTCCGGAGAACCGGTGTCGCCTTCACCTTGCTTGTACTCGTCAACGATCTGGGCTTTTTCTTCAACGCTAAGTGCCATGATGGGCTCCTTCTATGAACAGGCCGGGACGTATCCCGTTTTTTTTAAAAAGAGGCATGACCGTGCCTGCCGACAGCCACCCTCGTCACGCCCGCCGCCGAAACGGTGGGCGCATCGGTCATTCCGACCGAATCAAACGACGCGGCGCGATGCGCCCGTCTTCGCTCACTTCACCGATACCGATGAAGCGGCCGTTATGATCTTGCACACGCAGCATGCCGAATTTCGGCGCTTCCGGTGCACGCACCGGCTGCCCATGCAGCCAGTAAAAAGCACTATGTTCTGACAACTGCAGCAGCGGCCAGTGTTCCAGCCCGCTGTCGACCGGCTTGAGGAAAGCGTCTACCGCTTCCGCCCCACCTTCTGCATGAGCCTGCTCGAGCGCTTCGAGGCTGACTGTCTGGGTCAGATCGAAAGGCCCGGCCTGGGTCCGACGCAGCTCGGCAACGTGCGCACCACAACCCAGTTCGCGGCCGATGTCTTCGACCAGCGTACGAATGTAGGTGCCTTTGCTGCAGCTCACCGCGAGGCGAGCCCTGTCGGCGTCCAGAGACAGCAGATCCAAGCGCGCAATATTAACAGAACGTGGCTCTCGCTCCACTACTTCCCCAGCACGCGCCAGCTTGTACAGCGGCTGGCCGTCGCGCTTGAGCGCCGAGTACATCGGCGGGATCTGCTGCAGGTCGCCCCGAAACGCCGGCAGTACCGCTTCGAGCTTCGCCTGGGTCACTGCGACAGGCTTGCGCTCGAGCACCTCGCCCTCGGCATCCGCAGTGCTGGTGGTGACGCCAAGCTGGGCAACGGTTTCATAACCCTTGTCGGCATCGAGCAAATACTGTGAAAACTTCGTGGCCTCGCCGAAACACAACGGCAGAACGCCGGTTGCGAGTGGATCCAGGCTTCCGGTATGCCCCGCTTTTTCGGCATTGAGAAGCCAGCGGACTTTCTGTAGCGCCGCATTGGAGGTGAACCCACGCGGCTTGTCGAGAAGAATGATGCCACTGACTGAGCGGCGAACGCGTTTTACCTGAGCCACCCTTACTCTCCGACGTCATCGCTGTGCTTGCGATCTTCAGCCATTGCCCGCTCGATCAGCGACGTAAGCTCTACGCCACGCCGTACGCTGGCGTCATAGTTGAAATGCAGCTGAGGTACGGTGCGCAGTTTCATCGCTTTGCCCAACTGCATCCGCAGGAAACCACCGGCCTCGTTGAGAATTTTGAGGTTGGCTTTGACCGCGTCCTCGTCATCGTCCTTGCCCATGATGGTGATGAACACCTTGGCATGGGACAGATCGCGACTGACTTCGACGGCGGTAATGGTGACCAGCCCCAGCCGCGGATCCTTTACTTCTCGTTGTATCAGCAACGCCAACTCGCGCTGCATCTGGTCGCCAATACGCTGGGTACGGCTGAATTCTTTGGCCATAAAGGACCCCGGCTACAGGCTGCGGGCTTCAAGCCGCAGGCTAAAACAAAACAGAAAAACAAACGGCAAGCTCAAGCAGCGTGTTCAATCACTGCCTGAAGCCTGCCGTCTGTAGCTTGGAGCCGCTTAGAGCGAACGTGCCACTTCGACCTTCTCGAACACTTCGATCTTGTCGCCAGCCTTGACGTCGTTGTAGCTCTTCACCGCAATACCGCACTCCATGCCGGCGCGCACTTCGGCAACGTCGTCCTTGAAGCGGCGCAGCGATTCCAGCTCGCCCTCGAAGATCACCACGTCGTCGCGCAGTACGCGAATCGGGCGGTTGCGATGCACCATGCCTTCGATGACCATGCAGCCTGCGACGGCACCGAACTTCGGCGAACGGAACACATCACGGACCTCGGCGATGCCCAGGATGTTCTCGCGAACGTCGCTGCCCAGCATCCCGGTCAGTGCCTTCTTGACGTCTTCGATGATGTCGTAGATCACGTTGTAGTAACGCAGATCCAGGCCTTCTTGCTCGACAATCTTGCGCGCACCTGCGTCGGCACGCACGTTGAAGCCGAACAGAACGGCATTCGACGCCAGCGCCAGGTTGGCGTCGCTCTCGGTGATACCACCGACACCGCCGCCGATAACACGTACCTGGACCTCATCGTTACCCAGGCTGCTGAGCGAGCCCTGCAGCGCCTCGAGCGAACCACGGACGTCGGATTTGAGGACGATGTTGAGCGTCTTCTTCTCTTCCTGCCCCATGTTCTCGAAGATGTTTTCCAGCTTGCCGGCATGCGCACGGGCCAGTTTCACTTCACGGAACTTGCCCTGACGGAACAAGGCCACTTCGCGCGCCTTCTTCTCATCAGCCAGCACGCTGAGCTCGTCGCCGGCATCAGGCGTACCGTCGAGACCGAGGATCTCGACCGGAATCGACGGGCCGGCTTCCTTGATCGGCTTGCCGTTCTCGTCGAGCATCGCGCGAATACGGCCGTAGTTCGAGCCGACCAGCGCCATGTCGCCCTGACGCAGGGTACCGTCCTGAACCAGGACCGTAGCGACCGGGCCACGCCCTTTATCGAGGCGCGACTCCACTACCACACCGCGGCCAGGCGCCGAAGGTGTCGCGGTGAGTTCGAGAATCTCGGCTTGCAGCAGCACGGCTTCGAGCAGTTCGTCGACGCCGGTACCCATCTTCGCGGAAACCGGAACGAAAGGCGTGTCACCGCCCCACTCTTCCGAAGTCACTTCGTGAACGGACAGCTCGCTGCGGATCCTATCGAGATCGGCGCCCGGCTTGTCGATCTTGTTCACCGCGACCACCAGCGGAACACCGGCAGCCTTGGCATGCTGGATCGCCTCGATGGTCTGTGGCATCACGCCATCATCGGCCGCCACAACCAGAATCACGATATCGGTCGCCTGCGCCCCGCGGGCACGCATCGCGGTGAACGCGGCGTGGCCGGGTGTATCGAGGAAGGTGACCATGCCGCGATCGGTCTCGACGTGATAAGCACCGATGTGCTGGGTAATACCACCGGCTTCTCCGGCAGCGACCTTGGCCCGACGGATATAGTCGAGCAGCGAGGTCTTACCGTGGTCGACGTGACCCATGACGGTGACCACCGGCGCACGCGTGATCGCCTCGCCTTCGAACTTCAGCAGCTCAGCCAGTTGCTCTTCCAGGGCGTTGTCGCTGACCAGCTTGACCTTGTGTCCAAGCTCTTCGGCAATCAACTGGGCCGTTTCCTGATCCAGCACCTGGTTGATGGTGACCGGACTGCCCATCTTGAACATGAACTTGATGACTTCGGCAGCCTTGACCGACATCTGCTGCGCCAGATCCCCGACGGTGATGGTCTCGCCAATCGCGACTTCGCGAACGATCGGGCCGGTCGGGCTCTGGAAGCCGTGCGCATTGCGCTTCTTCAGTTTCGACTTGCCGCGCCCGCCGCGACGGAACCCGTCGGCATCGTCTTCGCCACTGCGCACGGTGCGCGAAAGCGGAGCCTTGGTCTTCAGCGATGGGCGATGCTGCGCCTGCTTGCGATCACGACGCTCGTCATCATCGCTACGCGCCTTGTCCGACCGGCGCGGCTCGTCCTTCTTGCGCTCCTCGACAGGGGCGGCAGGAACGACCGGGGCGGGCTCGGCTTCTGCTGCTGCAGATGCAGATGCAGGCTCTTCGGACGCGGCAGCCGGCGCCTGTTGCGCCTGGGCAGCCGCTTGCGCTTCGGCCTGAAGCCGAGCTTCTTCCTCCGCGCGCAGTCGCGCCTCCTCGGCAGCCTTCTGCCGAGCCGATTCTTCGGCGGCGCGCTGCTCTTCAAGCTCGCGCTGCTTCTCGGCTTCGATCTCGTCAGGGCTACGCTTGACGAAGGTCTTTTTCTTACGAACTTCGACGCTGATGGTCTTGCTGCCACCGACCTTCAACTTGGTCGTGGTCTTGCGCTGCAGTGTGATCTTGCGCGGCTCGTCCACCTTGGCCCCGTGGCTGCTCTTGAGGTGCGCCAACAGGGCCTGCTTTTCGTTATCGGTCACTACTTGCTCGGCGCTGGTGTGCGACAGTCCTGCCTCACGCATCTGCTGCAGCAGTCGCTCGACCGGTGTGTCGACCACCTGGGCCAGTTCTTTCACCGTGACTTGCGTCATGCATCTCTCTCCTCAGGCCGCTAATTACTTACTCGAACCAATGGGCTCGGGCGGCCATGATCAGCTTGCCGGCACGCTCTTGATCTATGCCGTCTATGTCGAGCAGGTCGTCAATCGACTGCTCGGCCAGGTCTTCGCGGGTAATGACACCCCGCATTGCCAACTCGACCGCCAGTTCCTTGTTCATGCCATCCAGCTCGAGCAAATCCTCGGCTGGCTGGGCGTCTGCCAGTTTTTCTTCCGTTGCGATCGCTTTTGTCAGCAGGCGATCCTTGGCGCGGGTTCGCAGCTCATTGACGATATCTTCGTCGAAGCCTTCGATGCCGAGCATTTCCTCCATTGGGACGTAGGCAATCTCTTCGAGCGAAGTAAAACCTTCCTCGACCAGTACTTGAGCTAACTCTTCATCGACATCCAGCTCGTCGATGAAATTACGCAGGATGTCGCCGGTTTCTTCCTGCTGCTTGGTCTGGATATCGGCTTCGGTCATCACGTTCAGCGTCCAGCCGGTCAGCTGACTGGCGAGACGCACGTTCTGACCGCCTCGACCGATCGCTTGGGCCAGGTTGTCTTCACCGACCGCGATATCCATCGCGTGCGCATCCTCGTCGACGATGATGGCGGCCACTTCAGCCGGCGCCATGGCATTGATGACGAACTGAGCAGGGTTCTCGTCCCAGAGGACGATGTCGACACGCTCTCCACCGATCTCTCCGGATACCGCCTGGACGCGCGACCCGCGCATACCGATGCAGGCACCCTGCGGATCGATGCGCTTGTCCTTCGACCGCACGGCGATCTTGGCCCGTGAGCCCGGGTCACGCGATGCGCCCATCACCTCGATTAGTCCTTCGGCGATTTCCGGCACCTCGATACGGAACAACTCGATCAACATCTGCGGCGCGGTGCGCGACAGGATCAGCTGCGGGCCGCGATTCTCGGTGCGGATTTCCTTGAGCAGCGCACGTACCCGAGCGCCAACGCGGAAGGTCTCGCGGGCGATGATATCTTCGCGTGCCAGCAATGCCTCGGCGTTGTTACCAAGGTCAACGATGACGCTGTCGCGGGTGACCTTCTTCACGGTGCCGGAGATGATTTCCCCAAGGCGATCACGATAAGCCTCGACCACCTGGGCCCGCTCGGCCTCGCGCACCTTCTGCACGATGACCTGTTTGGCGGTCTGGGCAGCGATACGTCCGAATTCGATCGACTCGATCTTTTCTTCCAGAACGTCGCCGACCTTCGCGTGGGCCTCCTGGGCCTGCTTCATGTCGACGGTCAGTTGGTGGGCCGGGTCGTCGAAGTCTTCTTCCTCAACGACGGTCCAGCGACGAAATGTTTCGTAGCTGCCATTCTGCCGATTGATCTCGACTCGCAGGTCCACCTCATCCTCGAAGCGCTTCTTGGTAGCCGTGGCCAACGCCAGCTCCAATGCCTCGAAGATCACACCGGCCGGTACGCCTTTTTCATTGGATACCGACTCCACAACCAGCAGTACTTCTTTGCTCATCGTACGCCTCGCCTTTCGCAATCCATTGGGGTCCGCGGGATCCGCGATTCACTCAAAACGGGGGATTATGTTGGTCTTGTCAATCATATCGATCGGCAACAGGTATTCGTGGTCATCGACCAGCACCACCACATCCTGCTCCTCGACCCCGCGGAGAAGACCCTGGAAATTGCGCCGGCCCTCGAAGGGCGAGCGCAGCCTTATTTTGACCTGATCACCGACATGCGCCGCGTACTGCTCAAGGGTGAACAGCGGTCGATCCATACCAGGCGAGGACACTTCAAGCGTGTAATCGGAACTGATCGGATCTTCAACGTCGAGAACACCACTCAACTGGCGGCTGACCTTTTCACAGTCATCGACAAGGATTCCATCCGGATGATCGATATAGACCCTCAGCAAGGAATGTCGGCCTTGTGAAATAAACTCGACACCCCAGCATTGATAGCCAAGCGCCTCGACCACCGGGGCCAACAAGGCCTGCAACTGTTCTAGCTTGCTCGACATCGAAGTCCTCGTGCATGCCGTACAAATGAAAAATGGGCGAAACGCCCATCCCTGATGATCGCCTGTAGATGCCGGCGACCTGGCTTGAAGCTAATAAAAAGCCCCTTAACAGGGGCTTTCATCAACTGGTTGCGGGGGCTGGATTTGAACCAACGACCTTCGGGTTATGAGCCCGACGAGCTACCAGACTGCTCCACCCCGCGTCAAACTGGGCACGAATTATACGACCGCGCCAAAAATAGGTCAACCCAAACACTAAAAACAAGAAAGCCCGCGTCTGCGGGCCTGCTTGTTTGGTACCGAGGAGGGGACTCGAACCCCTACAGCCTATGGCCACTACCACCTCAAGGTAGCGTGTCTACCAATTCCACCACCTCGGCAAAAACCTGTATCACTGCTGCTTTTCGACTTGCGGTACTTCGTCTGCACTCGGCGCGGCCGGAGCCGACTCCAAGACAGGAACATCCTCGACTGCCGGCTTGCTAACTGGCACTTCCAGCACTGCCGGATCCGGCAAGCCCGCCTGAGAAACCTGCTCGGCCTGACGCGTCGCGAAGAACCCCAAACCCAAGCTGGTCAGGAAAAAAACGCCAGCAAGTATAGCAGTAAACCGACTAAGAAAGGTAGCAGAACCTTGGCTTCCGAATACGGTTGCCGAAGCTCCCGAACCGAATGACGCGCCGGCATCCGCACCCTTTCCTTGCTGTAGCAACACCAGCACAACCACACCAATGGCAACCAGCAGATGCACCACAATCACAACAGTCTGCAACATCTGATCAGTTCCCTGCGGCGCGACAGATCGCACCGAAATCATTCGCTTTCAGAGAGGCACCACCGATAAGCCCCCCATCGATATCCGCCATCCCGAACAGCTCAGCGGCGTTATCCGCCTTCACGCTGCCGCCGTACAAGAGACGCACCTGCGCAGCGACGCTTTGACTCTCTCGTGCCAGCTGAGCCCGAATGGCAGCATGCACTTCCTGAGCCTGCCCAGGCGTTGCGGTGAGCCCCGAGCCTATCGCCCAGACCGGCTCGTATGCCACAACCGCCTTTTCGAAAGCGGCTATTCCGGCGTCAGCCACGACAAATGCCAACTGCCGTCCAACCACTTCCAGGGTCTGCCCGGATTGACGCTGTTCCAGCGTCTCGCCCAGACACAGCACCGGAGTCATACCGCTCTCCAGCGCCGCCTTGAATTTTCGGCTTACCGTCTCGTCGCTTTCGCCCAGAAGCAGGCGTCGCTCCGAGTGACCAACCAGTACCCACCCGCACCCCGCATCAGCCAGCTGAGCAGCAGACTCTTCGCCCGTTAGGGCTCCGAAGCCATTCTCAGCGGCGCAATCCTGAGCACCTACGGCAATCGCCTTGCCCTCAAGACCGCTAACTACCTGCACCAAGTGCAGGCAGGACGGGAAAACAGCTACCTCGACCGCGGCCGGCAAGTCCTGCTCGCGAAGCGCCTCGATCAGCTCTGCGACGCTGGCGCGGGTACCGTTCATCTTCCAGTTACCAGCTACCAGGGGGCGACGCATGCTTTACCTCGTCGGTCAAAGTGGGCGCAGATGGTACTCAACGAAAACAGACCTGGCAAGCGCCAATCACACACAAACTTCAGTGACTGCATTCGCCAGCTCTTCGGCGTAGGAACGGACCTGCTCCTCGTCATCACCCTCGACCATGACTCGCACCAGGGGCTCTGTACCCGACTTGCGCAACAGGACGCGGCCACGGCCGGCCATGCGCCCTGTGACGCTGTCACAGACCGCCTGGACCTGCGGGTGAGAAATGGGGTCTCGATCGCCAGCGAAACGCACGTTGATCAGGACCTGTGGACACTTTTTCCAAACCAGGCGCTCCTGCGCCAGGCTGTGACCGCGCCGCCTCAACGCAAGTACCACCTGCAGCGCCGCGATAATCGCGTCACCTGTCGAAACATGCTGCGCGCAGACGATGTGCCCGGAATTCTCACCCCCGAGCACCCAGTCACGCTCAAGCATTTCGGCCATCACATAGCGGTCGCCGACCTTGGCCCGAACGAATGGAATGTCGCGGTCCTTCAAGGCCAGCTCGAGCCCCAGATTGCTCATCAGCGTGCCGACCACGCCACCCGTCAGGCGGCCACGATCCTGAAGATCGGTCGCGATGATATAGAGCAGCTCGTCGCCATCGACCTGGGCACCGGTATGGTCGACCATCATGACGCGATCGCCATCGCCGTCGAAGGCGATCCCGAGATCAGCCCCCTGCTCGACCACTGCCTTTTGCAACTGCGCCACGTGCGTCGAACCGACCTCGGCATTGATATTCAAGCCATCCGGCTGCGCCGCGGTCACCACCACCTCAGCGCCAAGCTCGCGGAAGACACTGGGCGCCACCTTGTAGGTTGCGCCATGAGCGCAATCGAGCACGATTTTCATACCAGAGAAGTCGGTGCTGGTGGGCACACTGCTTTTGCAGAATTCGATGTAGCGCCCAGCGGCATCGTTGATCCGCGAAGCCTTGCCCAGCTTCGCCGATTCCACGACCGTCATTGGCGTATCCAGCAACTCTTCGATCATCAGCTCAACCTCGTCCGGCAGCTTCGTACCCCGCCCGGAAAAGAACTTGATGCCGTTGTCATAATGAGGATTGTGCGAAGCGCTGATCACGATCCCTGCGTCGGCATGGAAGGTTCGAGTCAGATAGGCCACCGCAGGTGTAGGCATGGGCCCAAGCAGCAACACGTCCGCACCGGCCGCCGAAAGCCCCGCCTGCAGCGCCGACTCGAACATGTATCCGGAGATACGAGTGTCCTTACCGATCAGGATCCGGCACTTGCCGTGCTTGCGAAAAGCCATCCCGGCGGCCCAGCCAAGCTTGAGCATGAAGTCCGGTGTAATCGGGAACTGCCCTACATGGCCACGAATGCCATCGGTGCCAAAATATTTTCTACCCATAAAAATCCCTATTCGGCCGCTTGCACCGCGGCAATCATTCGAACCACATCGACGGTTTCCGCCACGTCATGCACGCGCAAAATGCGAGCACCATTGGCAACAGCCAACGCAGCGAGCGCCAGGCTTCCAGACAGGCGATGCGCCACATCACGTCCCAGCGTCTGCCCGATCATGCTCTTTCGCGAGACACCTACCAGCAAAGGTCGCCCCAATGCGTGCAGCTGCCCCATATGCTTGAACAGACTGAGATTGTGCGACAGGTTTTTTGCAAAGCCAAAGCCCGGATCGAGAACAATCCGCTCAGCAGCGATGCCCGCAGCCACACAAACCGCCATCCGCTCACGAAGAAATGCCAACACTTCGACCGTCACGTCGTCATAGCGCGGATCGTTTTGCATGTTGGAAGGCTCGCCCTGCATGTGCATCAAGCACACCGGCAGGCCAGTGTCGGCAGCGGCGTCCAGCGCGCCGTCACGAGAGAGCGAACGGACATCGTTGATTAGGCCGGCGCCGAGTCGTGCACTTTCGCGAATCACGGCTGGCGTGGAGGTATCAACCGAGATCACCACATCGAGCTCGCGAGCGATCGCCTCGACCACCGGCGCCACCCGTTCGAGCTCCTCGATCGGTGAAACGGCGCGCGCGCCTGGGCGGGTGGACTCCCCACCAACGTCGACCAGCGTCGCGCCAGCCGCGATCATCCGCTCAGCATGACGCAAAGCGGCATCGACACCGACGTGCTGACCGCCATCGGAAAAGGAGTCAGGCGTAACGTTGAGAATGCCCATGACGTGAGGGCGCGATAAATCAAGAACCCGGCTACCACAAGGTAGCCGGGCTGGATGCAACGGTTCGGTCATTAACGAAGCCTTGGCTTAGTGCTCGCCGGCAGGACCACCGATCGGCGTTTGCGGACGCCCATTTTCGGGCTGCACGGGTGTGCCAGTAGACCCGGAGCCATCCTGCCAATCACGAGGCTCGCGAGGTGTGCGGCCGGCCATGATGTCATCGATCTGATCGGAGTCGATGGTCTCGTATTTCATCAGCGTCTCGGCCATCAGGTCCAGCTTGTCGCGGTTATCGGCCAGGATCTGCTTGGCCGTGCCATAGCACTGGTCGATGATGCTGCGAACCTCAAGGTCGATCAGCTTCGCCGTATCGCCAGAAACGTTGGCGTGTTGGCTACCTGCACTGCGACCCAGGAATACTTCGCCTTCTTCCTCGGCATACATCAGCGGACCGAGTTTCTCGGAAAGCCCCCACTTGGTGACCATGTTTCGAGCCAACTGGGTGGCCCGCATGATGTCGTTGGATGCGCCAGTGGTCACGCCTTCGAAACCAAGCGTCATCTCTTCGGCGATACGCCCACCGAACAGCGAACAGATCTGACTGATCAACGCACGCTTGGAGAGGCTGTAACGGTCCTCCTCCGGCAGGAACATGGTGACACCCAGCGCGCGACCACGTGGAATGATCGATACCTTATAGACCGGGTCATGTTCCGGCACGACGCGCCCGACGATGGCATGCCCCGCCTCGTGGTACGCAGTATTGAGGCGCTCTTTTTCCGACATCACCATGGATTTGCGCTCAGCGCCCATCATGATCTTGTCTTTCGCCAGCTCGAACTCCTTCATTTCCACCACACGCTTACCGGCGCGGGCGGCGAACAACGAAGCCTCGTTGACCAGGTTGGCCAGATCGGCGCCCGAGAAACCGGGCGTGCCGCGCGCGATCAATGCCGGTTCAACGCTGTCACCAAGCGGAACCTTGCGCATGTGTACTTTCAGGATCTGCTCGCGGCCACGGATATCCGGAAGCCCCACCACCACCTGCCGATCGAAGCGCCCCGGGCGCAACAGCGCGGGGTCGAGTACGTCCGGACGGTTGGTCGCGGCGATGACGATGATGCCGTCGTTCATCTCGAAGCCGTCCATCTCCACCAGCAACTGGTTGAGGGTCTGCTCGCGCTCGTCATGACCGCCGCCCAGGCCGGCACCACGGTGACGACCGACCGCATCGATTTCGTCGATGAAAATAATGCAGGGCGCATGCTTCTTGGCCTGCTCGAACATGTCGCGCACACGGCTGGCACCGACGCCGACGAACATTTCCACGAAGTCGGAACCGGAAATGGTGAAGAAAGGAACCTTCGCTTCACCAGCGACCGCCTTGGCCAGCAGCGTCTTACCGGTACCCGGCGAGCCCACCATCAGCACACCGCGCGGAATGCGGCCACCGAGGCGCTGGAACTTGCCCGGATCACGAAGGAACTCGACCAGCTCGGTAACTTCTTCCTTGGCTTCGTCACAACCAGCCACATCGGCAAAGGTGGTCTTGACCTGATCCTCGGAGAGCAGGCGCGCCTTGCTCTTGCCGAAGCTCATAGGCCCACCCTTGCCGCCCGCACCGCCCTGCATCTGGCGCATGAAGAACATGAAAACCGCGATGATCACGAGAATCGGGAAGCTGGCGACCAGTAGCTGTGTCCAGATGCTCTGCTGCTCTGGCTGCTTACCTTCGATCACGACATTGTTGTTGATCAGATCACCGATCAAGCCGTTGTCCTGAATGGCCGGTCGGATCGTCTTGAACGTCTCGCCGTCGCTACGCTTGCCGGTAATGACATAGCCGTCGACCGTCACTCGCTCGACTCGCCCTTCCTTCACCTGCTCGATGAAGTCGGAATAGTTAAGCGTCTGCGGCTCGGTCGGGCTCGAAAAGTTGTTCATCACCGTCACCAGGACAGCGGCAATGATCAACCACAGAATCAGGTTTTTCGCCATGTCGTTCAATTCACTACCCTCTAGAGCAGGCCTGTTGTCGGGAGCCTGCATGACGGCCATTTCGCTCTCGGCCTAACTTACTACACAACGTCGCTGAACGGGCAGCTTGGTCTGTAACCCGATATGAAACATGCTAGTCGGTAAAGCCGGGCGATTACTGTCTGCCCGGAGATTCTTCTCCCGATTTGCAGTTAGGACCGCGACTCGGACATCTCGTTGCCAGCTGCGCGGTAGCCACGGGCCAGAAGATACTGTTCACGCGAGCGATCCCTGGAGGACAAGGGTTTGCGCATTTGCACCTTGTCGAAATTCTGCCGAACCTCTTTCAAGTAGGCATCGAAGCCCTCTCCCTGGAAGATCTTTATCAGAAAATCGCCACCTGGCCGCAATACCCGCATGGCCAGATCCAGCGCCAGCTCGCAAAGGAACATCGCCTTCGCCTGATCAGCAACCTTCACCCCACTCATATTGGGGGCCATATCGGAAATCACAAGGTCCACCTGCGTATCGCCGATGGCCTGAAGAATTTCGGCAAACACCTCGTCTTCCGTGAAATCACCAAGCACGAAAGTGACGTCGGCGATGCTATCCATCGGCAGGATATCGGATGCGATCAGCCTGCCGCGGTCGCCGATCACACGGCTGGTGACCTGAGACCAGCCACCCGGTGCGGCACCGAGATCGACGACAGTCATGCCGGGACGCAGGATGCGATCCTTTTCCTGGATCTCAAGCAGCTTGTAGCTCGCCCGGGACCGATAGCCATCGCGCTGCGCCATCTTCACATAGGGATCGTCGAAATGTTCTTTCAGCCAACGCGGGCTGGTCTTGGAGCGTGCCAAGCTGTTACCTCATCTGTGCGGCTCAAGGTGTGTCAGTTACACTAGCCGCCGTTTTCAAGGGTTCTGACGCAAGGGTCGAATTATGCCGCTCACCAACGAGCAGAAGAAACAGTACAAATCCATCGGCCATCACCTGAAGCCGGTCTTGATCGTCTCCGAGAATGGCCTGACCGAAGGCGTTCAGGCCGAACTGGACCGTGCACTGAGCGATCATGAGCTAATCAAGGTTCAGCTGCGGATCACCGAGCGCGATGACCGTCGTGCGGTGATGGACGAACTCTGCAAGATCGGCAGCTGCGAACTGGTCCAGTCCATCGGCAAGATGGCGTTGATTTATCGCAAAAACCCGAAAGCCAACAAGCAGCTCTCGAACGTGCATCGCTTTCAGGGCTGAGCCGTCGAGCACAGCACTACGCTATCGCTCTCGCCCGGGAGCGACCTGCAACACCAGCAGCAGCCCACAAAGACCCATCACCTGGTAGCTGAACAACAACCAGTAGGCCGGCCCGACGGCATTGGCCTTCACTACGAAATAGCTCGCCGCAAGCAGCAATACCGCAAGCAGCAACTGCCCACGCACATCTCGCCAGAGGCTGCGTAACCCGCCGACCTGAATCAGCACTACCGCCTGAAGCGCCACGCAGAACGCAGCGAACCCTACCAGTAACGGCCTGAGCGCGCCCGCAATTTCCTCGAGCAGCAGCGGCGCCAAGCCGAACTTGGCGAGCGCTGGCAGCATCACGAATTGCAGCAGCCAGAGGCCGCCGACCCAGAATGTCTGGGCCAGCTGCCAGCTGATCACGCCCGCGCGCATCGCGTGGCGATCAGATATGACGAACCTCGACGATTTCATACTCGACCAGGCCACTGGGCGTCTTCACGGCCACAACGTCACCTTCCTCCTTGCCGACAAGGGCCCGGGCGATGGGTGAGCTGACCGACAACTTGCCGCGTTTGATATCGGATTCGTCATCGCCGACGATCTGGTAGGTCACCGTTTCGTCAGTCTCGACATTGGCGATTTCCACCGTGGTGCCGAAAATGACCTTACCGGTATGCGGAATACTCGCGACGTCGATGACCTGAGCATTCTGCAGACGGCCCTCGATGTCTCGAATACGCGCCTCCACCATCCCCTGCTGCTCGCGAGCAGCATGGTATTCGGCGTTTTCCTTGAGGTCGCCCAGCTCGCGAGCTTCGGCGATGGCCTGGGTGATCTGCGGACGCAACTCGGTTTTGAGATGTTTGAGCTCTTCCTCCAGGGCGCGAGCGCCCTGGACAGTCATTGGGTATTTAGTCATGCCTTGATTCCTGCATGGAGATCCTGCAAGCGGCGCACGGTCTTCTCGGGACCGAACTTCAGCGCCTCACAGATCGCCTGCCCACCGGCCAGGGTGGTGGTGCAGCAGATCTTGTGCTGCAGGGCGTTACGACGAATCGAGTAGGAGTCAGCGATGGACTGACGCCCCTCGGTGGTATTGATGATCAGGGTGACTTCGTCATTTTTGATCATGTCGACGACATGAGGACGACCTTCGGTCACCTTGTTCACACGGCGCACCGGCAGTCCGGCCGCCTCGATGATCTTGGCCGTGCCGGCCGTGCCGACGACCTCGAAACCGAGTTCGATCAGATCACGTGCCACCTGCGCAACATGCGGCTTGTCATCGTCACGCACGCTGATGAACGCACAGCCGCTGTTCGGCAGAATTTCGCTGGCGCCGAGCTGCGCCTTGGCGAAGGCTTCGGCGAAGCTGTCGCCCACACCCATCACCTCGCCGGTGGACTTCATCTCCGGGCCGAGGATCGGATCGACGCCCGGGAACTTGGCGAACGGGAAAACCGCTTCCTTGACGCTGTAGAAGTTCGGAATGATTTCTTCCGTCAGCCCAACCTCTGCCAGCGTTTTGCCCGCCATGACGCGTGCGGCAATCATCGCCAGCGAAACGCCGATGCACTTGGACACGAAAGGCACGGTACGCGAGGCGCGCGGGTTCACTTCGATGACGAAGATATCCTCGCCCTGCACGGCCATCTGCACGTTCATCAAGCCGACCACGCCGAGTTCCAGCGCCATCTTCTTGACCTGATCGCGAATCTCGTCCTGGATATGCGCCGGCAGCGAGTATGGCGGCAGCGAGCAAGCCGAGTCGCCGGAATGCACGCCCGCCTGTTCGATGTGCTGCATGATCGCACCGATCACCACTTGCTCGCCGTCGCACACCGCATCGATATCGACTTCGATCGCGCAGTTGAGGAAGTGGTCGAGCAATACCGGGCTGTCGTTGGAGACCTTGACCGCCTCGCGCATGTAACGACGCAGCTCTTCTTCCTGGTAGACGATTTCCATCGCCCGGCCGCCCAGTACGTAGGATGGACGCACCACCAGCGGGTAACCGATGACCTTGGACGCAGCCAGGGCTTCTTCTTCGCTGCGCGCCGTCGCGTTCGGCGGCTGACGCAGGTTCAGGCGCTCGACCATCTGCTGGAAACGCTCGCGGTCTTCGGCGCGATCGATGGCGTCGGGACTGGTTCCAATGATCGGCACGCCCGCTTCTTCCAGCGCACGCGCCAGCTTCAGTGGCGTTTGGCCGCCGTACTGCACGATCACGCCCTTGGGCTGCTCGACGCGGACGATTTCCAGCACGTCTTCCAGCGTCACCGGCTCGAAGTACAGGCGATCCGAGGTGTCATAGTCGGTGGAAACGGTTTCCGGGTTGCAGTTGACCATGATGGTCTCGTAACCGTCGTCACGCATCGCCAGGGCCGCATGCACACAGCAGTAGTCAAACTCGATGCCCTGACCGATACGGTTCGGGCCACCGCCGAGAATCATGATCTTGTCGCGGCTCGACGGGTTGGCCTCGCACTCTTCCTCGTAGGTCGAATACATGTAGGCAGTATCGGTCGCGAACTCGGCGGCGCAGGTGTCGACGCGCTTGTAGACCGGCAGGACTTTCAGCTTGTGCCGGTGAGCGCGCAGGTTCTTCTCGGTCACCCCGAGCAGCTTGGCCAGACGCGCATCGGAGAAGCCCTTGCGCTTGAGCTTGTACATCACATCACGATCGATGCTGGACAGGCCCAGGGTCTTGATCTGCTCCTCTTCCTTGATCAGATCCTCGATCTGCACCAGGAACCATTCGTCGATACGCGTCAGGTCGAAGACCTCCGCGACGGTCTTGCCGGCACGGAAGGCATCGGCCAGATACCAGATACGGTCAGCGCCGGGCACGGTAAGCTCGCGCTTGAGCGTGCTTTCGCTTTCCGGATCAGCCAGATCGAGCTTCGGATCGAAGCCGGATACACCGACCTCAAGGCCGCGCAGCGCTTTCTGCACGGATTCCTGGAAGGTCCGACCGATGGCCATGACTTCGCCGACGGATTTCATCTGGGTAGTCAGGCGCGCATCCGCCTTGGGGAACTTCTCGAAGGCGAAACGCGGGATCTTGGTGACGACGTAGTCGATCGCCGGCTCGAAGGACGCCGGGGTGCGTCCGCCGGTAATGTCGTTCTGCAGCTCGTCGAGGGTATAGCCCACCGCCAGCTTCGCCGCGATCTTGGCGATCGGGAAGCCGGTGGCCTTGGAGGCCAGCGCCGATGAACGCGACACGCGCGGGTTCATCTCGATCACGACCATGCGCCCAGTGTTCGGGCAGATGCCGAACTGCACGTTGGAACCGCCGGTCTCGACGCCGATCTCGCGCAGCACCGCCAGGGAGGCGTTACGCAGGATCTGGTATTCCTTGTCGGTCAGGGTCTGCGCCGGGGCGACCGTGATGGAGTCACCGGTGTGCACGCCCATGGGGTCGAAGTTTTCGATGGCGCAGACGATGATGCAGTTGTCCTTCTTGTCGCGGACCACCTCCATCTCGTATTCCTTCCAGCCGATCAGCGACTCGTCGATCAGCAGTTCGCTGGTCGGCGACAGATCGAGGCCGCGGGCGCAGATCTCTTCGAACTCTTCCCGGTTGTAGGCGATACCGCCACCGGTGCCGCCCATGGTGAACGAGGGGCGGATGATGCAGGGGAAACCGACCTTCTCGAGCACGCCGTAGGCTTCGTCCATGTTGTGCGCGATACCCGAAACCGGGCAGGCCAGGCCGATGTTCTTCATCGCCTTGTCGAAGCGCGAGCGGTCCTCGGCCTTATCGATGGTGTCGGCGTTGGCGCCGATCATTTCGACGCCGAACTTCTCCAGTACACCGTGCTTTTCCAGGTCCAGCGCGCAGTTCAGCGCAGTCTGGCCACCCATGGTAGGCAACAGCGCGTCAGGGCGCTCCTTCTCGATGATCTTGGCGACGGTGGCCCACTTGATCGGTTCGATGTAGGTGGCGTCGGCCATGGCCGGGTCGGTCATGATGGTGGCCGGGTTGGAGTTCACCAGGATGACGCGGAAACCTTCTTCCTTCAGCGCCTTGCAGGCCTGGGCGCCGGAGTAGTCGAACTCGCAGGCCTGGCCGATGACGATGGGGCCGGCGCCGAGGATCAGGATGCTTTTGATATCTGTACGTTTTGGCATGGTCTCTCTCGAATTCTGTGCTCGGCGGGCTTAGCGGCGCTTGGCCATGGCAGCGATGAAGCGGTCGAACAGCGGTGCCACGTCATGTGGTCCGGGACTCGCCTCGGGGTGGCCCTGGAAGCTGAAGGCAACCTTGTCGGTGCGCTCGATGCCTTGCAGGGTGCCATCGAACAGCGACTTGTGCGTCGCGCGCAGATTGCCTGGCAGGCTGGCCTCGTCTACCGCGAAACCGTGGTTCTGACTGGTGATCATCACCACACCGGTGTCCAGGTCCTGCACGGGGTGGTTGGCGCCGTGGTGGCCATTCGGCATTTTCACCGTCTTGGCGCCCGAGGCCAGGGCGAGCAGCTGATGGCCGAGGCAGATACCAAACACCGGAACGTCGGTTTCGAGGACTTCTTGGATCGCCTTGATCGCGTAGTCGCAGGGTTCCGGATCACCCGGGCCGTTGGCCAGGAAGATGCCATCCGGATTCAGTGCCAGGGCTTCGCTGGCGGGCGTTTGCGCCGGCAGTACGGTGACCCGGCAGCCGCGGGCGACCAGCATGCGCAAGATGTTGTACTTCACGCCGTAATCGTACGCCACCACATGATAGGGAAGCTCGCCAGCCGGGATCTCGGCGTGGCCGTCATCCTTTAGGTTCCAGACGGTCGAACGCCACTCGTAGCGTTCCTTGACGCTGACCTCCTTGGCCAGGTCCATGCCCTTGAGCCCAGGGAAACTGCGTGCGAGCTCCAGCGCCTTTTCTTCGGTCGCGTCGGGGCCTGCCAGGATGCAGCCGTCCTGCGCGCCCTTCTCGCGGAGGATACGGGTCAGGCGTCGGGTATCGATACCGGCGATCGCCACGGTGCCGTTGGCCTTGAGGTACTCGGGCAGCGATTGCTTGTCACGCCAGTTGCTGGAGATCAGTGGCAGATCGCGGATGACCAGGCCTGCCGCCCAGACTTTCCACGACTCGGCATCTTCGGGCGTGGTGCCGGTATTGCCGACGTGCGGATAGGTCAGGGTGACGATTTGCTTGGCGTAGGAAGGGTCGGTAAGGATTTCCTGATAGCCGGTCATGGCGGTGTTGAACACCACCTCACCGATAGTCTGGCCGTCGGCGCCGATGGATTCGCCGCGAAAGATACTGCCATCGGCAAGGGCCAAAATGGCTGGCGCAAGGGCTGGCTTAGTCAAGAGACCTCCCAAAGATCAAGGCTGAAGCAGGCGCAGATTGTAAAAAAGCGGGATGACGTGTGAAGGTCATCCCGCTTTTTGTTTGATTCATTCTGCGCAACTTTTAGTGGACACACTAAAACGGGAAGCTTACAGAAAAGGCCTTTTCAGGTCTAGCCGAAATCAGCCCGAACGCCAAGCGGCAGCCGTCTCAACGCAACCCAAGCACGTCCTGCATGTCGTACAAGCCTGCCGGCTGCTGCTCCAGCCACAACGCCGCGCGGACCGCGCCGCGAGCGAACGTCATGCGACTGGAAGCCTTGTGCGTGATCTCGACACGCTCGCCTTCGGCGGCGAACAGCACCGTATGATCACCGACCACATCGCCCGCGCGGACAGTAGCGAAACCGATGGTGTCGCGCGCTCGCGCCCCGGTTTGCCCCTCGCGACCGTACACCGCCACCTTTTGCAGGTCGCGGCCGAGCGCTTCGGCGACCACCTCACCCATGCGCAGCGCAGTCCCCGAAGGCGCGTCGACCTTGTGTCTGTGATGGGCTTCGATGATCTCGATATCCACCTCGTCGCCGAGTACCCGCGCCGCCGTGTCCAGCAGCTTGAGACAAAGGTTGACCCCGACGCTGTAGTTGGCCGCGAACACGATCGGGATCTCCTTCGCCGCCGCTGCCAGCTTTTCCTTCTCCTCGACCGAGAAGCCGGTCGTACCGATCACCATCGCCTTGCCCGCCCGGCGACACACGTCCAGATTCTTCAGTGTCACCGAAGGATGGGTGAAGTCGATCAGCACATCGAACTCTTCGGCCACTTTCGCCGCGTCACCGATCAAGGGAACGCCCAGCCGACCAATCCCCGCCAGCTCCCCCGCATCGGCGCCGACCAGGGTACTGTCGGGCCGATCGATTGCCGCGGTGAGCCCGGCGGCTCCACCTGTCTGCTGGACAGCCTCGACCAGCGTCTTACCCATGCGCCCGGCGGCGCCCATCACTGCTATACGTCGCATAGAAACCGCTCCACGCTGCAAGCTTCATGCTGCAGCGGCCCCCTCCGGGGAAGACCGCCGGCTGCAGCCTGCCGCTGAGTTAAAGATCGCCGAAAAAGCGCTTCATGCCTTCGAACCAGCCACTGGCCTTGGGCGAATGAGAGCTGTCGCTCTGCAGCGTCTTGCGGAACTCGTCGAGCAGTTCGCGCTGCCGCTTGCCCAGGTTGACCGGCGTTTCCACTGCGACACGACACAGCAGATCACCCGCGGCACCGCCACGAACCGGCGCGACACCCTTGCCACGCAGGCGGAACTGCTTGCCGGTCTGGGTGCCTTCCGGAATCTTCAGCTTGACCCGACCATCCAGCGTCGGCACTTCCAGCTCGCCACCCAGCGCCGCGTCGGCAAAGCTGATCGGCACCTCGCAATACAGGTGCTTGCCGTCGCGCTGGAAAATCGGGTGCTCGCGCACATTGACCACCACGTACAGATCTCCGGCCGGGCCGCCCTGCGCGCCCGCCTCGCCTTCGCCAGTCAAGCGGATACGGTCGCCCGTGTCGACGCCCGGCGGCACCTTGACCGACAAGGTCTTCTGCTCTTCCACGCGGCCCTGACCATGGCAGCTGCCACAGGGATCGGAGATCATCTTGCCGCTGCCATGGCAGCGCGGGCAGGTCTGCTGAACGGAGAAGAAGCCCTGCTGCATGCGCACCTGACCGATACCGCCACAGGTGGTACAGGTGACCGGACTGGTGCCCTTCTTCGCGCCCGAACCATCGCAGGTCTTGCACTCGACCAGCGTCGGCACGCGAATGGTTACCGTGGTTCCGCGCACGGCCTCTTCCAGATCCAGCTCCAGCGTGTAGCGCAGGTCGCTGCCGCGCTGGGCACCACCACGCGAACTGCCGCGCGCACCGGTGAAGAAATCACTGAACACGTCACCGAAGATGTCGGAGAAGTTGGCACCGCCATAGCCGGCGCCGCCCGCGCCCGCCCCCATCTGCGGATCGACGCCGGCATGACCGTACTGGTCGTAGGCCTGACGCTTGCCCGCGTCGGACAGCACTTCGTAGGCCTCGTTGGCCTCCTTGAAGGCCTCCTCGGCAGCCTTGTCCCCGGGGTTGCGGTCCGGATGGTGCTTCATCGCGAGGCGGCGATAAGCCTTTTTCAGCTCCGCCTCGCTGGCGCCACGCTCGACACCCAGCACTTCGTAATAGTCACGTTTGGCCATAAATATCCTGAACCTTCAAATTCGTGCCCTCCAGACACGCCGACGCGGGAGCAAGCCCCCGCGCGGCGATCAGGCCCGTCACGGCATCACCGCAACGGGTTGGGCTGGACGGCGGCGACCCGAAGGAAAGCCCCGCCCCACCCAGTCATGGAGGTCATAAGCCGCGGCTTACTTATTGTCCTTGACCTCTTCGAATTCGGCGTCGACCACGTCGTCGCCGCCCTGCGCGTTATCGCCAGCGGGCTGGCCTTCGCCACCCTGCGGCTGTTCGGCGTACATCTTCTGCGCCAGCGGCGTGGAGGCCTGGGAGACCGCAGCGATCTTGGCTTCGATTTCGGCCTTGTCATCACCCTTGATCGCGGCTTCCAGTTCTCCGATCGCCTTCTCGATGCTGCTCTTGTCTTCCTCGGTGGCCTTGTCGCCAGCCTCGGTGAGCATCTTGCGGGTCGCATGGACCAGCTGGTCGCCCTGGTTGCGCGCCGTCACCAGCTCCTCGAACTTGCGGTCTTCCTCGGCGTTGGCCTCAGCGTCACGCACCATCTGCTCGATTTCCTCCTCGGACAGACCGGAGTTGGCCTTGATCACGATGGACTGATGCTTGCCAGTGGCCTTGTCCTTCGCCGACACGTGCAGGATGCCGTTGGCGTCGATGTCGAAGGTCACCTCGATTTGCGGTACGCCACGCGGAGCCGGCGGAATTTCAGCAAGGTCGAAACGACCCAGCGACTTGTTCTGCGCCGCCTGCTTGCGCTCGCCCTGCAGCACGTGAATGGTCACCGCGCTCTGGTTGTCATCAGCGGTCGAGAACACCTGCGACTTCTTGGTCGGGATGGTGGTGTTCTTCTCGATCAACGCGGTCATCACGCCACCCATGGTTTCGATACCCAGGGTCAGCGGGGACACGTCGAGCAGCAGCACGTCCTTGACGTCGCCAGCCAGAACGGCGCCCTGGATGGCGGCACCCATGGCAACGGCTTCGTCCGGGTTGACGTCCTTGCGCGCTTCCTTGCCGAAGAACTCGGCAACTTTCTGCTGCACCAGCGGCATGCGGGTCTGACCGCCGACGAGGATCACGTCGTCGATCTTGGAAACGTCGATGCCGGCGTCTTTCATCGCCATGCGGCACGGCTCGATGGTGCGCTGCACCAGATCCTCGACCAGAGCTTCGAGCTTGGCACGGGAGATTTTCACGTTGAGGTGCTTCGGACCGGTCGAGTCTGCAGTGATGTACGGCAGGTTGACGTCGGTCTGCTGGCTGGAAGACAGCTCGATCTTGGCCTTCTCGGCAGCTTCCTTCAGGCGCTGCATGGCCAGCGGATCGCCCTTGAGGTTCATGCCGGTTTCTTTCTTGAACTCGTCGACGAGGTAGTCGATCAAGCGGATGTCGAAGTCCTCACCACCGAGGAAAGTGTCGCCATTGGTAGCCAGCACTTCGAACTGGTGCTCGCCATCGACTTCGGCGATCTCGATGACCGAAACGTCGAAGGTACCGCCACCCAGGTCATAGACGATCACGGTGTGGTCGCCCTTGGCCTTGTCCATGCCGTAGGCCAGCGCAGCGGCAGTCGGCTCGTTGATGATGCGCTTGACGTCCAGACCGGCGATACGACCGGCGTCCTTGGTGGCCTGACGCTGGCTGTCGTTGAAGTAGGCCGGAACGGTGATCACCGCCTCGGTCACCGGCTCGCCGAGATAGTCTTCGGCGGTCTTCTTCATCTTTTTCAGGATCTCGGCAGAAATCTGCGGCGGTGCCATTTTCTGGCCGCTGACTTCAACCCAGGCGTCGCTGTTGTCCGCCTTGACGATCTTGTAGGGGACCATCTGGATGTCTTTCTGCACGACGTCTTCGTCGAAACGACGGCCGATCAGTCGCTTCACCGCATACAGGGTGTTGTGCGGGTTGGTCACGGCCTGACGCTTGGCCGACTGGCCAACCAGGATTTCGCCATCATTCGCGTAAGCGATGATCGACGGCGTGGTGCGGCCGCCTTCGGCGTTCTCGATCACCTTGGCCTTGCCGTTTTCCAGGATGGAGACGCAGGAGTTGGTCGTTCCCAGGTCGATACCGATAATCTTGCCCATGTGCTTCTCTCCGAACTTTTGATTGATCCGCGCCTGTTTACCGGCTGCGGGTAACACAAAAACGCTTGGCTACCAGATGGGGGTCGGTCGCCGAAATTCAAGCCTTCTCATCGATCGAAGGCGGTGTTTCTGCCGGCGCCTTGCTGACGACGACCATCGCCGGACGGAGCAGACGGCCATTGAGCAGATAGCCCTTCTGAAAGACCTTGAGCACGCTGCCAGGCTCGGCATGGGTGCTTTCTTCCATGGCCATCGCCTGATGATGTTCAGGGTTGAACGGCTCACCTTGCGGATCGACCGGCACCAGTTGATGACGCGCCAGGGTATCGAGCAGCAACTTGAGCGTCAGCTCGACGCCTTCACGCATCGGCTTGACCGCCTCGTCATCCGGATTCGACAACTCGAGCCCGCGCTCCAGGCTGTCGGCGACCGCCAACAGATCACCGGCGAACTTTTCGAGGGCGAACTTGTGCGCTTTTTCCACATCCTGCTCGGCGCGGCGGCGAATGTTCTGCAACTCAGCGGCTACGCGCAGCGACTGGTCCTGCGCCGCTGCGAGCTGCTCTTCGAGGGACTGCACCCGCGCAGCAAGGTCTTCGGCCACCTCGGCTTGCGCATTCTCGTTCTCTTCAGGGGTCTGATTGTCCAGGTTCTGCTCGTCGGCCATGCGGTCCTCCTCATCGATACGTCAGCGGGCAGTGACCCGCGCTTGTGCCGCTATATGGGGGCGACAAATCCTCCTTCAAGGGCCGCCTGGCATTCTTGAGGTCGCAGTTCACCCCCTGTGCGACGTCATACCGCCATATGTCCATTTCATTTACACACCATCCATCCCCGACGCTTGTAGCGCCCACTGAAAGCACTGTATAAATAGCCAGTCAACTACGCGGGAGCCCTGCCATGCTGGTCCACCTTTCCGTTCATAACTACGCCATCGTCGAACATCTCGACCTCGAGCTTAAACGCGGCATGAGCGTGATCAGCGGGGAAACGGGTGCGGGCAAGTCGATCATGCTGGACGCCCTTGGCCTTACGCTTGGCGACCGCGCCGACAGCAGCGTGGTCCGCATCGGCGCAGACAAGGCCGACATTCTCGCCAGCTTCGATCTGGATGACATACCCGACGCCCGCGCCTGGCTGGCCGAGCGTGACCTGAACAACGATGGCCCCTGCATCCTGCGCCGCGTGATCACGGCCGAAGGGCGTTCGCGCGGCTATATCAATGGTACGCCTTGCCCGCAGGGCGATTTGAAGGCGCTGGGCGAGCTACTGATCGACATTCACAGCCAGCACGAACATCAGTCGCTGCTCAAGCTGGACACCCACCGTCGCCTGCTCGACGAATACAGTGGCAGTCAGGACCTCGCGCGTCAGGTGCAACTCGCCGCCCAGCGCTGGCGACAGACGCGACAAAGCCTGGAACGCCTTAGCAACTGCAGCGATGAGCAGCGTGCGCGCCATCAACTGCTGAGTTACCAACTGGAAGAACTCGAGGCCCTCGCCCTGGGTGAGGACGAGCTCGAGCAACTGGAACAGGAGCACAAGAACCTGTCCAACGCGGAACATCTGCTCGGCGCGTGCCGTCAGGTTGTGGATCTGTGCAGCGAGAATGACGCCGGCAACGTCCTGTCGGCCCTGACCTCGAGCCTGCAGCGCCTTACCGGCTTCCAGCATCAGCCCGGCGCGCTGGCCGAAGCGGTCAACCTGTTGTCCAGTGCGCAGATCCAGGTTGAAGAAGCGATCGGAGAACTCAATCGCTTCCTCGACCATTTCGACTCCGACCCGCAACGACAGCAAGCCCTGGAGGAGCGCCTCGACAGCATCTATACCCTGGCGCGCAAGCATCGTGTCCAGCCGCCCGAACTTCCCGCACTGCAACAGCGCCTGTTCGAGGAGTTGGAAAGCCTGAATGCTGACGACACCGCGCTGGAGCAGCTTGGCGAAGAACTCGCCGCGCATGAGCGACATTACAAAGAAAAGGCTGCAGAGCTGAGTGCCGCGCGCCAGCAAGCGGCAGAGTCGCTGGCGGTTGCGGTCGAAGCGGAAATTCAACGGCTGGGCATGCCAGGCGGCAAGTTCAGCGTAGTGCTGAAGCCCAGTGCCGAAGGTGATTTCACGCCGTACGGCATGGAGCAGGTGGAATTTCTTGTCAGTGCCAACCCTGGCCAACCGCTGCGCCCGCTGGCGAAGGTGGCCTCTGGCGGAGAGCTGTCACGTATCAGCTTGGCGATTCAGGTGATCACCGCGCAGACCTCGCGCATTCCAACGCTGGTGTTCGACGAAGTGGACGTGGGAATCGGTGGCCCAACGGCCGAGGTCGTCGGCCAGCTTCTGCGCCGGCTTGGAGAGCGAGGCCAGGTCTTGACGGTAACGCATCTGCCGCAGGTCGCCGCACAGGGGCATCATCATCTCTTCGTCCATAAGGCGCGTGGTACCGATGAAACCCATACGGCGGTCGCCACACTGGACAACAGCGAGCGCGTCGAAGAGATCGCACGCATGCTCGGCGGGGTCGATTTGACCGAGCAGGCGCTGGCCCACGCCAGTCAGATGATCGGCTCGGCACAAGCGTCCTGATCCGGCAGTGCCAACAGGCGACACATGGCTCACAGGGTTTTGAACAGAACGGCTTCGCACGGTTATCGCCCGCTTCCGGCCTGCTTGAATGCGTTGCGTGATGCTCGGTGGCTGACCTGTGCTATGGGCAACGGGCCGGGGCCAGAACGACCTGAGGCACATATAAAACGAAACCCCGCAATTGCGGGGTTCGTCGATCCGAGGCGACATCGGCCGCCTCACTGCATACGGGCTTAGTCAGCCTTCTTGCGGACGTACAGCACCAGATTATGGTCGACCAGCTCGTAGCCGTGGCGCTTGACGATTTCCTTTTGCAGCTTCTCGATCTCGGGATCGAAGAACTCGATGACGTCGCCGCTGTCGACGCACACCATATGATCATGGTGCCCGCCATCGGCCAGTTCGAATACTGCGTGACCGCCGTCGAAGTTGTGCCGAACCACCAGGCCGGCCGCCTCGAACTGGGTCAGTACCCGGTAAACCGTCGCCAGACCGACATCCTCGCCGGCCTCCATCAACGCCTTGTAAACATCTTCGGCGCTCATGTGGCGCTGATCGGTGGTATCCAGCATCTGCAGGATCTTGACCCGCGGCAGGGTTACTTTGAGGCCAGCTTTGCGTAGTTCGCTATTTTCAACCATGGTTGGCTTTCTCGCTGCTGCTGTTTCGCAGCCTCCTTCAATACGGGTATGATCCGGGCTTTGCCCAGCCAAGATAGTGGAAGTCACCTACCGATGCAAAACACCAAGCTCATGCTGTCCAGTCTCACGCTCGTGGGCCTGTTCGCACTCGCCGGTTGTTCATTCCCCGGGGTTTACAAGGTCGATATTCAACAGGGCAATGTCGTTACGCAGGACATGATAGACCAGTTGCGCCCCGGAATGACCCGTTCGCAAGTGCGGTTTATCATGGGCAGCCCGCTGATCACCGACACCTTCCACGCCAACCGCTGGGATTATCTCTACAGCATTCAGCCTGGTGGCACCCAGCGTCAGCAAGAGCGCGTCAGCCTGGTGTTCAATGCCAACGACCAGCTGGCGGGGCTGGCTGGTGATTTCAAACCCGGCGTCAGCCGTGACGAGGCGATTCTCGGAACCGACCGCCCCGCCCCGGAGGCCCCAGCCCGCACCGAGCCCGAGGCAGCCGAACCTGGCTCACTGCTCGAGCAAATCCAGCGCGACGTCGACGCCGCCGAGCCGGTCCCTGTTCCTACGCCAGAAGCCCTGGAAACGAACTAAGTGTCGATTGGACAAACAAAAGCCCGGCATGCCGGGCTTTTTTCATTGCTGATCCTGCGCTAGCTGCTCGCTCCGCCTGCCTTGTTCTGCGCCGCCTTCGCTGCACGCTGCTTGCGCACTTCCTTGGGGTCGGCGATCAACGGCCGATAAATTTCAACCCGCTCACCTTCCTCCAGCACGCGCTCATCCGGCTTGGGCACCGCTTTACCGAAGATGCCGAGCGGCGAGCCTGCGAGATCCAGCCCAGGGAAAAAACGATCCATTCCCGAACGCAGCGCCGCATCCCGCACGGTGGTGCCCTGCGGCACGGTCATGCGTAGCAGCTTCTGCTTGTCGGCCAAGCCATAGACCACTTCGATCGCGATTACCGGGTTATCCATACAGCTGTTTCGCCCTGTCACAGAACGCGTCGACCAGGGTGTTGGCAGCCTGATTGAACAGCGGCCCCAAGGTTGCCCTGACCAGCGGCCCCGCGTAGTCGAACGTTAGGTCCAGACTGATCTTGCAGGCCTTCTCGCCCAGGGCCTTGAACTCCCAGATGCCATGCAGGTGACTGAAAGGCCCTTCTTCCAGCTTCATCTCGATGCGCTTGCCCGGCTGCAGCTCATTGCGCGTGAGAAAACGCTGACTGATGCCGGCCTTCGCCACGGTCATGCTGGCCTGCATCTGGGTTTCACTGCTGGCAATGACTTCAGTGGCAGAGCACCAGGGTAGAAACTGCGGATAGCTGGCGACATCGTTGACCATGTCGAACAGAGCTTGCGCCGGATACGGGAGCAGCGCCGAGCGTTGAATATGCGTCGTCATTCGAACCTTCTACTTCGTCGTTCGACCATCGATGATTGATCGCAGCCGATAACAGCTCACCGAGAGCAAGCGTGGTCACGCAGGTTCCGTCAAGGAGCCGTTTCCAGGGCTGAACAAGCGTAAAGATGGCACATTGTCAGGGATAAGCGCTCCCCTCTCAAGTTTCACACCGTCGCAGCGTGCTGGTTATCGCCAGCCGCAGCGGGACTCCCTATAATGCGCACCCTATGGCCAAACAGAAGAAACAGTCCCCCGGGACCATCGCGCTGAACAAGAAGGCGCTACACGACTACTTCATCGAACAGAAATTCGAGGCGGGCCTCGTGCTGGCCGGTTGGGAAGTCAAAAGCTTGCGCGCCGGCAAGGCCCAACTGGTAGACAGCTACGTCCTGCTCAAGGATGGCGAAGCCTGGTTGATGGGTTGCCACATCACGCCACTGACCACTGCCAGCACCCACGTGGTTGCGGACCCTACGCGCACCCGCAAATTGCTGCTGAACAAGCGAGAGCTGGGCAAGCTGTTCGGTGCAGTGCAGCAGAAGGGCTACGCATGTGTCGCCTTGTCGCTTTACTGGAAAAAGCACCTGATCAAGTGCGACATCGCACTGGGCAAGGGCAAGAAGGAATTCGACAAGCGCCATACCGAGAAGGAGCGCGACTCCGATCGTGAAATCCAGCGCGCCATGCGCACTAAAGGCAAAGAAGACTAGGTTTCACCTCGCCGAGCGGGCCTCGCCCCGCTCCGATGGCCGGGCTGTCAGTCGACAGCCGGCAAGCACATCAGCCTTCCAGGTTCTTTTCCGACCGTCCCTGACGCCGCTGCGCCCGCGCCAGGCGCTGCGCCTCCTGCTGCCCTTCGGCCAGCACTTCGCGTACGTAACTGATATGCCGGTGGATCACTTCGCGCGCTTCATCCGCACGGCGGTCGATGATCGCATCGTACAGCTCCTGATGCTGGCGCATGAGCATGTCGCGCGTTTCGTTGCGCAGCGCGTACATCCCGCCGATGTTGGTCACAACGTTGCGCTTGAGCAGATCGAACAGACCACGAATGGTGTGCAGCAGAACGGCGTTGTGACTGGCTTCGGCAATGGCCAGATGAAAGCGTGCATCGGCGGCGCCTTCCTCGGCACGGGTAACCGTTCCCTCGCGAGCATAGCAATCCTGTAATGCCGCAAACGCTTCGCCGAGCCGCTGCTGATCGAGCTCGGTGGCACGCTGCGCCGCGTAGTAGGCGCAGCTACCTTCAAGCGTGTGACGAAACTCCAGAAGATCGCGCTGCGCATCAGCATTGTTTTCCAGCAGATGCAGCAACGGATCGCTGAAAGTTGAACCGAGGGATTCAGCGACGAAATTCCCGCCGCCGTGACGACTTGCCAATAAGCCCTTCGCCGCCAGCTTCTGGATCGCCTCGCGCAAGGAAGGGCGCGAAACGCCAAACTGCTCAGCCAGGACGCGCTCAGCGGGGAGCCGCTCACCCGCCTTGAGGGTCCCTTCGAGGATCATCGTTTCCAGCTGCTCGACGATGTTGTCGGCCAGCCTTCGCTGACGCACCACTCCCACTTCCATGACGCCTCTCGATTGGTTTTACCACTGGACGAATTTCAGCGTAGCCAGCTGTTCTCGGCATCGCAACAGAAAGCTTTTCGACGAAAGTCTATAGCTAGCTAATTGACGCACCGCAGCCGAGCTCTTACGCTGGCCGGACTCTTCTGTAAATTGGTATTACCAATTTACAAGATAGAGGCCCCAACAAGAAGAGGACTACTTAATGCGGTCTCCAGCTGTCTGCCCATCGCCGGTCCGCCCGGACTCCCACTCGCACATTTCGACCATGGGAGCCTGACATGTCTAACGGACTGCTTGCCCTGTTTGCCTTCACCCCTATCCTGCTTGCCGCCGTTCTGCTGATCGGTCTGCGCTGGCCCGCCAGCCGCGCCATGCCGGTGGTTTTCCTGTTCACCGCTGCGATTGGCCTGTTCGTCTGGGACATGAGCGTGACCCGGATCATAGCCTCGACCCTGCAGGGCCTGGTAATCACCCTCGGACTGCTATGGATCATCTTCGGCGCGATCCTGCTGCTCAATACCCTGAAGCACTCCGGCGGGATTACCGCCATCCGCGCCGGCTTCACCACCATCAGCCCTGACCGGCGGATTCAGGCGATCATCATCGCCTGGCTGTTCGGCTGCTTCATCGAGGGGGCCTCCGGCTTCGGCACCCCGGCCGCCATCGCCGCGCCGCTGCTGGTTGCGGTCGGCTTCCCGGCGATGGCCGCCGTGCTGATGGGCATGCTGGTGCAAAGCACACCTGTGTCCTTCGGTGCAGTCGGCACGCCGATCGTGGTTGGCGTGAACAGTGGTCTCGACACCGCCACGCTGGGCGCCCAGCTGACTGCACAGGGCTCCAGCTGGCCGATCTTCCTGCAGCAGATCACCAGCAGCGTCGCCATCACCCACGCCATCGTCGGCACCGTCATGCCGCTGGTCATGGTGATGATGCTCACGCGCTTCTTCGGCAAGGAGAAAAGCTGGAAAGCCGGATTCGAAGTGCTGCCGTTCGCGCTCTTCGCCGGCCTGGCCTTTACCCTGCCCTACGTGGCAACCGGCGTGCTCCTCGGCCCCGAGTTTCCGTCGTTGCTGGGCGGTCTGGTTGGCCTGGCCATCGTCACTACCGCGGCTCGCTTCAAGTTCCTGGTACCCAAGACCACATGGGACTTCGCCGACGCGAAGGATTGGCCCGCAGAATGGGTCGGCACCATCGAGATGAAACTCGATGAACTGGCCGCACGCCCGATGAGCGCCTTCCGCGCCTGGCTGCCCTATGTGCTGGTAGGTGCGATCCTGGTCATCAGCCGCGTCTTCCCGCAGGTCGCTGCCGCGCTGAAGTCCGTTTCCATCGCATTCGCCAACATCCTCGGCGAGACCGGTGTCAGCGCCAGCATCGAGCCGCTCTACCTGCCGGGCGGGATCCTGGTCGCCGTGGTACTGATCACCTTCTTCATGCACGGCATGCGAGCAGGCGAGCTGAAAGCTGCGGTCAAGGAATCCAGCAGTGTGCTGCTCAGTGCCGGCTTCGTCCTGCTGTTCACCGTTCCGATGGTGCGCATTCTGATCAACTCCGGCGTCAATGCCGGCGACCTGCCCAGCATGCCAATCGCCATGGCGCGCTATGTCGCGGATAGCGTCGGCGGCATCTACCCGCTGCTGGCGCCTTCCGTTGGTGCGCTGGGCGCCTTCCTGGCCGGATCGAACACCGTCAGTAACATGATGTTTAGCCAGTTCCAGTTCGGCGTTGCGCAGTCGCTGGGCATCTCCGGTGCCATGGTCGTGGCGATCCAGGCCGTGGGCGCCGCTGCGGGGAACATGGTCGCCATCCACAACGTGGTCGCGGCATCCGCCACCGTCGGCCTGCTCGGCCGCGAAGGCATCACCCTGCGCAAGACCGTTTGGCCTACCCTGTATTACGTGCTGGCGACCGGCGTGATCGGGCTGGTCGCGATCTACCTGATGGGCGTGACGGACCCACTGGTCGGCGTCTGATGTAAAGCAGGACCTTTGCCCCGATCACGCTCGGGGCAAAGGTGTTGCAATCTCGCGATCGCGGGCCCGTCATGTAGCGAACGCGCCTGATCGTAATAGAGCCTTCGTCGACGACGAGAGCACCACGAGACCTACCTCGTTTCACTCGGTGAGAACACACGATGATCATCTCTGCCTCTACGGACTACCGCGCCGCAGCGAAACGCAAGCTGCCGCCTTTCCTGTTTCACTATGTCGACGGCGGCGCCTACGCCGAATACACGCTGCGCCGTAACGTCGAGGACCTGGCCAGCATCGCCCTGCGCCAGCGAGTGCTGCGCAACATGTCCGAACTGAGCCTGGAAACCCAGCTGTTCGGCGAAACCCTGTCCATGCCGGTTGCCCTGGCCCCCGTCGGCCTGACCGGCATGCTCGCCCGCCGCGGCGAAGTGCAGGCCGCACGCGCCGCCGACAAGAAAGGCATTCCGTTCACCCTGTCCACCGTCTCGGTCTGCCCGATCGAAGAAGTGGTTCCGGCGATCAAGCGGCCCATGTGGTTCCAGCTCTATGTCCTGAAAGACCGCGGCTTCATGAAGAACGCGCTGGAGCGGGCCAAGGCGGCAGGCGTGACCACTCTGGTGTTTACCGTCGACATGCCGACCCCTGGCGCACGCTACCGCGACGCGCATTCGGGCATGAGCGGCCCGAACGCCAACGTGCGTCGTATGTTGCAGGCCATGACCCATCCCTTCTGGGCCTGGGACGTGGGCCTGCACGGCAAGCCGCACGACCTGGGCAACATCTCCACCTACCGCGGCCATCCGACCGGGCTGGAAGACTACATCGGCTGGCTGGCCGCCAACTTCGACCCATCGATCTCCTGGAAGGACCTGGAGTGGATTCGCGAGTTCTGGGATGGCCCGATGGTTATCAAAGGCATCCTCGACGCCGAGGACGCCCGTGACGCCGTGACCTTCGGCGCGGACGGCATTATTGTCTCCAACCACGGCGGGCGTCAGCTCGACGGCGTGCTGTCCAGCGCCCGCGCCATGCCGGCGATTGCCGATGCAGTCAAGGGCGACCTGAAGATCCTCGCCGACTCCGGTATTCGCAGCGGCCTGGACGTGGTCCGCATGATTGCCCTCGGCGCGGACACGGTCATGCTCGGCCGCGCGTTCGCCTACGCGCTGGCAGCCGACGGCGAAGCCGGGGTCAGCAACCTGCTCGACCTGATCGAGAAGGAAATGCGCGTGGCCATGGTCCTCACCGGCGCCAAGTCGATCAGCGAAATCACCACCGACTCGCTGGTCCGCGAGATCGACCACTACCAGACCACCCGCCACGTCGGCTAAGCCTCGCCCCAAAACAGGCCGCGCGGCATGCCGTGCGGCCCGCTTTCCCTTTCGGAGCCTGCCATGAACGCGCCCGCCCTTCCGTCCGAATTTCTAGCTGCCGTCGAGAGGCTGATCCCGGCCGAGCGGCGCTTCGACGATCCTCTCTCGACACTAGCTTTCGGTACCGACGCGAGCTTCTACCGCCTGATTCCCAAACTGGTGGTGCGCGTCGAATCCGAGGCGGAAGTGGTGGGCCTGCTCAAGCTGGCCCACGCCCAACGGGTTCCGGTGACCTTCCGCGCGGCTGGCACCAGCCTGTCCGGTCAGGCGATCTCCGACTCGGTGCTCATCGTGCTGGGCGACAGCTGGAACGGTCGCGAACTACGCAACGGCGGCGAGCAGATCCGCCTGCAGCCGGGCGTCATCGGCGCCAACGCCAACGCGGTCCTGGCGCCCCTGCAACGCAAGATCGGCCCCGACCCGGCCTCGATCAACGCAGCCAAGATCGGCGGCATCGTGGCCAACAACTCCAGCGGCATGTGCTGCGGCACGGCGCAGAACAGCTACAAGACGCTCGCCGGGCTGCGCCTGGTACTGGCCGACGGCAGCGTGGTCGACAGCGAATACGCCGCCAGCGTCGAAGCCTTCCGCAACACTCACGGCGCCCTGCTCGACGGGCTTGCCGAGCTGGGCCGCACGACGCGCGCCAACACAGAGCTCGCCGCGAAGATCCGCCACAAGTACCGCCTGAAGAACACCACCGGGTTTTCACTCAACGCATTGGTCGACTATGACGACCCGCTCGATATCCTCAACCATCTGATGGTCGGCTCCGAAGGCACCCTCGGCTTCATCAGCGCGGTGACCTACCACACCGTGCCGGACCACCCGCACAAGGCCAGCGCGCTGGTGGTTTTCCCGGACGTGGAAACCTGCTGTCTCGCCGTGCCGGTGCTCAAGCAGCAGCCGGTCTCCGCGGTGGAGCTGCTCGATCGCCGTAGCCTACGCTCGGTGGAAAACAAGGCCGGCATGCCTGACTGGGTCAAGCAGCTGTCGGCGGGCGCCTGCGCGCTGCTGATCGAATCGCGCGCGGCCAGCCAGTCGCTGCTGCATGAGCAGATCGACCAGATCATGACCTCGATCGCGCATTTCCCGGTCGAAAAGCAGGTCGATTTCAGCGAAGACCCGACCGTCTACAACCAGCTCTGGAAGATCCGCAAGGACACTTTCCCCGCCGTCGGTGCGGTGCGCCAGACCGGCACCACCGTGATCATCGAGGACGTGACCTTCCCCATCGAACGCCTGGCCGAGGGCGTCAACCGCCTGATTCAGCTGTTCGACAAGCATGCCTACAGCGAGGCGATCCTGTTCGGCCACGCGCTGGAAGGCAATCTGCACTTCGTCTTTACCCAAGGCTTCGACGATCCGCAGCAAGTCGCCCGCTACGAAGCCTTCATGCAGGACGTCACCCAACTGGTCGCGGTGGAGTTCGGCGGTGCGCTGAAAGCCGAACACGGCACTGGCCGCAACATGGCGCCCTTCGTCGAACTCGAATGGGGCCACGAAGCCTACCAGCTGATGTGGCAGATCAAGCGCCTGCTCGACCCGCAGGGCATTCTCAATCCCGACGTAGTGCTCAGCGAAGCCCCGGACATCCACCTCAAGCACCTCAAGCCGATGCCCGCCGCTGACGAAATCGTCGACAAGTGCATCGAATGTGGCTTCTGCGAGCCGGTCTGCCCGTCCAACGGACTGACCCTGACGCCACGCCAGCGCATCGTCGTCTGGCGCGACATCCAGGCGAAGAAACGCGCCGGCATCGACACCGCCGAACTCGAGCGGCTGTACGACTACCACGGCGTCGAAACCTGCGCCGCAACCGGCCTTTGCGCCCAGCGCTGTCCGGTGGGCATCAATACCGGCGACCTGGTGCGCAAGCTGCGCGGGCGCAACGCCGACAACACCCGCGCGGCCGATTGGCTGGCCGGGCATTTCAGCACCGCCGTGCAGGGTGCCCGGTTCATGTTGCACGTGGCCAACGGCGCGCACCTGATGATTGGCACGCGGCTGTTGAGCAAGACGTCCGCCGCGATCAGCAAGGCCAGCCACGGCCGCGTGCCGCAGTGGACGCCCGCCACGCCGCAGCCGCTGCAACGCCTGCATTTACCCAGCCCACCCGCTGGCGATCAGCGCCCGCGAGTGGTCTATCTCGCCGCCTGCGTGTCGCGCGCCATGGGCCCCGCCGCGCGCGACCAGGAGCAGGAACCGCTGCTCGATACCACTCGCGCGCTGCTGGAAAAGGCCGGCCTCCAGGTCGTCTTCCCCGACGACTTGAACAACCTCTGCTGCGGCCAGCCCTTCGCCTCCAAAGGCTATCCCGAACAGGCCGAGCGCAAGCGTCAGGAAGCGCTGGATGCGCTGCTCAAGGCCAGCCGTGGCGGCCTTGATCCGATCTATTGCGACACCAGCCCCTGCACCCTGCGCCTGGTCCAGGACCTGGGCGACACGCGCCTGCAGGTGTTCGATCCGGTGCGCTTCATCCGCACCCATTTGCTCGACCGGCTGGACTTCGAGCCGCAGGACAACCCCATCGCCGTCCATGTCACGTGCAGTACCCAGCACCTGGGCGAAGCGCAGGCCCTGATCGACATCGCCCGCCGCTGCGCCAAGAACGTGATCGTGCCTGAAGGCATCCACTGCTGCGGCTTCGCCGGTGACAAGGGCTTTACCACGCCCGAGCTCAACGCCCACGCGCTGCGCAGCCTGAAGGATGCGGTGCAGGTCTGCGACGAGGGCATCTCCACCAGCCGCACCTGCGAAATCGGCCTGTCGCGACATGGCGGCATCGACTACCACGGGCTGGTCTACCTGGTTAACCGCAACAGCCGAGCCAGAGCGGCTGCCCCTTTCAGCTGAGGCGTGGCCCGGCGCGCGCCCGGTCACGCCGATGAAACGCTCGAGCGCAGCCGCAGTCCGACATTATGAGCCCAGCATTCACAGAGGCTCATTCGCCTCGGCGCCGCCGCGCAACAGCCGCATTGGCAGGCCCGCCGGGAAGTCAACTCCCTGGAGGATCTCATGAAGAAATTTGCCCTATTTGCCGCAGCCGCCCTGATTGCCAGCCCCGCTGTATTCGCCGCTGACAAAAATCTCTGCCAGCTCAACCTGCAAGAGATCGAAGACAACATGGCCACCAACAAGGCCACTCTGGGCGATCCAGCTCGCGGCGAAGTCCAGGACCTGATCAAGAAGGCGCGCGACGCCAAGCAGTCCGGCGACACCGAGACCTGCATCGCGCAGTCGACCAAGGCGCTGCAAATGCTCGAAGGCCCTGGCAGCACCGGCAGCACCGGCTCGGCCGGAACCGGTTCGGGCGCCAGCAACTAAGCCCGGCCAGGCCACCCAGGCAAGGCCACCCCGCCGTGGTCCTTGCCGGATTTTTTCGCAGTGCTCCTTGAAACCCGATGAAACGACCCTACCTAACGTAAGCAAGTGTTCGACGCAGGCTGAGCTCTGGCGTACACTGCGCAGCACATGAGGCTGCGACACGCTTCATGGGGCCGATTAGGATTCGACGCCGGTAACAAAACTCTAGGTGCATGCCGAGTTGGTAACAGAACTCGTAAATCCACTGTTGCAAACTTATAGTTGCCAACGACGACAACTACGAAGGGTACGCGCTAGCCGCCTAACCTTCATCTGGTCGCTTCGGCGCCAGCGGTCACTAGGGGATGCCTGTAAACCCGAAATGACTGTCAGATAGAACAGGATCGCCGCCAAGTTCGCTGCAGACGTAACGGCTAAAACTCATGCAGCTCGCTCCAAGCACCCTGCCAATCGGGCGGCGCGGAGTTAACTCAATAGATTTGGCTACGCATGTAGTACCGACAGTGGAGAGCTGGCGGACGGGGGTTCAAATCCCCCCGGCTCCACCAATTCAACACTGAAACCCGTCTAGAACGCGGGTTTCAGACCAGATTTGATGGCATTGGATTACTCACAGTCCGTCTGTGAATCCAAAAGGTATGCCATCATGTCCAAGCGTCAAAGCAAAACAGGTGTCCCTCACCTGGTCTATCAAGCCAACACTGGCTTCCAGTACTACCTCACATTCCCGAAGCATTTCGCGGCCAACCCGAAACTGCCTGCGCAAATCCGGTGGTCGCTCAGCCACGACGAAGCGCTTGCCCGCGACCTTGCGAGGTATCTGAACACGGCTTTCGAGCAGTTCCTTGCCAAGGCAACAGAGCACTACGTCGAGCTCTTTTCTGACCGCCTGCTGGTTGACCTCCAAAGGTTTCACCTTGCGGTAGCGGAAGCACTCAAATTCGCCGACCGAGTTTGGAAAGTCCGCCCGTCGCCAATGAAGCTTGCGAACCAAGACCTTTCGGTCGCCCACGCTCGCATGATGAAAGAGAGTGCCGAGCGTGTAGTGCTCTATAGCCACGAGCCAGGGGGCGAAATTTTCTTCGCACTCACACCAACGCCCGCACTTGTAAAAGCGCTTGGGGTCGGGTTCGTACGCTTTGACTGGCCGCTCGGAACCAGCAACCAGAACGTGGCGAGCGACGCTGCCCGGTACATTTACGCCGCCCTTGATGTACTCGAGACCGTCCCACCCTCTCCAGGGCGCTATTCGAAAGAATCTCCTGCGTTTGCAGCGATGACGCTCTATGAATACCTGTGCCATGCCCGTCCAGACCAGGGTCGGAATCTCATGCACATCCCCTCAGCACTACCGCAGTCTCGGCAAGCTTTGCATTTTCATCTTCAGCAAGCCAACGCGATGCATTTGAAGCTGCGCATCATTGACCGTGCGCTCCTGGTGCAGGAAGAGTCCGGGCTTTATGTGATGCTTATCGAACTCGATCCGCTGTGCATGAAAGCGCATCTGAGAGAAAAGAAAAGCTTTCGGATTGAGCTGCTCACTAGCTCGATCATCATTGCGGTCCTCATGCTGACGTATACGCTGCAGAAGGTTGATAAGGTGCTGTTGCGTTACTTTCAGGAAGACGATCACGAAGATCCTTACGCCCAGGCGATGCAGGAGATCGGTGACCTCGTTCGGCGGATGTTGGGCTCTGCTGCAACCACCGAGCCTATGCAGACGATTCCGGAGCTGAACTCACCGACAGATGCTGTGGCACCGCCGCAGGATCCTGGCACGCTCGCGTTGCTGAATGCGCTCGGGAGCGTTCTGCCCGACTCGCAGAAAGCCAGGCTTGAAACCCTATTTACGCAGCCCTCTGTCAATGAACGCATTGTCTCGCCGGTGTGCGGTCCAAACGCAGGGTTGAGCCTCGCAGCTTTGGTAAAGGAATACGAAGAACGGCAAATTCGTGAAGGAGCCTGGGCTAATCCGCGGACTCGCATTACCGCTCGGGCCCGCCTGGAAGGGCTGTGCGAGCTGCTTGGCGGGCACCGGCAAGTCGAAACGCTGACTCGTGCTGAATTCAACACGCTACGCGATCATCTGCGCAGCTATCCGAAGAACCGGCACCGCCTTCGCGCCACCCGTAACCAGCCGCTGAGCAAGATCATCAGCGACGGGAAATTTGAGCCGATCAATCCGCGCACCGCGAAAAAGTTCTTTGAGCTGGCAAGGGCGCTTGTCACCTACGCACATGATCAAGGCCACATCACCGAAAACGTCGCGGCCGGATTGGCATTCAGCACCAAAGGTGCCGAGGCCCCGAGGAAGCGCACCTATAGCCCAAGCCAGATCGAGAAACTTCTTCACGGCCCGGCCTACACACTGACCCAGCCGCCTCGCTGGCGTCTGGACGACTACAAGTTTTGGTTGCCGCTGCTTGGCCTCTATACCGGCGCGAGGCTCAGCGAGCTGTGCCAGCTACGGCTCGAAGACATTCGGCAGGAGCTCGGCGTTTGGATCATCAGCATCAATCGGACAGGGTCGAAGCAACTCAAAACGTCCGACTCTGAACGGCTAGTTCCCATTCACAAGCAGCTGATCGAGACAGGCTTCCTCGAGTATCACCAAGCTCGCCTGGACATAGTAAAGCAGGATATGAAAGCTCCCCTTTTCGAAAACATCCGAGTCTATGGTGATCTTTCTCCTGGGCACGTTGCGAGTCGTTGGTACCTGGGCTCAAGCCAGAGCAGTCATGGCTACTTGGGGCTCTGCGGCCTCGGAGAGGAGGGCCTGACGTATCACGGCCTGCGCCACACCTTTATTAACCAATTCCGCAGACAGAACCTGGACCTCGCGAAAGCTAAAGCACTCGTGGGTCACGCTGATAAAAGTACAACTGGCGGCTATGGCGACTGTTATCCGTCAGACGTCCTTAAGGACGAGCTCGACAAAATCGATTTCGGGCTTGGCTTGGATCATATCCATTACCGGCACTATCAGGAGCTAAAAAAAGCACAAGGTGACTTCAAAGTTGGCCGGCCGGTTGGCACGCCATTTCCGAACGTGCGAGCTCTTAAGCGCCACTGGAAATCGTACGCATAAGGCCTAGCAAAACAGAGGCGGGAGCCCCGCTCCTGCCCTTTTACACATCCTTAATTATTGACAAATTGTCAACAAAAGCTATCGAAAGCAAGACCCCAATAGATTATCTTGACTGTTCATTTATACAGTAATAATCTCAAGCCTCACCCACTGTGAGGTATATATGAATGTAACGTCCCCCATCTCCATTCCTTTTTATAAGGGCCTGAGTCTGATCGTAGAGCCTGGCCATGAAGAGCACTTGCGAATCGCCTTGGCGAATATCTCTGCGGTAACGGACGCGATAAACCGCTTCCACTCTTCACCGTTACTGACTGAGTTCATGGACACTACGCTGTCCCGCTTCCTGCGAGAAAACACTTATGCAGGAAAGTCCGAGCATATGCTGCGGGCGCGGATGGAAAAGCTGAAGGTCATCCTGACCCGAGATAATCCTACACGCCGAGTCGCTGAGCTTGATCGAGCTGATGTGCAGCGTCTAAAAGATCAGCTGCCATTGTTACTGAAGCAGAACTCGGCTTCGGGTAGTAAAGGCGCAAACCTCACGACCTATTACCAGCTGTTCAATCGCATGCTGGACGAGGCGCTGGAGAGCAAGCTGATTACCGATGCGATCAAGGTTGCCACTTGCAGTACCAAACAGGCCGAGGTCACCAAGCCATTTCTGGATAGCAACCTGATTCAGATGCTCGCCGGCTGGCCTTACCAAAAGTACCTCGCGGGCACACTGCCCAAGGTCTACCAGGACGCCAAGCCGTATCGGTTCTGGTTGCTTCCTCTCGGGCTCTACACCGGCGCGCGGCTCAATGAACTCTGCCAGCTTCGTGTGCATGATGTGATCCGGGATGTCCATGGCGTAGAACTCATCGACATAAACGATAACGGCTACAGCAAGTCGCTGAAAACGGGCTCATCGGCACGGCAGATTCCGATCTGCACGAAGCTTGTGGAGATGGGTTTTATGAATTTCGTAGAGGAACGACGTCAGGCCGATGGCAACGATGCATTGCTTTTCGGCGAGCTGAGCTTCGATCCGAAGCACCTATACTCCAGAGATCCGAGTCGCTTTTTCTGCGGGCCATGCACGGGAACAGGCTATATTGGCCAGCATTGTCCACCGGCGGTTAATGGCGGGCTCAATTTTAAAAGTCTCCGTCGCTCGTTTGCCGTGCGGCTGGAACGGTCAGGCATATCTCCATCCACGATCGCCCATCTGCTGGGCCATGAGGGCGGTGCTCCGGAGGTCACAGCAGACCACTACTTGGAAAAGCCGCTGAGTTTGAGATTACTGGAGCAGATGGAGCGCGGCCTGACTTACAACATCCAGACCGACGAGATTCGCTGGGAACATTTTAAAATGCTGCTCCATAGCCAGGCGGGACGCGGAAAGCGCGGGAGGAAAAGTAAGCTGCAGCTTCACTAACGCATAGAGCGGGAACGATCATCGCTTGGAGATGGTTATGAGACAGGATGAATGAAAGGCCGCAGCTAATCTGCGGCCTTTTTGGTTCTCAACACAACAGGAAAGAAACCGAATATTCACGCAACTCCGGGCATCGCTTGCGGCGACGGTTGGCACACCCTATCGCGGAGCACACTCCACCATCGAAGAACTTGCATCCGCTGCGACGAGAATTCCGTGCAGTCAGCTGCTGCCACACAAATCGCACTTGAAGCGTGGGCGCTTTGGCATCAGACCGGACACCGCTTCATAACGCCACTGTGACAGACACACGGCACGGTCACCCGGCGCATCGACACTCACTAACTGCCGCAACCCCTACGAGTGACACGGCGAGACTGCAGCACTCGAGTCATGTGACATGGCGGTCGTAAGACAAGTGTGCCGCGGTGATCGGGCTTATGATTGAGGCCTGGGCGGCAGCGCCCGCGAATGGCGCAGATCACGTCTGTGCACAATCGCCATTTCGGCCAGGCAACGCCTGGCGGCTATGATTTGACAACAAAATTGCGGGGGCATACTTGAAGCAGCGAAGCGTTCCTTCAAGTATGCCCCCGCGCCCCATACTTGAAATCTTCAAGTATGGGGCAGTTGAGCATTTTGGGCGTTTGCAGGTAAGCGAAACGAATGTGGAGCGAGACCGAGCAATAAGACCAAAATGATCAACTGCCTTCGCGAAGCGGCTGCCATTGTTGTCAAAAAAGGCAGCTTTCTTCATTTGCCGCAGGTAAATGGCTAGCTCGAATTTCGATGCTATGCATGGCTACCTCTGCTAAAGCGGAAGAAGCCTGCTCACGTCCGCGCTTCCTCTACGGGATGCGCGACGTTTCTATGCAACGGCCGCCGCTTGGTCACCTACCATTCTGCGAACCCACCACTTCATATGTCAGGAAAGTACGCACATCTCTGGCTGACAAACACTCCGCAGCGCTATCCCTGCCAGCCTCTCGATCACTCGCGAAATCGGTCGGTCGGGTTCTACCCCGTTTCCACGGACGGTTTGAAAAGGGCTGAAAACTTCAGATCTTGCCTGGCGACTCTACGACGCATTCTTGGGTTATGAAACCGCTCGATGTAGTCGAATAAATCCGCCCGTGCTTCATCACGAGTTCGATACGGTCTATGTGCTGCTCCCGGCGGGTCGTCTTGTGGGATCAGGTAACATGGTGCGTCCTTGGCCAACGAACCAAAGTCCAGAATGCGATATAAAGATGATAGAAATTTTCCGCCTTTGCAATACTTAGCTTTTGTGTGATATAAAAAATAAGGTTTTGGTTGTTGATTTTATGTTTTCGTATTTGCAATAATTAATTGTGTGGCATGTGAATCGCCCCTAGTTTCGTAGACACCTCTAAGCCTCATAATGAGACCCAGCAGGAGGTGCCATGAGCAACCAGCGTTACCCCGAAGAATTCAAGATTGAAGCGGTCAAGCACATCACTGAACGCGGCTTGCGCGTTGCTGATGTAGCAGAGCGTCTAGGCGTGTCCGCGCACAGCCTGTACGCCTGGGTAAAGCGCTACAGCAAACCCCAAATACAGCGGCAGCAGGTAGATGATCAGCAGGCTGAGCTGCGTCGCTTGCGCGCGGAACTCAAGCGGGTGACCGAAGAGCGAGACATCCTAAAAAAGGCCGCCGCGTACTTTGCCAAGGAGTCCGGCTGAAGTACGCCGTTATCAGCAAACTGTCGGTGGAGTACCCGGTACGGCGTCTCTGCCAGACCCTCCAGGTACATCCCAGCGGTTACTACGCCTGGCTGGCCGAGCCGAAATCCGCGCGTGCCAAGGAAGATCAGCGTCTGCTCGGATTGATCAAGCATGCCTGGTTGGAAAGCGGCGGGGTCTACGGCTACCGCAAGATCCACGACGACCTGCGTGAGCTGGGCGAGTCCTGTGGCCGGCACCGTGTGGCTCGCCTGATGAGGAGAGAGGGGCTGCGCTCGCAGACCGGTTATCGCCGGCGCCCCGGGTACTACGGTGGCAAGCCGCCGGTGGCCTCGCCCAACCGTCTGGAGCGGCAGTTCAATGTCAGTGAACCGAACAAGGTCTGGGTCACCGACATCACTTACATCCGCACGTATGAGGGCTGGTTGTACTTGGCGGTGGTGCTGGATCTGTTTTCTCGCCAAGTGATCGGCTGGTCGATGAAGCCTCGGATGTGCAGCGATCTGGCCATCGATGCGTTGCTGATGGCGGTGTGGCGGCGCAAGCCCAAGCAGGAAGTGATGATCCATTCCGACCAGGGCAGCCAGTTCAGCAGCTCGGACTGGCAGAGTTTCCTCAAGGCCAACAACCTGATCAGCAGCATGAGTCGACGCGGTAACTGTCACGACAACGCGGTCGCGGAAAGCTTTTTCCAGTTGCTGAAGCGGGAACGCATCCGACGGAAAACCTACGGAACCCGCGAAGAAGCCCGCAGTGATGTGTTCGATTACATCGAGATGTTCTATAACCCCAAGCGCCGGCACAGCAGCGCTATGCAGCTATCGCCAGTGGAGTTTGAAAAGCGCTATTTCCAGAGCTTGGAGAGTGTCTAGGAAAGCTGGGGCGATTCAATGTGTCAGGAAATAATGATGATAATAATAAGAAGAATAGTATGAATGCAGAGACTCAAGGCGCCTACATCAGTTTGGCCAGTAACTTCTATGCGACTCGAATGCAGGGCGTTGAGCTTGATGAGCTCAATATTATTGGTGCTTTGCTTCGGGCGGCTCCTGATTACCGCCCGGACTATTATCGGCGCTTACGTAACGCTTTGGCGTATGATCAAAAGCGTCGAGGCAATTTCTGGGCTGCCCAAGAAATCAATCGGACGCTCAATCCGGTCACTGTGTTAAATCTGCCGCGAAAGAAAAAACAGCGACGTCCGCAGAAGCTTTCTGCCGCTGATTTCGAGACGTGGCTACGGTGCCTGGCTGAACGAGATATGCCTGTCGAAGCGGGAGCGTTAATGGTGATATCTCTTACCGGAGCGCGACCATGCGAGCTTAACGGAATCTCTATTGATGGCCGGCGCATCCATATATCTGGTGCAAAGCTTAGCCACAACGGTTTACGCGGCGCTAGCCGAACGCTTGAGGCTGATGGAGACGTCTGCAATATCTTGAGAAACGCTCTCGCTGCTTTTAAATGTCAGCCGCGCAGTATAGATTCAATACGCATTGCGCTTCACCAAGTCGCTACTGAGCTATTCGGTAGGAGGAAGGTGCCGAGTATGTACACACTTCGTCACCAGTTCGGCTCAAATCTGAAAGCCTCAGGCATGTCCGCAATAGAAATGGCATACGTCATGGGGCACCAGGCTACCGATTCGATTAGCCGCTATGGCGATAAAAGATTTGGACGTGCAGAAGCGGTTAAGGTTAAGCCTGCAAGCGATGCTGACTTTTCAAAGCTGAGAGAGACAGTGCCTGCTCGAATGCGTGCGGACGCGGTGGCCCTTAATGATCAGCGAGACTTGGATCGTAGGTCTGAGGTCGCTGACGGCTGAGGTGATGTGGTCATTTCAGCGGGCAATCAGAGGAATTCCTCAGGCCATAGAGCGTTTGTATCTAGCTTTGGTTTCGATAGCGGCTTCTAAGGAAGGTCTGAAGTAACCCTGTATTTCCGGTCGACTTCAGCCCTCGCTGCTTTTGAAAGCGGGCCGTCGATCAAAATCGACCAGGTAACCCGCTCAGTTCTCCGTTTTTGGCCGCCGCGAGCACCTCGCAGCAGCCATTTTCCGCATTACAGGTGCACCTTTCCTGCGGTAGTCAGCAAATGTCGGCGCGCCATCCATAGGTTCGACAGCGCGAACAGCGACACCAGCTGAGCGGTGTTCTTGGCCAGGCCACGGAAGCGCACCTTCACGTAACCGAACTGGCGCTTGATCACTCGAAACGGGTGCTCGACCTTCGCTCGCACTTGTGCCTTGGCCTTCTCGATCTTGCGCTTGGCTTTGTACAGGGCGCTGCGTTTATCGAGCTTCTTGTAGGTGCTGCGGCGTGCTGCGACCTGCCAGATCACTTCGCGGCCAGCATGTTCGAGGCGCTTTTCGACGCCGGTGTAGCCGGCATCGGCGCAGACGACGTTCTCGTCACCGTGCAGCAGTTTGTCGACCTGGGTGATATCCGCCACGTTGGCTGCCGTGCCTACCACGCTGTGTACCAGCCCCGACTCATCATCCACGCCGATGTGCGCCTTCATGCCAAAGTAATACTGGTTCCCTTTCTTGCTCTGGTGCATTTCCGGGTCGCGCTTGCCGTCCTGGTTCTTGGTCGAGCTGGGCGCGTGGATCAGTGTGGCATCGACGATAGTGCCCTGGCGCAGCGACAGGCCGCGATCCCCCAGGTAGCCATTGATTACGCCGAGGATGCCGGCTGCCAGCTCATGTTTCTCCAGCAAGCGACGGAAGTTGAGGATGGTGGTTTCGTCGGGAATGCGCTCCAGGCTCAGCCCGGCGAACTGACGCAGGATGGTCGTCTCGTAGAGCGCTTCTTCCATGGCCGGGTCGCTGTAGCCGAACCAGTTCTGCATCAGATGGATACGTAACATGGCCATCAGCGGATAGGCTGGACGACCACCTTCACCCTTTGGGTAGTGTGGCTCGATCAGGGCAATCAATCCCTTCCACGGCACCACCTGATCCATCTCGATCAGGAACAATTCCTTACGGGTCTGCTTGCGCTTGCCGGCGTACTCGGCGTCGGCGAAGGTCATCTGCTTCATGGAAAAACTCGGCTGGCGGGATCGGCGTATTTCACCAGATTCGGGAAGTCTTTTTCAGACCTTCCCTAACTTTACGTCGTGGATGCCCGGGTGTCTGTTATGTAATATTGCGCACATGGGTTGCTCACTGGCAGCTTGCGGCCAAAAGCGGTCATCAGGGCTGGCTTGAATCGGGGCCGAAGGATTACGCTCTCAGCCCCATAATTGCTGGTCAGACAGTTACCACGATCTTGCCGATCTGCTGATTGGCTTCAAGGAAACGATGGGCATCCTGGATGTCGCTAAGTGTGAATGTCTTTGCGATGATCGGGCGCAACGCACCGGACTTCAACCCTTGCAGAATAAAAGCCTTTGCTCTCTCTAGGGCTTCAGGGTCGGCCACAATCTCTGCGTAGAGATAGCCCTTCAAAGTCAGGCTTTTGCCCAGCACGGTAAACAGTGGGAATGGTGTCGGTTCAGAGCTAAGTGCGCCGTACTCCAGCAAAATTCCGCCCCGCGCCATGCTCTGCGTGAGAGGTTCAAAGGACGGCCCGCCTACAGGATCGAATACAACGCGAGCGCCTTGACCGGCAGTTATCGTCATAACACGCTCGACGATATCCTCTTCATCGCTGACGATGACATGCGCAGCGCCTGCATCAAGTAGGGCTTGCTTCTTCGCGTGAGTTCGAGTGATCGCAATCGATGTGGCGCCGACCATACGAGCCATTTGGAAGGCGGCCAAGCCAACACTGCTTGACGCGGCGGTAACGATGACAAAATCGCCCTGCCGTAGCTTCGCCTGTTCAATCAATGCCCCCCAGGCGGTGACGTACTGCATCCAAGACGCCGCAGCCTCTTCAAAGGACAAGTTCTCAGGGCTCTTTACCACCAGGTGGGCCGGTACATTGGCCAACTCGCCATAGGTGCCCCAGCGAGTAATATCCAGAGGTGGGATCAGAGCGACCGAGTCACCAATCGTGATCTCGGTTACGTCGCTCCCAACTGCCGTTACGATGCCTGCGGCCTCGTAGCCTAAGCGGCTGGGGAACTCCGCTTCTTGTAGGTATGCGTGATTGCGGAACATCACTTCGGCTCGGTTCAAGCCAATGGCTTTAACACTAATTTGCACCTCGTTTGCTGCTGGTGCCGATACTTCCAGATCTTCCAGCTTCAGAACGCTGGCGTCACCGTATTCATGAATTCTGACAATGCGTGCCATCATAGATATCTCGTTTATCAATGGGCCTCGAAGTACATCCGGAAGGTATCCGGGCACTCGAAAGGTGACGAAAATTTAGTCATTGGTTGGCGCTAGATAAAGGCCTACGATGGCGCATTACTAGAAACAGAGTGTTTATAATGGATCGCCTGACCCAGATGGCCACGTTCGTCAAAACAGTTGAGCTGAGTTCATTCAGCGCCGCTGCGGACGACCTGAATCTGTCCCCTCAATTGGTAGGGAAACAGGTGAAAATGCTCGAACAACATCTGGGTGTTTCCCTGCTGCACCGGACTACGCGCAGGCAAAGCCTCACCGACTTCGGCAGGGCGTTCTACCCGCGAGCAAAACTGATCCTTGCAGACATGCAGTCTGCCGAGAACCTGGCCGCCCTCACTCGGGGCACACCAAGCGGCCGCCTTCGCATCAACGCGCCGGTCACGTTCGGAATTCGCACGCTTTCGCCACGCCTGCTGGAATACATGGTTCGGTATCCTCAGGTGTCTGTTGACCTAACGTTATCGAACGAACTGGTCGATATCGTTGATGATGGTTACGACGCGGTATTTCGCATCGGCGAGCTGGTGAGCAGTGGGTTGAAGGCAGTGCCACTGGAGCCCTATCAGATGGTTTTATGCGCTGCGCCGTCCTATCTTGCACGTCGCCCTCCCATCATCAATCCGTGGGATCTACAGCAGCAGGAGTGTCTGGGGTTTACCTATTCTGATGGCCGCTCACACTGGAGCTTCGACAGCCCGGAGGGGCGTATAGATGTTCCTATTACAAGCAAATTAACGATCAATCAAGGTGATCCACTGCTGGCAGCGGCTGTAGCTGGTCTAGGTGTGGTTCTACAGCCGATAGAGTTGGTTAGCGATGCACTGCGCGATGGGACACTGGTGCGTCTGTTGCCGCAGTACCCAGTGCCGAATACCGCAATGCACATCCTCTATGCCCCTGACCGAAGAATGACTCCAAAGCTGCGCAGCTTCTTGGAGTTTGCGCGTGAGGCTTTTGGGCAGCGAGGCCCTCTCTAACGCACGAAAATCAATGTCTGCGCTATCCGGTATTCGTAAAGGACGACGATTACCGTGGCTCACCGGATATGACCAAGCACCCCTTGCTGAGGAAGTACCTGCTGTAGCACTTCGCGGCGGAAGTCGAAGAACTGAAAGATGCCATGTTCGTTGGCTTGGGGCCGCAGGTCCAGAGCGTGCTGGACCGCCTGATCCAGGAGCGGGTTCTGAATCCCGACCGGGTGATTGGCGGCATGCTGCACCCCTCCGGAAACTGCACCTACCGGATCAACTACCTCATCGGCGACAGAAGCGCGCTGGTCCCGCACGCCACCAGCCCTGTGCCTTACGACCAGGTCCGGCGAGCATTTCGGGAGCGGTTCGTCACCGCCTGATCGAACGTCGGATGAGTGGATGCGGACGCGGGTTCAATTCCGCAAACGGGAATAGAACTGGCGTCCTGTCTGATGCGCTCGGTTGGTGATCCGACCAGAGCAGAACTGGTAGGATTGCGGGCATCAAGGGCCGGATTCCGCACCTTTCCGCAGGAGTTTGCAGCGGTCGTAAGGCGCTGAGTTACATAGGTTTGGCGCAGGGTTCCACCCCACCGAGCCCCTGCAGGAGTTCGAATCGTTACGCACGCCCCCCCAGAAACCCTCACTAGCCCGCACGGCACGATGCTAGGTCGTTGATTTTCAAGAAATCGCTCGATCGATCCGCGCTTGCGGACTGCGGACTTCCAATGGGCCGGAAATCTGGCTCGCCCAGTCGGCTCTCGGTACCGACACGTTGCAAACAGTCGGTACTTCTCGATAACTACCCGACGAATCGGAACATCTCAGCTAGCCCTGATGTTGCCCCTGCTTGCTGACGCAGCTTGGAAGTTCTGGCTGCAATATTGCCCCCCCAATCGCTGTGGAAGGTAGCTCCCTGGGCAAGTGCAATCGAGGGGGGGGGATCGCTGCGTAGGGCCGTGTGACCCCCATCCTGCAGCGTGACCTGATTGGGTCAAGGCCGGGTTGTCATGCAGGCAGTTTGGCTGCAAGCAGTTCGACCTTCTCGATATTGGGCGGAGAACTGAGCAAGGTCGCGGCGTTGGCCATCAAGGCCGCGGCGATCTGGCCGTTCAGATGTGCTTGGCGACCTGCCTCATCGGCAAAGGCATCGAACACACCGAACGTCGAAGGGCCAAACTTCAATGCGAACCAGGCAGTGGTGCCGGACTCGGCGTTGGCGAGCGGCAGTGCGCTGGCCAGGAAGTCGGCAAGCGCAGCCTCCTGGCCGGGTTTGGCTTCGAGGCGAACAAACAGGGCGAGCTTGGTCATACTGTAATCCTTTGGGTAAATGGGTTAGGTGAATGGATCAACGAGCCTGCAGTCTAAGTCGTCATGACAGCCATCTCTATAGACAATAATGACAACATTGATATCATTGTTGCCATGAAACTCCACATCCTTGTTTGTGACGGCGTGTTTGATCTGGGGCTTGCGGCGCTCACCGACACAGTGGGCTTGGCCAATGCGATGGCGGGCTCGCTGCCACAGGCTCCCGCGCACATAGAGCTCACGCTGGTGGGCGTGCGGCGTCGCATCCGAACTGCGCAAGGCTTGACGGTCCCCGTGGTCCCTGCGCGTAGTGTGCCGGAACCAGACGTCGTGCTCGTGCCCGCGTTTGGCGACAAGATGCCTGACACGCTCTCGGCTCGGCTCACACGCCCCGATGTGCCCGACGCGGTCGCGGCGCTACAGCAGTGGTCCACCGCTGGCGCGCACCTAGGTGCCGCTTGCTCCGGTAGCTTCTTGATTGCAGAGAGCGGCCTGCTTGATGGGCATCGTGCGACGACGTCATGGTGGCTGGGGCCGATGTTTCGGCAGCGCTATCCGAACGTCAAGCTGGAAGAGTCACGCATGATCGTGAACTCGACACGCTTCACCACCGCTGGTGCCGCTTTGGCCCACGTCGACCTGGCCTTGCGCATCATCCGGGAGCGCAGTCCGGCGCTGGCGGCCCTGGTGGCACGCTATCTGCTGGTCGAGGCACGCAGTTCGCAAGCCGAGTTCGTTATTCCCGACCACCTTGCGCATGCCGACCCGATGGTGGAGCGCTTCGAGTGCTGGGCCAGAAGTCAGCTCGCGAAGGGGTTCTCGCTGGCCGAGGCGGCCAGCGCCGCGGGCACAAGCGAGCGCACCTTGGCGCGGCGGCTGCAAAGCGTTTTGGGCAAGACACCGTTGTCGTATTTCCAGGACCTGCGCGTGGAGCATGCCGTCCATCTCTTGCGCACCGGAAACGCGAGCGTCGACCAAGTCGCCGCACAGGTCGGGTACTCGGATGGGGTGAGCCTGCGGGCCCTGTTGCGCCGCAAGCTGGGCCGGGGTGTCAGAGAATTGCGACGCGGTGGATGACCAGAGGCGTTTGGTGTATACACGGCTGGAGACCGCCGAGAAACTGACGCAGGCCAAACGGCGCATTTGGACCTGACAAAACTACTGCCCGCCACGGCGCGCAAGCTCCAGTTTGACCCCGGACAAAGTTTTGCTGGCAATGTCGTGGTTGAGCAAATCAATACCTTGATTGAGCAACGCTGTGCACTGACGATTCGGCGGCTCACCGACCCCGCCGCCGACAATGACGCAGCCGCCGAGCCCACCGTTTGGGCTACCGTGCGGACACGGGTTCGATTCAGGGTTTGGGAATTGAACCTACATCCCATCGCAGACGAGTTTGATGCCCGTTTGCGGCGACCAGCATGGCTGAGAAACCTGCTTGCAGGTCTACAATCGGGCAGGCTTTACGATCGAGTTCGCAATGGTTCGCAGCAGCCCGTTGCACTTCTATTGCGTGGTTCTCCCATTGAGGAAGATTAGAATGTATCTGCCGAGCACGATTCCTTATCAGCAGCATCGAGGGTTCAGCCGAACCTTCACTCCGGGTCATTTGAGCCTGGGATTGTTCTTCCCTTTGGAGGCCTTCGGTGGGGACATTCCGAGCATGCTCAACCAGGTCGCATTGGCCAAACGAGCAGAGGAGCTGGGCTTCTCCGCGCTCTGGTTTCGCGACGTGCCTCTTCGGGACCCTAATTTCGGCGATGTCGGCCAAGTCTTCGATCCCTGGGTTTACCTGGGCTATATGGCGGCTCATACGTCAGAGATAGCGCTTGGCAGCGCATCCATTGCCATCCCTTTACACCATCCTCTGCACACGGCCAAGGCGTCAGCCAGCGTCGATCAGTTGAGCGCAGGTCGCTTGATTCTGGGCGTAGCCTCCGGCGATCGCCCAGTGGAGTTTTCAGCCTTTGACGTCGATCCCGAAAGGCGCGGAGAAGTCTTTCGAGAGCACTACGAGGTGATTCGCCGAGCCTACAGCACCAGCTTCGAACCCATCCGCTGGAGCGGTGGTGAGCTGCGCGGCGCAGACCTCATTCCGAAACCCACAACCCAAGTGATTCCGATGCTCGTGACCGGACATAGCCGCCAGTCACTGGATTGGATCGCGAGCGAAAGCGCCGGATGGATCAACTATCCACGCGCGCCGAAAATGCAGCGACTGATCGTGGAAGATTGGCGGATGGAGGTCATGAAGCAATGTGGTTCCGTCTATAAGCCCTTCACTCAGTCGCTTTACATCGACCTCAGTGAGAACCCGTCCACGCCGCCCACTCCCATTCATTTGGGGTTCAGGCTCGGACGCGACCACCTCCGGGCTTTGCTGGAGTCGCTTGAGGAAATCGGGGTGGACCACGTTATCCTCAATCTCAAGTACGGAAAGCGCCCTGCGGCGGACGTCATTGAGGAACTGGGCACTCACATCGTTGCGCAATTCGGAGTAAAGGCGCGTCCTGGAGCAAATTGATCCGCCGGCCGCGTCCAAGCCCGGCCGAGGTGGTGCGGCTCAACAGGCTGAATGATCAGGCCGATACCTGTTCAAGGAATATCAGTTGCAACGGCTCTTGCAGCAGATCATCTGCCGTGGCGGCAAAGCGCTGAAAGTAAGGCATCGAAAAATGCGCATCCAGCGCCGCCTGATCCCTGAAAGCCTCGCGCATGTAGAAAGTGCCCTGCTCGTCACGCTGCTCGAACAACACATAATCGAGATTGCCCGGCTCTGCGCGGGTCGGCTCTATCAGCGTCAGCAATTCTTCTTTCAATGCCTGTTCTTTGCCTGCCTTGGCCTTGAGCACGGCAATTGATACCAACTTGTTACTGGACGTATTCATCGTCAACTCTCCAACATAAAAAACGGCAAGTGATGCCGCAGGCGGTTCAACGGGCCCGCAGGCGAGCCCGTCTGATGAGTGAAATCAAAAACCTTCGAGAACGATCTTGCCCCGGGCCTTGCCGCTCTCGATCAGCGCATGGGCACGACGCATGTTTGCCGCATTGATCGCACCAAAGTGCTCGCCCACGGTAGTTTGCAGAACACCTTGGTCAATCAGAGCGCTGACCCGATTGAGCAGGTGATGCTGATTAATCATGTCCGGGGTTTCGTACAGCGAGCGGGTGAACATCAGCTCCCAATGCAATGACAGCGACTTGCGCTTGAGCGGCATCACATCGAGGGTTTCGGGATCGTCAATCACACCCAGACGCCCCTGTGGCTTGAGCACGTCGATCAGTTGTGCAAAGTGTTGTTCGGTGTGGGTTAGGCTGGCGACATAGTCGATCTCCGGCACACCGAGCGCTTGCAACTGTGCGAGCAGTGGCTGGCTGTGATCGATCACGTGATGCGCGCCCAACTGCCGCACCCAATCAGCGGTTTCCTGGCGTGAGGCGGTACCAATGACGGTAAGGCGGGTCAACTTTCGGGCCAGTTGCACCAGCATCGAACCGACGCCGCCAGCCGCTCCAGTGATCAACAGGCACTTGCCCTCCCCCGTACCCTCGACGACACCGAGCCGGTCAAACAACAATTCCCAGGCCGTGATCGAGGTCAATGGCAACGCTGCCGCATCGGCGGCACTCAATGAATGAGGCTTGTGCCCGACGATCCGCTCATCGACCAAATGGAATTCGCTGTAGCTGCCGGTGCGGGCAATCGAGCCGGCATAGAACACTTCATCGCCCGGCTGAAACAGCGTCACTTCAGCGCCGACCTCGCGGACAATGCCTGTGGCGTCCCAGCCGAGGATTTTCGGTTCTTTTGTGAAAGTTCCGGCGCGCACCTTGGTATCCACCGGATTCACTGATACCGCGCGAACTTCGACCAGCAGATCCCGAGGGCCAGGCGTGGGCCGCGGGAGACTGATGCCGATCAATGCTTGTGGATTGTCGATGGGCAACGCGTGCTGGGTAAAGCTGATGGCTTTCATGGAGACTCGCTGTCGAAGGGTTGATGCATTCACTTGCGGCAATCTTCGACTTCCCATGGACAAAGAAAAACAAGCAGAATGCGCCAACACTTTCACTTCAGGAGTGAAAATGATCCGCATCGATGATCTTGGTTTATTCATCCGCAGCGCCGCGCTGGGCAGTTTCACCGCAGCGGCGCTGGAGGCTGATCTGCTGCCTGGTCAGGTCGCTGCCGCCATCAAACGTCTGGAGCGCGAACTGGACGTGCGCCTATTCGCCCGTACGACGCGCAGCCTGCGATTGACTGCCGAGGGCGAGCAATATCTGCCCACCGCCCACTCAGTGCTAGAGACCCTGCAGCAAGGCAAGGAAAACCTGCGGGGTGAGAACGCCACGCTGCGGGGCGTGCTGCAAGTGACAGCGCCGTCCGATCTGGGGCGCAACATACTGCTGCCGTGGCTGACGCTGTTCCGCCGTCAGCATCCTGAATTGACGTTGCGTTTTTTCCTGTCGGACCAGATGGCCAATCTGTTTCGCGACCCGGTGGACGTGGCGATTCGCTACGGTCCAAATGAAGACGCCAACTACGTGGCACTGCCGCTTGCACCTCGGAACCAGCGGGTGCTGGTTGCCTCGCCGGAGTATGTGCAACGCTGCGGTTCTCCCCAAACACCGGATGACTTGAGCAAGCATGCCTGCCTTCTCTATCTTCAAAATAGCCGGGTCTACGACAAGTGGAACCTGGGCGGGCAAACCGTGCAGGTTTCGGGACCGTTGTTCAGCGATGACGCCGATGTCGTGCGGCGCTGGTCATTGGAGGGTGAAGGTATCGCCTACAAATCCTGGCTGGATGTCAGTGCAGATATCGCCGCAGAGCGTCTGCTTGTGCTGCTGCCGGATTATCCTGGCGAAGCGTCACCGTTGAGTCTGGTGTGCCCGCATCGCAAGCAGATCAGCCCTGCGGTTTCTCAGCTTCACACGTGGCTGAGTAGCCAGTTTTCTGCTCTGGAGCGCAGGTGAACCGATCCTGTGATTGATGCTCACTGAGCATCCCGCGCTTCATGGTTCGGCGGATCAATGCGTTCAATATTCCCCAGTACCAGCGCTCGCCCGGCAAACAGGCCGCCTGCTGTTTCCAAGGCAAAACGTTCGGCGTCGCGTTTGCGCACTTCCTCGATCACTGCGTCGGCTTCGTGCTCAGACGCACCCAGAGTCAGCACGGCCTGACCACCGAGCAGCAGGGCGGCCTCAAAGGTTTCCCGCACTATGTAGTCGGCATCGTGTTTGACCAATTCCAGCGCATGTTCGCGGTCAAAAGCGCGCACCACCAATTTCACCTGCGGGCAGTAGTGCCGCGTAGTTTCGACAATGCGTGTCGCGGCTTTCTTATCATCCACACAAATAATGATGGCGCGGGCGTGAAGGGCACCAGCAGCGTGCAATATTTCATGGCGGGCACCATCGCCGTAATAGACCTTGAATCCATAGGGTGTCACGGCGCGTGATGACCTCCGGATTTATATCAATGATGGAAATTTTCGCTCCCTGGGCGAGCGGTGCCTGGCAGGCAATCTGCCCCACTCGGCCAAAACCGATGATGAGTACATTGCCTTGCAGGTTGTGTGCGGCTTCCACACCGTCCATGGAAACGGTCTGCACGCGCGCAAAGCGTTTGTACAGCAATACAGTCACCGGCGTAATGGCCATGGAGAGCACCACAATAGCCGTCATATTGGCGCTGACTTCAGGACTGATGACCCTGAATTTGAGCGCTTCGGCAAACAGCACAAAAGCAAATTCGCCCCCCCCTGCGCCATAAGCACGGCGCGATCCAGTGCGTCGCTATGGCTGCTTTTCGCGAGGTCGGCGCGCGACCCCATAAATGCACAGCGCCTTGACCGTCATCAGCGCCAGCACACCAGAGGCGATGAGCATCCAGGCCTTGGCCACCACCTGCAGATCCAACGACATACCGACGCCGAGGAAAAACAGCCCCAGCAGCAGGCCGCGAAATGGCTCTATGTCGGCCTCCAACTGGTGGCGGAAGGTGGATTCCGACAGCAGCACACCAGCAACGAAAGCCCCCATCGCCATTGAAAGGCCGCCGATTTCCATCAGCAGCGCGGCACCCAACACAACCAGCAACGCAGCGGCAGTCATGACCTCGCGCGCTTTGGCTCGGGCCAATACCTGAAACAGAGGATTGAGCAGCCACAATCCAATCGCCACCAATGCGCCCAAGGACAATCTGCTGCCCATCGGTGCCAGTCCCGAAGACCAGGCGGCGCAGTCCGAAGCCTGGACCGCCGCCGTTGCCTATGCTGCGCTGCTCCACGATATTGGCAAGATCGCCGTCGATCTACACGTCGAACTGGCCGACGGCAGTACTTGGCATCCGTGGCATGGCCCGCTGCACCAGGCGTACCGATTTCGCTACCGTGACGACCGCGAATACCGCCTGCACAGCGCCGCAACAGGCTTGCTCTATCGTCAACTGCTCGACCGCCACGTCCTGGACTGGCTCAGCGACTATCCGGCTCTCTGGGCACCGCTGCTCTTTGTGCTGGCCGGTCAGTACGAACATGCCGGTGTACTGGGGGAACTCGTCGTGCAAGCAGACCGGGCGTCGGTGGCCCAGGAGCTGGGCGGCGATCCGGCGCGCGCCATGGCCGCGCCCAAGCATGCACTGCAACGCAAGCTGCTGGACGGGTTGCGCTACCTGCTCAAGGAACAGTTGAAGCTGAACCAGCCGGAAGCCTCCGATGGCTGGCTCACCGAGGATGGTTTGTGGCTGGTGAGCAAGACGGTTTCGGACAAACTGCGCGCACACCTCCTGTCTCAGGGGATCGATGGCATTCCTGCGAACAACACCGCCGTGTTCAACGTGCTGCAAGACCACGGCATGCTCCAGCCCACCTCGGACGGCAAAGCGGTCTGGCGCGCGACCGTGACCAGCACGACCGGCTGGTCCCATTCGTTCACCCTGTTGCGTCTCGCTCCCGCGCTGATCTGGGAGTCTGGCGAGCGACCAGCACCTTTCGCGGGCACGGTAGAGATCGACGCGACGCCCGCGGAAAACGACGCCAGCATGTCGGCTCCCGCACCGTCCGTCTCGGTGAACCCAGCGCAGGGAGGTCAAGAGCCTCCGATTTGGGAGGGCGACAGCACCACCATCGTTTCACCGCCCGCAGCCCAGCCCGTGCCCGACGTCATGGAGGATTTGCTCACGATGGTGGGCTTGGGTGAGTCGGCCGGCGTTGGCCAGGATGCCGAGGAGTTCCTCCACACCCCCGCGCCAGCAACAGCCGCGACGTCCATTCCATCGCCTGCACCTGCACCCGCGCCTACGCCTGGGTCATCGGCAACGAAGCCATCCGGGGAACAGTTCATGGTTTGGCTGAAGCAGGGAATCGCCTCACGACGGCTCATCATCAACGACGCGAGGGCACTCGTGCATGCGGTGAATGACACGGCCTACCTGGTCAGCCCGGGTGTGTTCCAACGCTATGCGCAGGAGCATCCCGAAGTGGCCGCACTCACCAAGCAGGAGAATCAACAGGATTGGCAGTGGGTGCAGAAGCGCTTCGAGAAGCTGCAGCTACATCGAAAGCAGCCCAATGGTCTGAACATTTGGACCTGTGAAGTCACGGGCCCGAGGAAGTCCCGCCGACTGCGTGGCTACCTCCTCGAAGATGGGTCCTTGGCACTCGCCGAAATACCGCCCAACAATCCCTATCTTGCTCTGACTCAGGAAGGATGACGCGATTCGGGCATTGATCGCCACCGTCGTGTGGCGACGATCAATGCCCCGCGAAAATTGGCAACATTTGGCGAACTGAGCTACTCGGCCCGCGCCAACTCCTGTGCAAGGAACGGAGCGGTTCTGCTGCCAGACGTTCGGGCCACCTGCTGAGGGGAGCCCGTAACCACGATGCTGCCGCCGGTAGCGCCTGCACCAGGCCCCACGTCGATCACCCAATCGGCCTGGGCCACCGCGCGCATATCGTGCTCGATCATCACCACGGTGTTGCCGGCATCGACCAGGCGCTGCAACTGGATCAGCAGCCGGTCGGCATCCGACGCATGCAGCCCGGTGGTCGGCTCGTCGAGCACGTACAGGCTTCGGCCGCGCTGGCTGCGCTGAAGCTCGGTCGCCAGCTTGATGCGCTGCGCCTCGCCACCGGAAAGCTCGGTGGCCGGTTGCCCCAGGCGCAGATAGCCCAGTCCGATATCGCGCAGCAGTTGCAGTGGCCTTGCCACAGCGTCTTCACCCGCGAAGAATTCGCTGGCTTCGTCCACGGTCATCTGCAGCACCTCGGCGATGTTGCGCGCGTTCCATTGCACCTTCAGCGTGGCCTCGTTGTAGCGTGCGCCATGGCACGTCGGGCACGGCGCGTACACGCTGGGCATGAACAGCAGTTCCACGCTGACGAAGCCCTCGCCCTCGCAGGTCTCGCAGCGCCCCTTGGCGACGTTGAACGAGAAACGGCCGGCGTCATAGCGGCGGCGGCGAGCGTCGGGCGTGGCGGCGAACAGCTTGCGCACGTGGTCGAACAGGCCGGTGTAGGTAGCCAGGTTCGAGCGCGGCGTGCGCCCGATCGGCTTCTGGTCCACCTGCACCAGGCGCTGTATGGCGTCCACGTCGCCCGCCAGATGGCCGCCGGTCGCTTCGATCACTGCCGGCCCTTCGCTGGTGGCGCTTTCGGCTACATCGTCTTCCGGCTCGTGGCCCAGGTGCAGCAGCACCAGCTCCGGCAGGGCCTGCGCGACGAGGCTGGACTTGCCCGAGCCGGAGATGCCGGTGACGGCCGTCAGCACGCCCAGCGGAATGCGCGCATTCACGCCATGCAGGTTGTGGCGGTGGATGCCCTGCAGTTCCAGCCAGCCGGTCGCTTCGCGTGCCCGGCTTCCCGGCGCGGGGATCTCCTCGAACAGATAGCGGGCGGTGCGCGATTCGGCAATCTTGCGCAGGCCATCCGGCTCGCCGCTGTAGAGCACGCGGCCGCCACGCTCTCCGGCATCCGGCCCGACATCCACCAGCCATTGCGCGCGGCGCATCAGGTCCAGGTCGTGCTCCACCACGAATACCGAGTTGCCGGCATCGCGCAGCCGGTCGAGCGCGTCGTATAGGGCCTGGCTGTCGGAGGGGTGCAGGCCCGCCGAGGGCTCGTCGAGCACGTACACGACACCGAACAGCAGGGAACTCAATTGCGTGGCCAGCCGCAGGCGCTGCAACTCGCCGGCCGAAAGCGTCGGCGTGGTCCGGTCCAGCGTCAGGTAGCCCAGGCCCAGCCCACGCAGTTGGCGCAGGCGTGCCATCACGCCACCGGCCAGGCGCTGCGCGGCGAGGCGCTTTTCTTCCGATAGCGCCGAGGTGCGGCGCACGTCGGGCGATACCGCATGGACGGCGCGCCCGGAGGCCGCGCGTTCGGCACGGTCGCGTCGGGTCGCTTCCTTGTCCGTAGCCGCCCCCGCTGCATGGGCGCGGAAATCGCCCTGGGCGATGGGTTCGAGCAAGGCCGCCAACTGGTCCAGCGGCATCTGCATGAACGCGCCGATGTCCACGCCGGCGAAGGTGACCGACAGCGCCTCGGACTTGAGCCGCTTGCCGTGGCAGGTGGGGCACGGTTTGCCCTCCATGAACCGGGACACGCGCTTTCTCATCAGCGCGCTCTGGGTGTTGGCAAAGGTGTGCATCACATACCGCCGGGCGCCGGTGAAGGTGCCCATGTAGCTCGGCTCCATCTTGCGCTTGAGCGCGGCGCGGGTTTCGGCGGGCGTGAAGCCGGCGTACACCGGCACCGTCGGTGTTTCCTCGGTGAACAGAATCCAGTCGCGATCCTTCTTCGGCAGGTCCTTCCACGGTCGGTCAACGTCGTAGCCCATGCTGACCAGGATGTCGCGCAGGTTCTGGCCTTGCCAGGCGGGGGGCCAGGAGGCGATCGCCCGCTCGCGGATGCTCAGGGAGGGATCGGGCACCATGATGGCCTCAGTCACCTCGTACACATGGCCCAGGCCGTGGCAGGTCGGGCACGCTCCCTGCGGCGTGTTGGGCGAAAAATCCTCGGCGTACAGCATGGGCTGGTTGGCTGGGTAGGCGCCAGCGCGCGAATACATCATCCGCACCAGGCTGGACAAGGTGGTCACACTGCCCACAGAGGAACGCGCGTTGCTGGAGCCCCGCTGCTGTTGCAGCGCCACCGCCGGCGGCAGGCCGTCGATCGCATCGACGTCCGGCACGCCGGCCTGTTCGATCAGTCGCCGCGCATAGGGGGCCACCGACTCGAAGTAGCGCCGCTGGGCCTCCGCATAGATGGTGCCAAAGGCCAGCGAGGACTTACCGGAGCCGGAGACACCCGAGAACACCACCAGCGCGTTACGCGGGATGGAGACGTCCACCTCCTTGAGGTTGTTCTCGCGCGCGCCACGCACCTGCACGAGGCCGCTGGCCGCAGCGGTACAAGAGGATTCACCGAAAGAATTGTTTGGCATGTTCTTATCCTGTAGTTCGTCCCGCTCAGGACGGGACTTCCTGAGTCCGGGGGCCGCGGCGACTGGCTTCGAGCGCTGCGGTGACAGTGCGGGCGTCGTAGCTACCGCGCAGGCGGCGACCCTCGACGAAGAACGTCGGCGTGACATGCGCACCGCTGGCGACCGCACTGGCGAGGTCGCGCTCGACACGCTCGATCACCGCAGGGCTGTCGAGATCCGCGATGAACCGATCGACGTCGAGCCCAAGCTCTACGGCGTAGCCGATCAGATCCTCGCGCTCCAGCGCGTGCTGACGGGTAAACACGAAGTCCAGCCACGGCCAGAACATCCCCTGATTCGATGCCGCCTCGGACGCACGCGCGGCGATCGGCCCATGCGGGTGGTGCGGCAAATGGCGCACCACATACCGCAGGTCGTCCCCGAAGTGGGCGCGCAGATCCTCCCAAGAACCGGTAGCGTGCGCACAGTACGCGCACTCGAAGTCCACGTACTCCACCAGCGTGAGCTGCGCGTCCTCTGGCCCGCGGATGTGATCGACCTCGGGATCGACCGGCGGCTCAAGCACCATCGGCAGATCGGCGGTCTCCTCACCCCACCTGCGTGCGGCAACCTTGAAGATGAGCCACCCGAGCAACGTGGCGAGCATCATCGACACGAGCACGCCGACCGTCGCCTGGCGGCCCAGGTCGGAGGTCGTGCCGAACGCGAGCCCGATGATGAGCAGCGACACGGTGAACCCGATCCCGGACAGTGCCGCACCACCGAACACGCTCCCCATTCCGACACCCGCCGGCAGGCGCCCCAAGCCGAGGCGGACCGCGGCGAGAGTGATGAGCCCGATGCCCAGGAGCTTGCCGAGCACGAGCCCCGCGATGACGCCCCAGGTCACGGGCGAGCCGAAGGCCTCCGCGAGCAGCCCACCACGCAGGTCCACCCCGGCGTTCGCCAAGGCGAACACCGGCACGATCAGCAGCGCTGTCGGCAGCCGCAGGAACTCGTGCAGCCGCTCATTCACCGAGATACCCTGGGACAGCCCGCAGTCCACTGCGCGAGCCGATGCGGCACTCGGAGACTGCCAGAAGTCACGGAACAACTGTCTTGCCGCGACGACCTTGTGACGTTGCGTTGCGTAGGCGGGGATCAGGAGCCCCGCGGCCATCCCGGCGAGGGAGGCATGAATGCCGGAGTACACGGTCGCGAGCCACAGCACGATCACGATCAGCACATACGGCGTTGCCCGCCACTGGCGGGTGCGCCCCAGCAACCACAACCCGACGAGACTGGCGAGGGCGATCAGCAACGGGACGACGCGGATCTCCTCGCTATAGACGATGCCGATGATGGACACGGCGAGGAAGTCATCGACCACGGTCAGGGTGAGCAAGAACACGCGCAACTGACCGGATAGCCGCGGGCCGACGATCGCCAGGGTGCCCAGCATGAACGCCGTATCGGTACCGACCACCGCCCCCCACCCGCGCAGGCCCTCACTTCCGGCCAGCCCCACGATCAGGACATACAGCAGCGCGGGCAGCACGACACCCGCGACCCCCGCGATCAGAGCGAGACGGGCACGGCTGCGGTCCCTGAGCGACCCGTGGGCGAATTCCTGACGCACCTCCAGGCCGATCAGGAAGAAGAAGACGACCATCAGGCCGTCGTTGACCCAGTGATGCAGATCCATGTGCAGGCCCAATGGCCCAAAGTTGAACCCGACGTCCAGGTGCCACAACTCGAAATAGGCATCGGATAGCGGCGAGTTCGCCCACGCCAGCGCCACAACCGTGACGATCACCAGCAGCACCGCAGCCCCAGACTCAGTGCGTAGATAGCGGGCAACTCGTCTCCGTCTGATATTCGCAGAGGATTCACCGAGAGAAGCGTCTGGCATGTTCTTATCCTGTAGTTCGTGAGGTAGCGATGGGCCGATTTCGGGGGGGATGTCGGTCAAGCGTCCGGGCTTGGCGGCGTCGCGTCATCGAGCGAGCGCAGCCAAGTAAGCCTTTCTCCCAGCCTTCGCTCGACGCCCCTGTCCGTTGGCTGGTACCAGCCCGGCCGCGCCACGCCCTCGGGAAAATAGGTTTGCCCAGCGGCATAGCCGTTGGGCTCATCATGCGCGTAGCGGTAGCCTTCGTGATAGCCCATCTGCTTCATCAGCTTCGTCGGCGCATTGCGAAGATGGAGCGGCACAGGCTGGGAGCCGCTGCGCTTGACGAATGCCTTGGCCTGATCCCAGGCCGCATAGGCGGCATTCGACTTGGGGGCCAGAGCGAGGTAAGTCACCGCCTGGGCCAGCGGTATCTCGCCTTCGGGCGAGCCCAGCCTGTCGTAGGCCAGCGCGGCATTGAGTGCCAGTTGCAGCGCCTGCGGGTCGGCATTGCCGATGTCTTCGCTGGCCATAACCACCATGCGGCGGGTCACCTGGCTCACGTCGCCGCTGCCGTCGAGGATGCGGGCCAGCCAATACAGGGCCGCATCGGGGTCGGAACCCCTCAGCGACTTGTGGAAGGCTGAGAGCTGCCAGTAGAACTCGTCGCCACCTTTGTCGAACCTGCGCAGCGATGGACTGGTGGACAGCCTGGCGAACTCGCCATCGACCACGACCTTGCCAGCGCCCGACGCAGCATTCGTCACCTGCTCAAGCAGATTGAGGAAGCGCCTGCCGTCGCCATCGGCAAAGCCCATTAGCAGGTCCAGCGCGTCCGCGTCCAGCGTGACGCCCTGGAGATGCGGCAGCGCGCGTTCATAGAGCTGGTTCAGTTCGTCGCTGGACAGCGGTTCGAGGGTATAGACCTGCGCGCGCGAGAGCAGTGCGGAATTGACCGCCAACCCCGGATGCTCGGTGGTCCCCCCCACCAGGGTCAGGAGACCGGACTCGACATGGGGCAGCAGGGCATCCTGCTGCGCCTTGTTGAAGCGATGGATTTCATCGACGAAAAGCACCGTCGATCGACCATGGTTGTCCAGTTCAGCCTGGGCCTCGTCGATGGCTTGCCGGATGTCCTTCACCCCGGCCAGCACGGCCGAGATGGCGATGAATCGGCTGTCGGTCGCACTAGCGGCCAGGCGCCCCAGGGTGGTCTTGCCCACGCCTGGCGGCCCCAGAGGATGAACGAGTGCAACTTGCCCGCCTCGAACGCGAGACGCAGCGGCTTACCGGGGCCGAGCAAGTGCCGTTGCCCGACTAATTCATCCAGCGTCTTGGGCCGCAGGAGTTCGGCCAAGGGAGGCTTGGGCTTTGTCGTGAATAGATCGGTCAAGTTGCTCTCCCTGGCATTTCTGATAGTTGACGTTCCGATAAGGTGGGCACCTCAATCCAGAGAGCCGGATTTATCCAACGCTGTGGGCTCTTTGTCGGCAATCGCATGCATGATGATGCGAGAGCCGCGGTAGCCGATGCTGTTCCATACCCAGCTCAACGCGACGCTGAGCCGTTCTCCACCAGCGAGTAGCACAGGCTGGCAGGATCGAAGCGATCGACCTCCTTCTCCGTTTCCGGCGTCCACGGAAGAAGTCTCAAACGGATGCCGGATACGACCGGGCCGGGAGGAACAAATCCATGCTTGAACGGATTTTCGCCGCACGGCTCTCCCGTCTCGGAATCCAGCGAAGCGCACCAGAGATACGTTGAGAACTCGGTGTGCTTTTCACAGTGCAGGTCTCCCTCATCCCATGTCACGCCGTGAAGCGGCGTAGCGTGGTCGGGCTCGGCAACGCCGAAGCGATGAGACAACTCACTCATCGCCATCTGATCCCTGGCCTGATCGCCTTCGGTCATGAAAGCGAGCTGCAATATGCCGCGGGGGGCCTGAATCAACAGATGCGGGCGCGCATGCACTTCACCCACGGCCGCAGCACGATCGGCATAGGCCGGCATGCCGTACACGGTGGCGGTCGGGGCGGGTTGTACGGTCGTCGTATTGATGTTGGCCGGCTCTTGCATAACGACCCCATTTCTCATTGGTTGAAAAACACGCTTCAAAGCAAATGCCCGCAGCCATGCGTTTCGCACATGGCTGCGGGCCGATCTTCATGAGCAGGCACCGCTCTACACGGTCCGTCTAATAGGCTCGCCGTATAGAGGCTTGTGCTGGCCCTTTCAGAACGCCCTCAGCTTCCTTGCTTTCAGACGAAGGTGTACGAGCAGACCTTGTTGCCCGCCGGATCACGCAGGTAGGCCGCATAGGCACCCGGCAGGTGACCACGCGGGCCAGGCTGGCCCTCGTCGGTGCCGCCTGCGGCAAGGCCGGCGGAGTGGAAGGCATCCACTTCGGCGGGAGTGGCGGCCGCAAAGCCGACCGTCACGCCGTTGCTGGAAGGCGCTTCATCATTGCCCGGACGGGCAATGATGAAAGCCGGCTTTTCGCGACCGAAAAGCACCCATCCGTTGCCGAAAGGACCAAGGTTCTTGATGCCTAGAGCACCCAGAGCGGCGTCGTAGAACGCGGCCGACTTCTGGACGTCGGCGGCGCCGACGAAGACGTGCGAGAAGATGCCGTCGCCGGAAATGACAGGATTGGACATGGTTAATTTCCTTGGTGGCTGGTGTTGAATGGATAGTGAGTGATCAGTAGTGGATCACCGTGCGAATCGACTTGCCTTCATGCATCAGGTCGAAGGCCTTGTTGATGTCGTCGAGGCCCATGGTGTGGGTGACGAACGGGGCGAGATCGATCTCGCCTTTCATTGCGTCTTCCACCATGCCGGGAAGCTGAGTGCGGCCCTTGACCCCACCGAAAGCCGAACCCTTCCAGGTGCGACCGGTGACCAACTGGAACGGGCGGGTCGAAATTTCCTTGCCAGCACCAGCCACGCCGATGACGATCGACTGGCCCCAGCCGCGGTGGGCAGCTTCCAGAGCCGAACGCATCACGTCGACGTTGCCGATGCACTCGAAGGTGTGATCGACACCCCAGCCGGTCATCTCGATCAGAACCTCGTGAATCGGCTTGTCGAAGTCCTTCGGATTGAGACATTCGGTCGCGCCGAAGGTACGAGCCAGTTCGAACTTCGCCGGATTGGTATCGATGGCGATGATGCGGCCCGCTTTGGCCTGGCGTGCACCTTGAATCGCAGCGAGACCGATGCCGCCGAGGCCGAAGATGGCCACCGAGTCGCCGGGCTGTACCTTGGCTGTGTTGTGCACGGCGCCGATGCCGGTGGTCACGCCGCAGCCCAGCAGGCAGACGTGCTCGGGATTGGCGTCCGGGTTGATCTTGGCCAGCGAGACTTCGGCGACGACCGTGTATTCGCTGAAGGTCGAGCAGCCCATGTAGTGGTAAAGCGGCTGACCGTTGTACGAGAAGCGAGTCGTACCATCGGGCATCAGCCCCTTACCCTGGGTTGCACGAACCGCGACACACAGGTTGGTCTTGCCGGACTTGCAGAACAGGCACTCGCCGCACTCGGCGGTATAGAGGGGAATGACGTGATCGCCAGGCTTCACGCTGGTCACACCTTCACCCACCTCCACGACGATACCCGCACCTTCATGACCCAGCACGACCGGGAAGAGACCTTCGGAGTCGTCGCCCGACAGGGTGAAGGCGTCGGTATGGCAAACGCCGGTGTTCGTGATCTTGATGAGCACCTCGCCCTTGCGCGGCGGCTCGACGTCGATCTCGACGATTTCCAGCGGCTTTCCTGGCCCGAAGGCAACTGCTGCACGTGATTTCATGATGCCGCTTCCTTTACTAGCTAACTAAATTTGCCCTCACCGAGGGCACCCTGGTGCCTCTACCGCAGATAGGAGCGGACGATAGAGATGGTCTCGTCAATGGACTTGTTCTGCGAATCGCTCCTGATTTCGCTACTGGGAAACTCTTCCCGCAGATAGCTCTCCAGAACCGTTGCCATCAATCCGTTGACTGCGCCACGAACGGCCGCAAGCTGCTGAAGAATTGCAGGACATTCCGCACCTGCATCAAGCGCTTGCTCAAGAGTCGCTACCTGACCTTTGATGCGCCTGATGCGCGTCAGTGCTTGCTTCTTTTCTTCCGGACTGTGTGGCATCGAACACCTCTCTACTTGGGTACACTGCCGCATTATACAATACTCCCCCATAGTATATGCGACCGAAAATCGACACAAAATCTGTGACGCTTCAAAATCGTAGACGTCAGCGGTCTTTACGGTGCCACTATGCCCCTCCCCGAACTCGTCACGGATAACCCCATGCTCCTGCATGAGGTGGCCGATCTCATGGAAATACACCCAGGTGATCGCAGCGACGAATAAATTATTGACGAGATCCTCGTCGGTGAAGCACTTAGGGAGCCACTGCAAAAATAGCCAACTGTGCCAGCCCTTGTCACACTGAACGCCCTCTCGACCATCTCCTTCAAACAATCCGAAACGCGCTATGCAGAAGACCTTTTCGGGTTCTACCCCATTAGCACGGACACTTTCGAGTAAGCTCATGCCGAGCTGAAGGAGTGTTCATGAAGCGCAAGAAATACAGCCCCGAGTTCAAGCGGGAAGCCATCGAGTTGGTTCGTCGTTCAGGGGCGAGCTGTCGACAGGTGGCCCTGGAGATTGGTGTGGCTCCGAACCTGCTCACACGCTGGGTTCGAGAGGCACAGCCAGGCGCAGAAAAGGCCTTTCCCGGAACAGGTAGTCCGCGAGATGAGGAGCTGGCCCGCCTCAAGCGTGAGTTGGCCCGGGTGACCAAGGAACGTGATTTTTTAAGAGACGCGGCAGCGTACTTTGCCAGGGAGTCATCGAGCGGTACACGGTGATCCAGCGCTGCCGCAACGAGTACCCGGTACGTCTGATGTGCCGTTGCCTAAAGGTTTCTGCCAGTGGCTATTACGCCGCCCGCGAACTCAAGAGAATGCACGTCTGGTCAGGCGCATTCGTGAGATTCATGAGGACAGCCGTGGCGTGATCGGCGCACCGCGCATGCATGAGGATTTGCTCGACGAGGGCGAAATCGTCAGCTTGAACCGCGTTGCTCGCCTGATGGCGGCTGAGCGAATTCAAGGCTGGCCACGCCGTAAGAGGCGTGGTTTTGGAAGAGTCGCCAGTGGCCGTCCAGCAGGCGTGAAAAACCTGCTGGAGCGCGATTTCACCGCGCAGGAGCCGGAGCGCAAGTGGGTCACGGACATCACGGAAATAGCCACACTGGAAGGCAAGCTTTTCCTATGCGTGGTGCTCGACTTGTACAGCAAGCTGGTGATCGGTTGGTCGATGCATCACCGCCAGGATCGGCAGATGGTGATTCGAGCAGTGGAGATGGCGATTTGGCAGCGCCAGGGTGACTGGTCCGTAATCCTGCATTCGGATCGCGGTAGCCAATTCACCAGCACCGACTACCAGCGCTTTCTGAATCGCAACACGCTGGTCTGCAGCATGAGTGCCGTCGGGCATTGCGGCGACAACGCAGCCTGTGAAGGCTTCTTCGGTCAGCTCAAACGGGAGCGCGTTGTCCATCAGTCGTATCGAACTCGTGAAGAAGCACGGGCGGATTTATTCGACTACATCGAGCGGTTTCATAACCCACGAATGCGTCGTAGAGTCGCCAGGCAAGATCTGAAGTTTTCAGCCCTTTTCAAACCGTCCGTGGAAACGGGGTAGAACCCCTCACTGCCGATCAACAGCTACAGCCCACCGCTGATGGCTGGTGGTTGATGACAGGCAGTCTGCCTCTTAGCCAAGGTCTCGAGTTATGGCTTTTGAGCCAAGGGGAGGAGCTGGAGGTTCTAGAGCCGGCTGAACTGAGGCAGCAAATCGCCTCGTCGGCACGTCGGATGGCCAGACTGTACGGTTGAATGCGACACAGGCTGTCGCATGCTGGGAGCATTCTGTCTCCGATTACCTGACCATGGAGACTCAGCTATGAAGACCTATTCCGCTTTCCTTCAGCGCGTAATCCCTAATGCGGGACCCCGCTCCAATTTCAAGACCACAGTGCAGGCCGTGAGTTCCGAAATGGCTCGCATCACAGCCGAAGCCCAATACCCGGGCTACAAATGCACCAACGCCCCCGTGCCGGTACGCTGAAGTGTCCAAGCCACACTTCGGCACATTGGGGCCTGGAGACCATCTTTATTACCAGTACCATTTGGTAAAGACGCCCCAACGATCAACATCATCCCAAACTCAGCCTACGACTACACCGAGCACTCAGTTAACTGAACCGAGCAAAACAAGCCGAAGACACTAAATGGCCGTTTCTTTTTTCTGTGGATCGCATTCAACGCTGCCTACGCCACCGATATCGTCGAGCAGCAGCGATTATCCGAGCGGGAAACCTTCAAAGCCTTTCTCGAAAAACCGTGTTCCTTGGTAACAACAAAAACATCGAGACTTCGTCTGGCCGGAGTTTCCCGGCAGCATTCGCGTACTACAGGACAACCCGTACACCCTGCGCAACCCAGCTCATTCATGGTGGAGCAACCTGGAATGGCAGAGTGAGTAGGGATTAGCTACGAGACTGCTGCTACCTGCTAGGAAAACTGATGCCCTTGATCATCTAGATCACGCTGGACAGCCCGGACACCTTATGGGGCGATGCCAAATACCCAGTGGCTGGCTGAGGATGGACACAGGTTCATGTTGACCAGATGAACCAAAGTCGGCTTTCAACAAAGCAGGCACCACACGAATAAGCTAGATATCAGGCCGTCTCCGCAGGCTGGCTCACTAGAGCCAATGCCAAGGCCTTTGCTCCACCCAAGTCCAAATGCATCGTGGCGTAAGACTGCATGAGTAATGCTGGCGGAAGCACCCAATCCCATTTTTCTTGAGCCATGTTCTGTACGTCCGCTAGAACAGCGGATTCATCAATACCGTCCCACTCGGCGATCTCACGCAGCTTGCGTTCAAGCGACGTCCGATCTCCCTCAACCTCGATGACCAACCCGCTGTTCTCACTGGCTAGTCCGGTGTGCGTCAACAAGATGGCTAGGGCATCGTTTGTCCAATCGCCTCGCCAGCTGAAAAGGTAAGTCTTACCTCCGCTTTCGGTCATGCTCGAATGTACCAATCCAAGGTCCGAGAAAGCGCTACGTGCCTGAGCTAGTAGCTCTTGTGCCGTAGTATCAAGATAGGGGTAGACGTCCGCCTCCAACAAGACGCTCCTCATCTCTTGCCGAACCCGATCATGTACACGGGCTCCAAGCCCGTCAAAGGACGGGGGAGCACCACCGGGATCGGATCTCACGACAACGACCCTGGCCTCAGTGTCCACGCTCGTTACCCGCCAGCGGCGCCCAGCAAAGATAATTCGCTGATCGACGGTCAATGGCCTGGAGACGGGCAATGCGCCAAGTAGTTTGCCATCGCATACCAGGCGGAACTCTTCATTACTGACAAATGCACTGTAGAAGTCGTAGTGGTTGATCAGGCGTTCCCCCACTACGCCGGGCAGCAGGAGCCCCGATGTTTCCTGGGTTATCAAATCGCGCTCACCGAGGGCACGAAGCAAACTGAGGAAGCTGCCCTGCTCCACCCCAGTGAACGGACCACTGCGTATCAAGGTGCTCCACAGCTCTGCAGCTGTAGCTCCTCCCCGCTGGGCTATCACCGAGAGGCACTGCTGTACCAGCGTCGATAAATGAAGGCCATGAACACGAGGAGGCTCGAACCAGCCCTGCATCAACAACCGGATCATCGCGATGCTTTGCAGCAAACCCTGGCGAAGTCGATCTGACAGGGGCGAGCCATCGTCTAGCTGACGCTCCTTGCAGTAACTTCGGAGAATGGCTGCCTCTCCCGGACGGCGTCCGGATCGCCCCAAGCGTTGACGCAAGCTAGCTACCGATGGCGGAGCCCCGATCTGCACTACCGTCTTGATGCTGCCGATATCGACCCCAAGCTCCAGCGTGGTAGTGCAGACTGCGGTGGCAGGCCGGTCACCGTCTTTCAGCGCTTTCTCAGTTTCCTCTCGAATGTCCTTCGCCAAACTGCCGTGATGCGGCCAGAACTCGTTCGGTACACCATCCTGCTCGCAACGGCGCCGCAGATTGTCAGCGAACCACTCAACCTGAGTTCGACTGTTGGGGAAGATCAGGTTATTGCTGCCGCGTAGCACCTGAAAGAGATGCTCTGCGATGGCATGGTCCGGAGAAAAAACATCGTCACCTTCAGGCTGTACCGGGAGCGCCTTCTTGGACTCCACATACCCTCTGATCTGAACCTTAAGTATCTGGCCACTACCCTTGGATTCGATCACCGACACATGATGAGGGGCATTGGGACGCAAGAAGGCAGCAGCCAACGTCATGTCGCCCAACGTGGCGGAAAGACCAACCCTGGGCAGGGGGCGATCAATGATTGTTTCAACACGATGCATGAGTGACTGCAGCTGCTTGCCTCGCTCACTGCCGATAAAGGCATGGAGCTCATCCACCACCAGGTACCGCAGGTTGGCAAACAATCCCGCCAGGCTGGTTCCCTTGTTCACGAACAGAGCTTCGAGCGACTCCGGCGTGATCAGCAGAATGCCTTCCGGGGACTTGAGGAAGCGATGCTTGCGGCTCGCTGAGATATCCCCATGCCAAGCAATGACAGGAAGCTCAAGCTCATCGCAAAGCCTCGCCAAACGATCCCACTGGTCATTGATGAGAGCCTTCAGCGGGCTGATGTAAAGCACCGCCCCAGGCTTTTCCGTGTCCTGCAGGAGATTGGTAAGGATGGGCAGAAACGCGGCTTCGGTTTTGCCTGCAGCTGTAGCCGCCGCGATGATGACATCCTGGTCGGCCCCCAAGAGCGCAGGGATAGCACGCTCCTGGGCATCGCGTAGGGAGGTCCAGCCCTCGGCCCATATCCAGCGCTGGATTCGCGGTTCAAGGAGATCGAAGCCAACCGATTCAGAGCTGGAAGGTGGCAAGCTCATCGTCCGCATCCACTTGGGTATCGGCCTCACCGCCTCGATCCGGTGCAATCTCCACGGCACCCAACAGCGTCCGCCAATCAGCGTCAGGATTCTGCTCCAACACCGCTAGCAGGCTGATGAATGCGGTAATGGTCGTCCGCGGGGTACGGAAGTAGGCCTCACCCATCCGCTGGTTGCAGTGGGCCATAAACAGCGGCAATGCTTCGTCGGGTAGCAGATAGCGCTCGCTCACGCCTGCCGCGTATACATGACGCAGTTTCTGCAGCAGCACGTAGAAATCCTCAGGCGTCAGACTAGTGAGGCGTATGACAGGGCCGGACAGATCTACCAGCCCGGACTTGGCGAAGTTATTTTCAGCCAGACGCGACTGCAGCGCCGGATAGCTGTAGAGGCCGCGGCGAGTATCCATGAGAAATTCGGGTGTACCGCCCAACACAAAACCAAGCCCCTCAGCAGAGCCCTGCAGGGAGTCATTGAGGATACGAAGAATCTGCTCGTAGTTAGCGTTACGAGCTTGGGTGTTGGAAAGTTTGTACAGGTTCACCAGCTCATCGAGACATACCATCAACCCGCTAAAGCCGGCCAACCGAACGAATCGCGCAAGCAGCTTGAGCTGATCGTAGACCGAAGCATCGTCGACGATGGTTCGCACCCCCAGTGCGGTGCGGGCATCTGTCTTGGTAGTGAACTCGCCACGCAACCAGCGGATAGCATCAGCCTTGAGCTGCTCGTTACCCTCTTCGAAGCCTTTGCAATAGGCCGCGATTACATCAGCAAAGTCATAGCCGTTGACCATCTCTGCCAGTTGGTCGAGATGCTCGCGAATCACGGCCTCACTGTCTTTGCCGGACGCTTTGGCTTCCGTTTTGGCCTGCGCCACGAATTTCTCGACTATTCCTTGCAGAGCGCCGCCATCAGGCTTAGTTCGGGTGGACATATTCTTGGCCAATTCGGCATACAGCGAGCGAGCCTGGCCACCAGTAGCATGGAGACGACGATCCGGGTTCAGATCGGCATGCATGGTGACGAGCTTGCGCTCCATCGCGATAGAGCGAACCAGGTTGAGGAAGAATGTCTTGCCTGCACCATACTCACCGATCACTACGCGGAACGCGGAACCGCTTTCCGCGAGGCGCTCCACATCACGGATGAGTGCTTCCAGCTCCCCGACACGCCCCACTTGAATCAGGTGCTGGCCTGCACGGGGGACGACGCCGGCGCGCAGGGACTGGATGACCGCATCGCGGTCCTTGGCTCTGATGCTGCTCATAGCGGTAGTTTGTCCATAATGTCAGGGTTAACTTCGAAGGGGTCTTCCCCTTCGGTGACTGGCATATCGAAATGCTCAAATGCCATGTCGTTGATCTGCTCCAATGCTCCGTCGAGCATGAGTTCCATATCGCTTGCTACGGCCCCCAACTCGTCACGAGACCACTCGGTACGGGATACGAGTACACGCAGGAAGGCTGAGTGATCGGCGTCTAAGCCACAAACGGAGGAAGTATCCTCAACAGTCTCTTCCACAACTACGTCATCTGGCTCAGCAGTCTTGTCGTCAACGAAAACCTGAGCCAGCAGCGCAGATACCTGTTCCGTTTCACGCTGCAACTGAGCGATGCGCTCTTTGTCCAGAGCAAATTCGCCAACAGGCTTGGACGGAGTTGCTCCGGGAATGGAAGGCGTTGTCTGCGATGAGCCTACGGCGCTGCCACTGGCGGCCACATGAAGGTCGCTGTAGAGCGATTGCGGATCCAGCTGCAGGGTCTTGTAGACGCGCTCCAGCAACTTCACCTCTGCGGGGCTAACCTCGCCGTCGACCTGCGCCAAGTGAGCGAGAAAAGCCGCCACAACCCTCTTCGCCGGCTCGGCCAGGGGTTCCAGTTTCTTCTTCAGGCTTTGCAGGGTTGGTGGCTGGTTAAGCTGCAGACGCAGGTGGGCCTTCAGGCGTTTCCGATGAGCACCGCTCAGGTGACACCAGGAGTCGATATGCTGGGATAGCAGCATAATTTCCTGCGGCGACGTGTCACCATCGGCCGCCGCCACAGCACAAGCAAGGTCCAACGTAACAGAGGCGGCGCTATACGCCGGCGAAGAACGCAGATCACCATCTTCAGCCTGGGTCGCAAAGAGCGCCACATTGTCCTCTGCCTTGGGTGTTCGGCTGCCTGTCAGCACATCCGGCTCGATACCGATGTGTAAAGACTCCAGAGCGCGGGCGAGCGTCAGAACCTTGTCTCGCGACAGGCTACCTGCACTCTGCAGTCGCCCTGCCAGCTCACCGAAGCTCATGACCACCATGCCATCGCCGATGCGTTGCTTTAGCTCGGCGAGCGCTGTTCGAGCTGCTGGCGGCCACAGGTTTACGGGCAGCTGTAACAGCCCTTCTAGTGCATCAGGAGTGCCGGGGTTGCGGCCGAGATAACGACTGTAGGGCTCCAACTGCACTGTGCATTCGTCAACCAACTGCTGCAGCTTCTTCCGAGCTGCGCTAGTCGCAGTGACATCAGGGATACCGGATAGGCCATCCAGCTCTTGGGGTGGTAGACCCGCAGAAGCGGTGTTGTATTGGAGTCTCAGACGGGTCTTGTTCTGAGGGAGCACCATACCGGCGCCATAACGTTCCTCGTAGCGCATGCAGAACAACTGGGCGAACGCTTCTTTACAGCGGGTTACGGGTGTCCGCTTCCCGATGCTGTGATCAGACAGCACCCAGGCCAACGCCCAGTCAGCCGGCATTGGTTGCTTGTCAGCCGCCAACTGACCCAGGCCAATACGCAGCTCTACAGGCATTTCGTAGCCGTAAGGTAACGGTGCCGGCGGCGCCTTTTGATAGCGCCTGGCGAGTATTTGGCCTTGGCGGAGGAAGTCTACGAAGCGACTGGCGTAGTTATTGAAGGAGTTATTCTTGCCATAGATCGAGAGCAACCGCTCCACCTCGGCAATTATGATAGGTATGTCGGCCGCCGCAGCCTGATCCGTCTTGGCGTCGACAAAAACCCTACGCTCAAGACCGTAGAAGAATAAGAACACGTAGCCGATGTTGGCATGCGGAGCCTTTCGACCACTGGATAGCCATTGCAAATATGCGCGGCGGGCCTCAGGAGAGATGCTGTCGTAACTGGGCCAGTAAGGGGTGAGACGCTCAGATATATCGACGATGCCCCGTGCGACCTTCAGTTTCGGGTTGATCAGTGACGGTTCCGAAGGTCCATTGCGCCTGTTTTTATCTTCGCCGACGTAGATCAGACCAATAGTGATATTTTCGCCCGCCACTTCGATGGTTTCGCCAGCAGAAAGCCACCGCACGTTGGCACTATTCAGGTTCGCCGGCGCGCTCGGAATTCGGTGGGAAGGCCGCTCAGTGGCCTCTAAAGTTACGGTAAAAAAGCCAGAGTCGTCTCGCTTTGCCGAAACCTGCCGGGGCGACGCCGAGACTTGCGCAGGAGCAGAGGGCTCACTTAGTGGCGAGACCTCATCCAATGAAAACGTCAGGCCGGTGCTTATGCCGAGGTCCGAGGAACTTGAACGAGCTCCCCCTTGGGGTGGCCGCATAGTTGTTGCCGAAGACATGACTGACGGTTTGCTGAAGGCCTTCATTACTAGCCACCCGCCTATGCCGACAATAAGTGCTCCGCCCAAGAAAACCCATACACCCTTGGGAACGGAAGCAAGCCCCCCAATCACTAGGGCACACAGAACCATCGCTCCAGATACACCAGACTTGCTGCTGCGCTTACGCTTCCCTGCCATCGCTTCGACTCCCTATACAAGCATGCTGGCCATTTAGCAGTATCGGCAATTCGGGTGCATCAGCCAATACCTCGCGCCAAGCTATGTGTTGAATCTCTTTATGATGTTATCCAGATGTGTTCCGTATGCACTGGTGAGATGGCGGCCAGATGCGAGCCGGGCGGTCACGGGGTTGAATTGATGAGCAGGCACAGCGCCGTCCGCCCCTACTACGTCGGTTGCCTCGCGCTGAGCAGTAACTGCGCTAACCGTGCCAGATTACGCGCATCGTCGATGGCCCTGTGATGCGCACCCTCCCACAAAAGGCCCATGCTTTCCACTGCACACTTCAGCCCTAGCGCACGGCAAGCGAAAATCTTCCAAAAGCACTTCTTTAGATTGATATGACGGGCCGGATCCAGCAATACATCTACCCCTGCTCTGAAAGCGTCCTCCTTCAGCTGGTTTCGGTCGTAATCGCCCCAAGAGCACCAGCGCCAGCCTTCTGTATTTCGCGGCCTCAGCCATTCACCAAGCTGATCTTGTACCTCCGCGAAACGCTTTGCAGTATCGACGTCAGATTGAGATATGCCGGTCAGCCCCGTGCAAAACTCAGTTAGCGTGGGGCGAAGTAGCGGCCGGACAAACTGTCCGAAATGATCGACAATCCTGTACTCCAACTGAACATCCAACAGCCCGATGCCAATTTCGATCGTCTCCATCTCGTCGCGCTGGACCTCCAATACGTGAGCGTTCCGGGCCGCCTCGTTTAGGTCGGCAGGGTAGTCATCGCAAGTCGCTTCCAGATCCACGCAAAGTAACCAGCGACTTTCGCCAAGTTGTTGACGAAGCGCATCAAGTTGTCCCCAACGCTTTACCTGCATGACACCCCGCCCTTCTTTTCCTCAGAGGATATAAACCTACGAGCATCAGCACGGACCGTGGGCTCCGTTTTATAGTAGTGACACGAGAAACGGATCACTGAATCGTTACCGGGGTTGCGTGTAAGCCTTTTGCCCTCTGTGCCAACAGCCAATCCAGTGACAGACGCCCGCCGTCTTCTTTGAAAGTCACAATAACGTACAAGCTGCCCGTGGCGGTAAACAGCGCCCAAAACCCGCCTTGCTCATGAGCTTTCAGTACATCGGAGGTCCGAACCCGGTGACCGTCCTGAAACCTTCCATACACATCCGCCCGCACGTGACGATGAACCACGCCGATACAACAGCCTGCGATTAAATAAGCGTCCGTGAGATACGCCGTAACTTCCCTACCAAAAGACATATCCATTGCTCGCGACAACGCGCCAGATACATCACGTGCTTGGTTGATACTTCGTTTAGTTGAACCCATCACGTCAGCACCCAAATTCGGATCAAAACTCGTTGCCTCCCCCCACTAACGGCTAGCTGTCCAACCAATAATCGTCTCGAGCAATACGCCCAAACTTGTAGTCTTCATGCTGCGGGGCGTCGCCAAACAAATGATGTATGCGTCGCTCCTGTCGCAAATACGCCAAGGTCATGAAGAAGCAGGTTTCACACATCCGTACGCGATAACGCTCACCGTCATGTCGCGCGCCGTATCCCCAGTGCGCTTGCAGCACACCGAACTGTTCGCCGTACCCAGGCACTCGCATGGAGGTACCACAGACGTCGCAAGGCACATCGGGGTGTCGGTTGTCTGGTACGTCCATGCCCGCCAATATCTGTCTACGCATCAAAAAATCTTCAACACAGTAGTGAGCTCGGCGCTTTTGCGAGCCCCTGGGCCAGCAAGCACATATCGCGTATTGCGCGTTCTGAAAATGCACCCATCGGCAAACTCAATCAGTTGTGTTGTACGCACCCAGTCACCCTCTTGGAAACGGTTGGCACTGTCGTACAGATCCAGTCACGCACAACACAGAAAGGCACCTCGTCATGCAACGCAGCCGCTGAACCACGCGCGCACGCTTCTGCTAACGACATCTCGATACCAGGCATTACCTCACCCGGGGCGTATAACAAATGAGATATTTTCTTTAAATCGTCCATACCGTCTCTCTATCTGAACCATAGATGTCTAGGGAAGGTCTGAAAAAGACTTCCCGAATCTGGTGAAATACGCCGATCCCGCCAGCCGAGTTTTTCCATGAAGCAGATGACCTTCGCCGACGCCGAGTACGCCGGCAAGCGCAAGCAGACCCGTAAGGAATTGTTCCTGATCGAGATGGATCAGGTGGTGCCGTGGAAGGGATTGATTGCCCTGATCGAGCCACACTACCCAAAGGGTGAAGGTGGTCGTCCAGCCTATCCGCTGATGGCCATGTTACGTATCCATCTGATGCAGAACTGGTTCGGCTACAGCGACCCGGCCATGGAAGAAGCGCTCTACGAGACGACCATCCTGCGTCAGTTCGCCGGGCTGAGCCTGGAGCGCATTCCCGACGAAACCACCATCCTCAACTTCCGTCGCTTGCTGGAGAAACATGAGCTGGCAGCCGGCATCCTCGGCGTAATCAATGGCTACCTGGGGGATCGCGGCCTGTCGCTGCGCCAGGGCACTATCGTCGATGCCACACTGATCCACGCGCCCAGCTCGACCAAGAACCAGGACGGCAAGCGCGACCCGGAAATGCACCAGAGCAAGAAAGGGAACCAGTATTACTTTGGCATGAAGGCGCACATCGGCGTGGATGATGAGTCGGGGCTGGTACACAGCGTGGTAGGCACGGCAGCCAACGTGGCGGATATCACCCAGGTCGACAAACTGCTGCACGGTGACGAGAACGTCGTCTGCGCCGATGCCGGCTACACCGGCGTCGAAAAGCGCCTCGAACATGCTGGCCGCGAAGTGATCTGGCAGGTCGCAGCACGCCGCAGCACCTACAAGAAGCTCGATAAACGCAGCGCCCTGTACAAAGCCAAGCGCAAGATCGAGAAGGCCAAGGCACAAGTGCGAGCGAAGGTCGAGCACCCGTTTCGAGTGATCAAGCGCCAGTTCGGTTACGTGAAGGTGCGCTTCCGTGGCCTGGCCAAGAACACCGCTCAGCTGGTGTCGCTGTTCGCGCTGTCGAACCTATGGATGGCGCGCCGACATTTGCTGACTACCGCAGTGGACTTGCCCCTACAAAACCGGACACCAACTCCCCGTTAAATTGATGCTGCTGCCAAGCGCCTGAACTCCCTCGGCGAGCGGTATTTCAAAGCGCTGTGCGGATGCTGCTCGTTGTAATGCTCGAAGGCAATTGCCAGGTTGCGCAGCGCCGTTTCTCGATCCGGTTTGGGCATGTGCGCCACGTAGTCACGCTTGATCGTCTTCACGAAGCTCTCAGCCATGCCGTTGCTTTGCGGGCTGCGAACTGGGGTGGTCACCGGCTGCAAGCCGATCTGTCGAGCAAACAGGCGTGTCTGTTCGGCGGTGTACGCCGAGCCGTTGTCGCTTAGCCATTGCACCGGCGTGGCGGGCAGTTGATCACCAAAGCGCTTCTCCACGCTTTCCAGCATCAAATCGCGGATATCATCGCCGCTGTACCCGGTCGGGCTCGCGACCCAGCCGATGGCTTCGCGATCACAGCAATCCAGGGCGAAGGTCACGCTCAGTTTGGCGCCGTCCTCGCAACGGAACTCAAAGCCGTCCGAGCACCAACGCGTATCGCTGGCTTCCACCGCAATACGGCCTTCGTGCCGACGCGGCACACCGGGCTGTTTGATGCGGCGCTCAAGCAGCAAGTTGTGATCACGCATGACCCGGTAAACCCGCTTCACATTGATCGCCGGTAGCGACTGGGTTTCACGGGCGCGACGCAGCAATCCCCAGACGCGGCGGTAGCCGTAGCTGGGAAGTTCGCTGACCTGTTGCTGGATTTCAACTACCAGATCAGCATCGTTCACAGGCCTGCTCCGCCGTACTTTGGGGGATGCCGATTGCTTGATTCGAACCGTTAATTGCGAGCGCGCCACACCGAGACATTCGCTGACCAGCTTCACTGGTCGTCCCCCGGCAACAAGGGTGAGTGCGCAATCCATTTTCGCGACCGGGCGATCTCCACGGCCTCTTTGAGGATTTCTGCTTCCATCGTTTTCTTGCCCAGCATCCGTTGCAGTTCACGGATCTGCTTGAGCGCATCGCTCAGCTCGGAGGCAGGTACCACGGCTTCGCCAGCACTGACCGCCGACAAACTGCCGTCTTGGTAAAGCTTGCGCCACAGGAATAGTTGGTTGGCATTGATGCCGTTACGCCGAGCCACCAACGAAACGCTCTGCCCGGGCTCAAGGCTCTCTCGAACCATGGTCAGCTTTTGCTCAGGGCTCCAGCGGCGCCGCCGCTCCCGACCCAAAAGCTCCCCACTCTTATCGTTGCTATTAGTCATAAACATAACCGTTTGCCTATCCCTTATCGTAAGGGGGAAACGGTGTCCTGTCTTTCAGGGGGCTCGTTCACGCAGGAAAGGTGCACCTGTAATGCGGAAAATGGCTGCTGCGAGGTGCTCGCGGCGGCCAAAAACGGAGAACTGAGCGGGTTACCTGGTCGATTTTGATCGACGGCCCGCTTTCAAAAGCAGCGAGGGCTGAAGTCGACCGGAAATACAGGGTTACTTCAGACCTTCCCTAGAGGCAGAATCTGGGCAAAACTTCCCTACCTTGACAAAACTACCAAGTATGAAAAGCTTGCTTCCCAATGAGCGTCAGTTCTGACTTTTAATATATGGCCTGAGTCTAAAAGGCGAACAGCGCAACCCCATCAACCTCCATTATTAAACTAAGTACTTTATTCATCAATGCAAGCCTATGGCGTCGCCCCACTACGCTCAGTATTGGACAAAAAACAGCAACCTGAAACCAATGCAATAAAATAATCCAGCTCCAACGACCGCCCGTCAAGCACTTTTAGAAAAGAAAAAGCCAACCACTGACCATCGGTATTTGTAATACGTATATATTGACAAGGATTGCCAGAACTCATGCACTAGAAGAGCAAGAAGATAATCCTTATCGGACTTACCCTGGGCGCGGTCAATGACTATTTGAGATCAAGACATATCTCCACGGACGATGCGAGGCTGATCCAACCGGCTCGGAGTCTTCTTTTCGAATTTTGAAATTTCGCACCGTTGGTAATCACCACAAGCGAGGCGCGTCGGTGACGCGGAAGGGTACCGCGACTCCTCGCGACTGCTTAAATTGCAAACGAAAGCGGATGATCTGAGTAATTTGTAGCGAGGGGCAGGTTCGAGAAAGTCTGCGTACGCTGAGATCTGCTCACTAACACCTAGCTACCCATCTAGTGCACGCACGAAGCGCGCCACGCGTCGAGCTGTACGGCGAGGCCACAAAATGATGAAAATTATGGCTCAGCAATAATTATGGCTGAGCCATAATTTCATATAACCGCAGCGTCACGGAAAAACCGCAATTATTTACAGCCTGCAATTGACCATGACAGCTGCCCCTCCAACGAGGGGATAGACTAAGTAGGTTAGCTAACTCGGGGCTGTGGAGATGATCGAGGATCGCGCCAATGAGCTGTTCATCAGCGCCGCTAGCAGCTGGAAAATCGGCCAAAAACGCGATGAGCAAAGCCAGCTTTCAGTTCGATTCAGGAGTACTAAGAAGGTCTCTTCTGGACGGCGACTACAAGGAGCTGTCCATGACCAGCCGACACGCCATTAAGGCTGCGGCCTCGCCTCTCCTTCACAGCGCCCATTTGATCGGATGCCCATTGGACAAGCAGCTTCGGAAGGCTTCATCCTAGTAACCAATAATCATGCTATAGCGAAGTATTCGGGGCCAATCAAGCACGTCGGTTGAATGCGCCAGCCTTCGATACCCTGTCGTGACGGGATGTCTAATGACCATACAAGCCGTCATTTTTGATGCTTTCGGGACACTGATAAAGATTCAAGATGGGTCGCATCCGTACCGACAGTTGATGAAGATCGGAAAGGCGCATGGTCGGCGCCCCCGCCCGGACGACGCGTCTTTCCTGATGAAATCTGCGATAACGTTGACGCAAGCCGCAGCGCATTTGGGGATCACTGCAAGCCCTGAACAATTGAGCACTCTGGAAACTGTCCTGGCAGAAGAGATCGCAGCCGTTGAGGCATATCCTGACGGGCTCGAAGCGGTGAAACTGCTCCAAGAGCAAGGCATTCGAATCGGTGTTTGCTCGAATTTGGCTTTCCCGTACCGGCAAGCCGTCCTGCGTTGCTACCCCATGCTAGACGCATATGCATTTAGCTGTGATTTAGGCGTAATGAAGCCCGAACCCACCATCTACAGTTGGATTTGCGATCAGCTTGGGGCGTCCCCGACCGCATCGTGGATGATCGGTGACTCCCAACGTTGCGACCGAGATGGGCCAACGGCAGTAGGCATCCGAGGCTTTTTTGTTGACCGAAACAGCACCAACGGTGACTGCCCTGAATTGGTTACGTTCGCTCGTAAGGTATTGGCAACCGCGCCTTGAGCGAGCGATGTCAGCCCCATCCATTTTCGCACTTCGCGATTGAAACCTGGAATCACACCAAGCAATCCTGCTCCATGAACCTCGAACCGCAGTCAAGATAAGACCGCAAATTGAGTTGAGGTGATTATGATCGGGGGCCAACGGGAACACCTTAGAAACCCAAGACGCCTCCCTAGATCATTGGTAACTTCAAACTCAGGAGTGTTTGGCTTCAACGCAGCCTAAACCCAACCGACTGCGGGCAGCTCTACTCGCCAACGCATGCACAGCCGCTCTCACAGATAAGTGAATGCGGCGCTTGACAAGACTCGAAAGGTTCATATACTCGCGCTCACTGTGAGCAATCCAACAAATCAAGGTTTCTTGCATAATGCGCTGAAGCCTTGGTTTGGCCGGGATATTGAAGTTTGGGATTCAAATCCCCCCGGCCCAATTAGAAGCACTTAAACCCCTGATTTTCCTAGAGAATTTCAGGGGTTTTTGCTTTCTGGCGTAGCGTGTGTCGAAGACTCACGCTTGCTGAGCGGCAGCTTCGATCTCGGCGAAGTTGCTGATCTTCACCGAACCATCCGGGAACCGGGCGATGACCTCGAGCTGCCCGCCCATTGCTTCGATGTGGCTACGCAGCGTGGAGATATACATGTCGGTGCGCTTTTCCATTTTCGCGATCGACGGCTGCTGTACGTGCAGTAGCTCAGCCAGCATCTTCTGCGACAAGCCACGTGCCTGGCGCAGTTCGTTCAGCGGCATTTCAGCAAGCAGCTCCTGGGCTTTGGCTTCCACGCGAGCCTGAGCCTCTGGCGACATCTTTGCGCGTAAGTCTGCGAATTTCTTGGCCATCGTTCAGCCCTCCTTCTCAAGCTGTTCCAGGTGCTCGTCATAGAGACGATCTGCCAACGGAACGTTGATTTCATACCAGCGGTTGTCGCCCGTCTTGTCTCCGCCAATCAGCAGGATCGCCGAGCGCCTGGGATCGAATGCATACAGCGTTCGTATCGGGCGCCCGTTGTGCTGGGTTCTCAGCTCTCGCATATGCCCATGACGTGCCCCATTGATAGCGCTGCTATGTGGGAATCCGAGCGAAGGCCCACGGTCTTCCAGCAAACGCACGGAGACCGCTATGGACTCCTGCTCCTCCGCAGTGAGTGACTCCCACCAGCCACCAAACTCATCGGTGTACTCAACGTCCCAAGTCATACGAAATATAGCCCCTATGGAATATTCCATCAATGGAATAATGACAACTAGGAAAAAGCCGGCCCTAACCGTACCGCATCCTGCAGATGATCCGGTGCCAGATGCGCATACCGCATCGTCATGGCCAAGCTCGAATGGCCCAGGATCTTCTGTAGCGTGAGGATGTTGCCGCCGTTCTGGATGAACTGGCTGGCGAAGGTGTGCCGGAGTGCATGAGCGGCCTGCCCTTTCGGTAACCTGATCGTGGTTCTTGCCAGCGCACGCCGGAACGAGGTTATCGCCGGGGTGAAATGCCCGTGACGCTTCCAGTGCTTCGTTATCTTCTTTTCCAGCTCCGGTGAGATCGGGACCGACCGAACCTTGCCGCTCTTAGTCCTGCTGAAGGTGATGACCCCGTTTCGGATAGATCCTGGCTGCAGCTTCTCGGCCTCAGACCATCGCGCCCCGGTTGCCAGACAGATCGTCGCGACCAGCTCGACATGCGGGTTATCGCAGCCGTTGCGGATCGACTCCAGCAGCTCGGCGATCTGCTCGTTCGTCAGCCATGAAAGCTCACGCTCCTGGATCTTCAACGGCTTCACCAGCGCCAACGGGTTTTCGTACTTGATGACGGCGAGGCCACGAAGCTCGTTGTACACCGCGCGCAGATAGCCCAGCTCATTGTTGAGCGTCTTCGGAGAAGCACCTGCCTGGCGATCATGCGCATAGGCTTGCGGATCGATCCGCGAGGCGATGGGATCCCGCAGCCGCTTGGCCAGAGCATCGAGCTTCTTGCGACGCCGCAGACCGTCCCTCAGCGAATGGCCGTGCAGGTTGATCGGATACGACGAGTTCATGCTTTTATCGCCGTGCCTGTAGTCGCTCGCGAACCGCAGCCTGCTGTCCTGTCACCGCCTGAATTTGAAAAGCGCTGGCAGCACCACGGATGCACGGCCAATCAACATCAACTCGTTGGCATTAACGAGGGAGACGTCCGCAAGACTGACATAGATCACGATAGCTCCCGCAGCGTGTGCCATTTCCGGGATGACCCTGCAGGCGTAACGATGCCGGAGGTATCTACAGAAACCAATACCTGGCACGTTTCACCATCTGCCTGGCTGCTTTCCAGGGAGCGCTGGGTATATCTTCTTTGAACCAGACGACAGCGGATCGCAATCTCCCATTGCAGATGCAGCGAGGGGGCTTTGCCTCCTGTCCATCACCATGTACCACTTGTTGATCCTCATTGAGTTCGGCACGCCGATGGCAGGCGAACAGTTTCGGCTGCGCAATACTCCCGTGAAGCCCCTTGCACATTTGAGCACCCAGTTGTTGCTGTCTTGATATTTGAGACGATCGGTCTATTATGCTGTCATGACTAGTGCAAAACCAGTAGCCCGTCGCGGCCGTCCCCCAAAGGTTCCTCGTGAGCGTGAAGACACCCACGACGCGCTGCTTCGGTGCGGGATGGAAGTGTTGAGCGAGCAGGGCTTTGCGGCGACAGGTATCGACAGCGTGTTGAAGCGGATCAATGTTCCCAAGGGCTCGTTCTATCACTACTTCAATAGTAAAGAAGCCTTTGGACAGGCGGTATTGGACCGCTATGCAAGCCGCTTTGCCCGGAAACTGGATCTGCTGCTGCTCAACGAGGCGGACCCACCGCTCCAGCGCATACGAAACTTCGTCGAGGATGCCAAGGAGGGTATGGCTAAGTACGAATTCCGCCGCGGTTGCCTGGTGGGCAACCTTGGACAGGAGATCATGGCCTTGCCTGAGAGCTTCCGTCTGGCGCTGGAGCATACGCTGATTGATTGGCAGGAACGTCTGGCTTGCTGTCTGCGTGAAGCCGCGAGCCAAGGACAGATAGACAGCGATAGCGACTGCGATTCTCTAGCCGCTTTTTTTTGGATTGGCTGGGAAGGCGCAGTGCTTCGCAGCAAATTGAGCCGCGATGTGCGCCCGCTGGAAATCTTCAGCGAAGGATTCTTTGCGGCGATTGGCCGTTAAATTTTTTGGGAATTAATAGACGATCGGTCTAAATAGGAGGTGAAGATGTTCAAGGCGATTCTTATTGAGAATACAGACGGATACCAAGCCCAGTTAGCTGATCTGCATGACGAGCAGCTCCCGGCTGGCGATGTTACCGTCCGCGTGAGCTACAGCACGCTCAACTACAAGGACGGCTTGGCTATCAGCGGCAAGAGCCCGGTCGTCCGCCAATTCCCGATGATCCCGGGCATTGACCTGGCCGGAACGGTTGAAACCAGCAATCACCCGCACTATCAGGTTGGTGACCGAGTTTTGCTAAACGGATGGGGCGTAGGTGAAAGCCACTGGGGAGGATTGGCCCAGAAAGCCAGGCTGCGGGGGGATTGGTTGATCCCGCTGCCGAAGGGTTTGAGCGAACGCCAGGCCATGGCAATAGGAACTGCAGGCTATACAGCGATGCTTTGTCTGTTAGCCCTCGAGCGTCATGGCCTGACGCCGGCGCGTGGCGAGGTACTCGTAACGGGGGCCAATGGCGGAGTTGGCAGCTTCGCCATTGCGCTGCTGGCGCGCCGAGGCTACCAGGTGATCGCCGCGACAGGCCGAATCGGCGAAACGGAATATCTCAAGCGCTTAGGCGCAGCTACCGTCATCGATCGCAACGAGCTGTCCAATCCCGGGCGAGCCCTTGCGAAAGAGCGATGGGCCGCGGCAATCGACTCGGTCGGTAGCCATACGCTTGCTAACGTATGCGCCGGTACGCACGCTGATGGGGTCGTTGCTGCTTGCGGCCTAGCTCAAGGGATGGAATTCCCAGCAACGGTGGCGCCCTTCATCTTGCGCGGTGTAAGTCTGCTTGGCATCAACAGCGTCACCCGTTCCTACAAGGAGCGTGTCGAGGCCTGGGAGCGTCTTTGCACTGACCTGGACCTCTCGCTACTCGATCAGATCACCCATGAGATTGGCCTGAGCGAGGCCATGTCGGTCGTCGAACAGTTACTTAATGGCAAGGTTCGCGGTCGCGTGGTGGTAGATGTGAATCGATGAGCGCAAGCGTCGCCTATAGGGCATCGCGAGGCGGCCCCTCATCATCGCCGCTTCGCGCGCCGCCCCCCCCGGCGTTTCCATAGGGCTGATCGGTACCATCCAGGGTTGCTTGGATCGATCAAGCCCTGTCGTAGCGGCTGCTCGTTGCTTCAGAAAAGAAGCCGCTGGCGAAACCCTGCCATCAGGAAGCCGAGTGGCGCCCGCTTGCTCGTCGATTCAGGGGGCCTGTTTCTTAAATATGAGTGAAAACCTGCTCCGCTGGCAGACGCGACTTTGGTAGACCGGCATTGAAATCGGTTTCGTCACGATAGCCAAGCGCGACCAGCACCAGACTGGTAAGGCCCTGTGCCCGCAGCCCCAGCTCCTCATCGAGCTTCTTGAAATCGAAGCCTTCCATTGGCGTAGCGTCCAGACCAAGCGCGGCAGCACCCAGCAGCAGGGTCCCCAGCGCAAGATAGGTCTGCTTTTCCATCCAATGCTGCAGGTCCTTCTGGTCATAGCGGTGCAGTGCTACGTAACCGCGGCGGGCATTGTCCTGCCCGACCCTGGCATCCTCGCTATGGAAACGGCCATCACGCGCTTCCTGATCTAGCAGCGCCTGCAGGTGTTCCTCGGTCATGTCGTTACGGCTGCACAACACGATCACATGCGAAGCCTTGAGGACCTTGGGTGCGTTGTAGGCAAAGCTACCCTCGGTTCCCTTGGCGATTCGCGCCTTGCCTTCGTCGGTAGATGCAATGACGAAGTGCCAGGGTTGCGAGTTCACCGAGGACGGACTGTGGCGCAGTTGTTCAAGCAACGCGTCGATGGACGCCTGCGGAATCTTGCGGCTGGCGTCAAAAGCCTTGGTGGTATAGCGACGTTTGGCGAGGCTGGCGAGTTCCATTGGTGGTTTCTCCTGTCAGATAGTGTTTTCAAAGGGCAACGCTGCGAGCCAGCCACGCGTCGGCGGCTTGCAGCGCTGACATCCCATCGCGGCAGATCGAGTGATCAAGTTCGCTAATGACTTCGTTGCCTGGACTGAGGCGGTTCAGTTCCTCGAGCAATGCCGCGGGCATATCGCGGGCAAATGGCTCGCTCACGATCAGCGTTGCGTCATCCTGGCCACCGAGCAGCCCCAGGGGTTCGTCCAAGGGGCGAATGTGGTGTGAGTGATGCAGGAACTGCGGATGCCAGAGTGGCACGACGCACCATTCGCGCCGTGCATGGGCTTGTTCGTAGCGCACGAAGCAATCGGCCTGAGTACCGTTCTCGAAGTGATATCCGAGCCGATCGAGGCCGTATTGCTGGACAATCGCCCTGGAGAAGCGGCTGATGCCGGCGCCGGGATTGATGCCCTGGATCAGCCGCGTCATTCGTGTAGCGACCTCGGGGCGAAGGAGATCCGCGACGCTCTGTATCGCGTCGACGGGAACATAGTCCGGCACGCCCCAGATGCAGTAAGGCCGGTACAGTACGCCGAGCGTGCGTGTTTGCGCGGCATAAGGCGCCAGGTAGTCTCCATGGCTCGCCGGCAGCCAGGCCGAGGCCAGCATGTCGACAGCGCCGGCACCATAGCGGCGGAACATGTCTTCATGTGGCGCGGCACTGACCATAACCTCATAGTCGTGGCGTTCAAGTACGCGCTGCACCAGCGCGGCACTCGCCGCATGAAAGTCAGGTCGATGTAACCGAGACGGATGATCGGTTTCATGGCTTCACCTCGCCCGCAGACGCGCGTCTCGGGCACAGTCCGAAGTCAACGTTTTTCCGATTGCAGCTGCGTAGGCGGAGGCCGTCTCAGTGCGTAGGTGCCGGCGCTGCATCGATTTTTACCCGCAACAGGCTGTAGGGCTTGCTACGCAGGTCCTGGCCACCGTTGAAGCCAGGTGAGCGATGCAGCTGGTTGGCGGTGAAATACAGGTAGCCGTCCGGGCCGATGGAAAGGGTGTCCGGCCAGAGCACCCGCGGGTCATGGACAATGGTTTGCCACGTGCCGTCAGGCAGGCGCTTGCGAATTCCGTTGTGTTCGTAGTCGGTGGCGTAAACGGCACCCTCGGCATCCGCCTCGAGGCCATCGGAGGCGCCCTTCTCACCCAGGTTACGCACGGCAACCTGCAGCTGTGCCTCGCTCACAGCTGGGTCGCGCAACAGTGCAGTTGACACGGCGTACAGGTGGCGACTGGACAACGGAGAGAAATAGAGGTCTTTTCCATCCGCGGATAAAGCGATGCCGTCGGAAGCCACCCCCAGCGCCTTCGGCTTGCCATCGGTGCCTTTGGTCAGTAGCGCCGGTCTGCCCTCCACGACCGGCACGAAGTCCGGGTCGACAGAGGTCTGTGCTGCGCCGCTCAACCGACGGCTGGCTTTACCACTGGCGATATCCATGACGATGATGCCGCCAGGGCCGGACACGGATGAATCGGTCACGTAAACCGTGCCTTGCTTGCCCACCCGGAAGTCGAAGCGCATGTCGTTGGCATAGGTGCTCGGCAGTATCACCTCAGGTGGAAAGACCAGGGTCTTGACCACCCGGTTGCTGGCCAGGTCGATGGCGACCAGCTTCGCACCGCCGGGACGCGGCGTGGAGAATTCCGGCGCAGCGGTGTCCAGCACCCAGATACGCCCCATGCCGTCGGCGACCACGCTTTGCACACTGATGAATCCCTTGGCCGGGTCGTCCGGATCGTCGGTATTGATGGCTGCATTGGGGTAAGGCTGGACCTTCCCGTCTCGAATTTCAGCAACGGTGAAAGGCACGGCGTCGCCCCAGCGCGGGAAGTTGACGAAGATACGCCCGGTCTCGCTGACGGTGACGCCGGTGGGCATGGCGTCATGGAATGCAAATACCTGGTCAATCACTCCAATCGGCCGAGCCGACGCAGCGCTCGCCGGCAGCGGCTGAAGTGGCGTGGCGAAGGTGACTGGACTGGCGAGCGCCAAGGCCAACAGTGTGTGGCGAAACCGTTTTTCGATGCGCATGATGAGTCTCCTGCCCGCGCGGCGGGCGCTGGTCCATGGATAAGTCAGAAGCCTTCCAGGACGATCTTGCCCATGGCTTTGCCGCTTTCGATCAGTGCATGGGCACGCCGCAGGTTGGCCGCCTCGATGCGGCCAAAATGCTCGCCTACAGTCGTCTTAAGCACACCAGCGTCGATCAGCTCCGCCACGCGGTTGAGCAACTGGTGCTGCTTAATCATGTCGTCCGTCCCGTACAGCGAGCGGGTGAACATCAGCTCCCAGTGCAGCGCCAGCGACTTGCGTTTGAGCGGTACTACATCGAGCACAGCCGGATCGTCGATCAGTGCCAGATGACCCTGGGGCCGCAACACCTCAATCAGTTGAGGAAGGTAGCTGTCGGTGTGGGTGAGGCTGATCACGTGATCCACCGCCTCGATACCAATGCCCTTTAGCTGCTCGGCCAGCGGCCGGCTGTGGTCGATCACATGATGCGCACCCAGGGCGCTGACCCATTCCCGGGTTTCCGGGCGCGAAGCGGTGCCGATCACCTGCAGGCCGGTCAACTGGCGGGCCAATTGCGTCAGGATCGAACCCACGCCGCCGCCGGCACCCAGGATCAGCAGACTCTGCCCTGCTCCACCGCCCCCGCTCATGCCGAGGCGGTCGAACAGCAGTTCCCAGGCAGTGATCGACGTCAGCGGCAAAGCGGCGGCACTGGCATCGTCCAGGCTGCGCGGCTTGCGCCCGACGATGCGTTCGTCGACCAGATGCAACTCGCTGTAGCTGCCTGGACGGTCGATGGCGCCGGCATAGAAGACTTCATCGCCGGGTTGGAACAGCGTTACGTCGGCGCCTACGGCACGCACTACGCCAACCGCGTCCCAGCCGAGCACCTTGGGCTGCTCGGTAGCACCCTTGCCAGAACGGACCTTGGTATCGACCGGGTTCACCGCGATGGCCCTGACCTGCACCAGCAGGTCGTGCGGCCCTGGGGTAGGTTCTGGCAGCTCACTGTCGAACAATGCTCGAGGGTCGTCGATTGGCAGGCCGTATTCGGTGAAGACGATAGCTTTCATGTGGGCAATCCTTGAAGGTCAGGTACAAGCGAAACGTAGGGGCATCTTCGTCTTCCCATACCCCTGGAAAAAGGCTCAAAATCAGCCAGCACTTTCACCCCAGGTGTGAAAATGGTTCGGTTCGAAGATCTTCAGCTTTTCGTGCGCACAGCCGCGCTGGGTAGCTTCTCCAACGTCGCTCGCGAGGTCGGCCTGCTTCCAGGCCAGGTGGCTGCGGCGATCAAACGCCTCGAGCGAGAGCTGGATATCCGTCTATTCGCTCGTTCTACGCGCAGCCTGCGGCTGACTGCCGAAGGAGAGCAGTACTTGCCGTTTGCCCGCGAGGCGCTATATACGTTGCACGAAGGTCAAGACCGGATACGCCGGGAAAGTACCCAGCTGCAGGGTTTGCTGCAGGTTTCGGCTCCATCAGATCTAGGGCGCAACCTGCTGTTGTTATGGCTTTCCGAGTTTCGCCGTCAGCATCCAGCGCTCAGTCTTCGTCTACTAATTTCCGATCAAGTGGCGGATGTTTTTCGAGATCCGGTCGACGTTGCCCTGCGCTACGGCGTGTTTGACGATGCGAGCTGGGTGGCATTGCCGCTAGCTCCCTGGAACCGCCGTGTTCTGGTGGGCGCTCCCGATTATCTAGAACGTAACGGCAGACCTCAAAAGCCCACCGATCTAGCCCAGCATCACTGTCTGCTGTATTCGCTCAATGGGCGTGCGCATGACTGCTGGCAGGTAGGTGATCAGACAGTGCAAGTCACCGGTCCACTTTTCAGCAACGATGCCGACATCGTGCGACGCTTGGCGGTAGCGGGGGAAGGACTGGCCTACAAATCCTGGCTGGACGTACACGATGACATTGAGGCGGGACGGCTGGAGATAGTGCTGGCCCACTACCAAGGCGAGCCCACACCGTTGAACTTGGTGTGCCCGCATCGCAAGCAATATTCGCCGGCCGTTCAGCAATTGCATGCACTGTTGCGCAGTCATCTCGATCCGCTGAAGCAGGAGCTGCCGCCTCTCGCGTCTGATCCTGGCCTGATCGCTTGAACGGCAATGCTAGATAGCAGCTGCCAGAACCAGTATCGCATCCCACGGTTCTGGCGGCCGAGACGCTACGGCTTCAAGCCAGCAACGACAGCTTCATCACGTCGAGCGTGATATGCGCTTCAAGCGTTTCGGCCAGCTCTCGAAAGACCGGCCCTTCAAGATGGTCTTGTAGCGCCGCCTCGTCTCGCCAACGCTCGATCATGACCAACCTGTCCGGCCGCTCGCTGTCTTCATGGAGCTGGTACTGGTCGCAGCCAGGTTCCTTGCGGCTTCGTGCGACAGCTTTGCGAAGCGCCGCTTCGGCCACTTCACGGCTGCCGGGCTGTAGCGTAATCGTGGCGACCACAATGATCGGGGTGTCCATGAATCAGTACTCCTAAGGGTTGATATTTCGGGGGCGAGCCTGATTGGCTGGTCGATGCACCATCGCCAGGATCGACAAATGGTAATCCGGGCAGTGGAAATGGCGATCTGGCAACGCCAGGGTGACTGGTCGGTGATTTTGCATTCAGATCGCGGGAGCCAGTTCACCAGCGGCGACTATCAACGCTTCCTGAGCCGGAACACGTTGGTGTGCAGTATGAGTGCTGTCGGCCATTGCGGTGATAACGCGGCCTGCGAAGGGTTTTTCGGAGTGCTCAAGCGGGAGCGTGTCGCTCACCAGTCCTATCGGACACGTGATGAGGCGCGAGCAGACTTGTTTGATTACATCGAACGGTTCCACAACCCAAGAATGCGCCGTAGAGTCGCCCGGCAAGATCAGAAGTTTTCAGCCCTTTCAAAACCGTCCGTGGAAATGGGGTAGAACCCATCTGCCTTACGGGCACGAAGGCCCTTAGTCGATATCAATGACGGCCTTACCTCGTACATCTCCGCGCTCAAGCATCTCATGTGCAGTCTGAGCTTGGCTTAAAGTAAAGCGGAACTCATCTACCAGCGGCTTCAACTGGCCCGCCTCTGCCAATTGGGCAGCCTTGCGTAGGATTTCGCCATGGTGAGAACGCCCTTTGCCAGAAAGCATTGGCAATAGGACAAATACCCCGGATAGGGTCATGCAGCGCAGGGAGCCCGGAGCTAGGTTATGGGAGGAAAAAGCAGCGCAACTGACGACGTGCCCATATGGGCGAATAGCCTGGAACGACCGATCCAAGGACTCGCCACCAACGGTGTCATAAATAATGTCGAAGCCATCCCCGTTAGTGTGCTGGGCCACATACTCATTGACGCCAACGCTTTGATAATCGATGGACGTTGCCCCGTAGGACTCGATGATTGATTGCTTCGCCGGGGACACGGTTGCATAAACATCCGCACCAAACACTTTGGCGAGTTGTACGGCCACATGCCCGACTCCGCCAGCGCCACCATGAACCAACACGCGGTCACCCGCTTTCACAGCTGCTTTATCTACTAGGCCTTCCCATGCAGTCAGCGTCACCAGTGGCAGAGCTGCCGCTTCGCGCATGCTTAGATTTCTGGGCTTGATGGCTAACAAATTTGCATCGACTGCCGCGTACTGGGCTAGAGACCCCTGCAATCCACGCACACCGCCAGTCAGACCATACACCTCATCCCCAACTTGGAATTGAGTAACGCCTTCGCCCACTGCCTCAACGACGCCAGCCAAATCAGTGCCAATGATCGCTGGTAACTCAGGCATCGCGTAAGGGGCCTGCCCCAGGCGAATTTTGTAGTCGATTGGGTTAACGCCGCTGGCTTTAATCTTTACCAGTACCTGCCCTTGTTGTGGCGAAGGCTTTGCGACTTCGACTTCAAGCAGGGTGCTCGCGTCATAGCTGTCTAGGCGCAAGGCCTTCATCAGTCCCCCACTCGAAAGCGATTCAGTTACGTTGCTCACAGCTTTTCACTCCATATAAGCGGGGCCTGACGCCGAAGCGGCAGGCCCTAAACTCATTAGAATTCCTGCACGGTTGGGCGCAGAACGATCTCGTTAATATCCACTTCAGCAGGCTGCTCAATTGCGAAGGCGATAGCCCGAGCGACGGATTGAGCGGGAATTGCTTGCTTGTAGAAGTCCACCACGAAATCGCGGCTCTGTTGGTGGGAGCTGCCGAATTTCAACTCGGAGTCCACGGCACCCGGTTCGATAGTCGTGGTGCGAATGCTGCCACCGACTTCGTGACGCAGTCCTTCGGAGATGGCCCGCACAGCAAACTTGGTGCCGCTGTACACCGTGCCGCCAGGGCTGAATACCTTCAGGCCTGCAACCGATGCGATGTTGATGAAGTGGCCACTGTTTTGTTTCTGGAAGACCGGCAATGCAGCCGCGACTCCGTACAGCAGCCCCTTGATGTTGATGTCGATCATGCGATCCCACTCGTCAGTGCGAGCATCACTGAGCGGTGCAATCGCCATCAGCCCGGCATTGTTGACCAGTACATCAATGCGCCCGTAGGTGTCCACGGCACCTTGAATGAGCGTTTTGACCTCTTCCTGAGAGGTGACATCGGTCTGATACGCGATTGCCTGACCACCTGCATTGGTCAGCTCAGTCACCAATGCGTCGAGTTTATCTTTGCGGCGTGCGGCCAGCACTACGCGCGCGCCAAGCGCAGCAAGGTGGCGTGCAGTCGCTTCACCCAAGCCACTGCTGGCGCCGGTGATAACGACAACTTTTCCAGAAATGTTATTACTCATGTTGAGAACCTCATCGGCGGGTTTGTACTTCGCCATGGCTGGTTAACCTGGCAGTGCGCAAACCTTAGTCCCATGATTGATCTCAATAAATGGAAATGATTGGATTAAGCTATTCCTGAATATGGAATAAATGGGAGGGCAACATGCTTAACCGCATGGAGATGGTCAGGATTTTTTGCACAGCAGCAGAGGCAGGTAGCTTCCGCGAAGCGGCAACCCGATTAGGTATCTCCCCGCAAGGGGTTACCCGAGCCATTCAAGCCCTGGAAACGGAGCTTGGCGAATCGCTGTTTCACCGTAATACCCGCCAGGTGAGCATCACTGCTTTCGGTCAGGATTACGCCAAAGATGCCAGATCAGCTCTGGAGCATTTCGACACGCTATTCCGGTCGCACAGGATGGAACCTGAGCTGTCAGGGAGGGTGGGAATCACGGCTCCACATGCTATTGGCAGGCGCTTCTTAATACCGTTTCTTCAGCCCTTGGCCTCAGCACATCCAGACCTGCAATTCGATCTCCGCCTGGAAGATCAGATGACCGATGCCGTTGAGGCGCATATCGATATTGGCATCAGGGTGGGTGTTATTCGCGACCGGCGCTACGTCGCACGGGCCTTAGCTCCCGTGCCGTTTTACGTTGTCGCAAGCCCGGCGCTAATAGAGCAAAAGACAATACCTAGATCTCTGGATGCCTTGGCTCAGCTGCCACTTTCAGTCCTGATCGACCAGAAAAATGGTCGCCCTTGGCCTTGGCTATTTGCCGACGGGCAAACATTCACGCCCAGGCAGCCAGCTCTTATCTGTGATGATCCTGACACGGAATTGGAAGCCACCCTGGCAGGCATGTGCTTTGGCCAAATTCCTACCTATCTGGCTGAGCCCCATCTGCGGTCAGGCAAGCTGATTTCTGTTTTGGCTGATCTCGCTCCAGCGCCATGGGATCTGTTCATATACCGCCCGCAGCAGGGCCCTGTATCGAAGCGGGTGCGATTGGTGTACGACCATCTTAAGCAGGCTTTTTCAAACCCCGAGCTATTTCCCCAAGGCCTGGGGACATAGCGATGCATACCTGCCAGCCAATCGTCCGCTATTGGCCCAGGCTGTGTAAAAACGTTGGCATCGACCTTGCTGTGATTTGAAGGATTCAGACTCAGCAGGGGCGGCCCATGAAGCGCTTTATCCAGGGAGTACATCGAGGCCAAAGCACGCTGCTGCCCGAGAGCCTGGATGACTACGTCGCGGACACCAACCCGGTGCGGGTGGTCGATGTGTTCGTCGATGCAACCAGCCTCCTTGATGAAAAAATCAAGGGAGCTGGCTGCATAGGCAACCCTGACGCGAAGCACGGCGCGCTCCCAGCTGATCCAGAAGTGAGCTGCAAGGGCGTGGAACCATGCGTACGTGCCGGAAGCAATATTAGTATATTGACATATATGAATATCGGGAATAGTCTACCCATAACCGCGCTAGAAACCCCAGGAGGTAGTCCCATGAAAGATTCCAGCGATACCCATCCGAATCACCTTCCCGACAGCAGCTACGGCCTGTTTATTGACAACCAGTGAGTTTCGGACGAATACGGTGAAGCCCTCGACATTATCAACGCCACAGCTGCCGACGTCGCCCGCGCGGTGCAGGGCGCACAGCGCGCCTTCGTGACCTGGACCGCTCGGACTCTTCCGACCTCGTTGATCCATATTTTTTGACCCATGACATCGACTATTTTAGATATGCAGGTAAACAAAATGGCACAATCAGAACTTTTCAAAACCACTCAGCTGGGCCCATACACCCTCAAGAACCGTATCGTTCTGCCGCCACTGACGCGTTCGCGCAGCTCCCAACCCGGCAATATTGCGAACGACCTGATGGCCACGTATTACCGTCAGCGCAGCGGTGCTGGCTTCATGGTGACCGAGGGCACACAAATCGAACCCCGAGGACAGGGTTATGCCTGGACACCCGGCATTCATAGCCCGGAACAGATACAAGGCTGGCGTAAGGTCACCGACGCTGTTCACGCCGAAGGGGGGGTCATCTTTGCTCAACTTTGGCATGTGGGTCGCGTGTCGCACACATCGCTGCAACCCGGTGGTGAAGCGCCCATCGCGCCATCAGCCATCCGCGCGGACAACGTCAAGGTGTTCATCGAAACTGGCCCCGGCACGGGTACACTGACCGACCCTTCGACCCCACGAGCTCTGTCCACCGAGGAGGTAAAGGAACTGGTTGCGCTCTACGCCCAAGCAGCCCGAAATGCTTTGGACGCAGGTTTTGACGGGGTGGAGCTTCACTGCGCGAACGGGTACCTGGTAAACCAGTTCATTTCGGCCCATACCAACCAGCGTGATGATGAATATGGCGGTTCGCTGCAGAACCGTCTTCGCTTCCTGCGCGAAATCACCCTCGCCGTTGCTGGTGTTGTCGGCAAGGAGCGCGTTGGCGTTCGCTTCGCCCCGCTGTTCGCGACCACAGACGAAGACCGCGTCTACCTTGGTCTGGTCGAAGAAGACCCTCATCAAACCTACATCAAGGCAGTGAAGATCCTCGAGGAAGTGGGCATTGCCTACCTGTCGCTCGCCGAAGCCGATTGGGAAAACGCACCCGAGCTGCCTGAGACGTTCCGGGAAGCTGTTCGTAAGACCTTCAGCGGCAAGATTATCTATGCCGGCAAGTACACCGCTGAACGAGGAAATCGCGTGATAAAAGCTGGCTGGGGCGACCTGATCGCTTTTGGCCGCCCCTTCATTGCGAACCCCGACCTGCCCGCTCGTATCGCCAACAACTGGCCGCTTAACCCAGTTGATCCAAGCAGCATGTACGGCGGTACCGATAAGGGCTACACCGACTACCCGACTTACAAATCCTAAACGCTCAGAGCCACGCCCCATAACTCAGGGGCGTGGCTCAGCGTTTGCTGACCGAGGAAGTTAAGCATGTACCAACCGAGCACGACTCCCTACCAAGAGCATAGGGGATTCAAACGGACCTTCAGGCAGGGTCATCTAAGCCTTGGGCTGTTCTTTCCCCTGGAGGCTTTCGAAGGTGATACACCGAGCATGCTAGATCAGGTCGCGCTGGCCAAACGTGCAGAGGCACTTGGTTTTTCGGCGCTCTGGTTTCGCGACGTCCCGCTCAGGGACCCAAGCTTCGGTGATGTCGGCCAGGTTTTCGACCCTTGGGTGTATCTGGGCTACATCGCAGCCCATACAACAAAAATCGCACTAGGCACCGCCTCCATCGCCCTTACTTTGCGTAATCCCTTGCACACGGCAAAGGCCGCAGCGAGCATTGATCAGTTGAGCGGAGGTCGCTTGCTCCTGGGAGTAGCCTCTGGCGATCGTCCCGTGGAGTTTCCCGCATTCAGCGTTGATCCAGAAAAGCGTGGCGAGACCTTTCAAGAAAACCTCAATGTGATACGCCAAGCCCATCGAACACACTTCGAGCCCATTCGCTGGAGTCACGGCGAGTTACTGGGGGCCGATCTCGTTCCCAAACCTACGACTCGGGAAATACCGCTATTCGTAACTGGACATAGCCGCCAGTCGCTCGATTGGATCGCGCGTGAAAGCCATGGATGGATCAACTATCCACGTCCGCCAAAAATACAGCGACTCATCGTGGAAGATTGGCGACAGGAAACGGCTAAACAATGTGGCACTATCTACAAGCCGTTCTTGCAATCGCTGTATATCGACCTGGACGAACACCCATCCACGCCACCCTCGCCTATCCATCTAGGATTCCGACTGGGACGTAACCACCTGCGGGCCTTGCTGGATACACTTCAGGAAATCGGTGTAGATCACGTCATCCTGAACCTCAAGTATGGTAAACGCCCCGCAGCAGAGGTTATCGAGGAACTTGGCAAACATATCGTCCCGCAATTCGGCGCACAGGTGCCCGATAGTCCTACCTGACAGGACAATAGGATTCCAGTCCAAACCAGCCCGTCATTGCGACGGGCTGGCGCGCAGAGATCATGGCGAAGCCTTCCAATTTGATGCGCGAATCAGGAAGATATCTAGATATCGGAAAAAACAGGTCTCAAAAAATTCATGACTATTGACGTCAACGAAGCCCTGAAAGCATTGGCGAACCCGACGCGCCTTGCCATCCTCAATTGGCTCAAGGATCCCAGGACAGTCTTTCCCGAGCAGCAAGTCGACCCAGAAACGGTAGGCGTGTGCGTCAGTATCATCCAAGAGCGCACGGGCCTCTCTCAGTCAACGACATCGCTTTATCTCGCAGCTCTACAGCGCGCGCAATTGGTGACATCGCAGCGGATCGGCCCCTGGACCTACTACAAACGCCACGATGAGAATATTGATGCCTTCTTCAAGGCGCTGCAAGAAAGAATCTAGGGCTGCACACCCTTGTATTTCTGATTGATTTCAGTCTTTGCCGATGTCAAAAACAGCAATCTGACTAAATAACGATCAGATCATCCGAAGCTTCGAGTGATCGAACAGCATTACCAGTGATGCGGTGCGCGGAAAGAAGGCTCCTATAGCAAAACTGCCACTTGACAACGCTGAAACCAGGGGCTGAATACGCAAAAGACAGCACACTCCAGAGAGGGACGCGAAGCCCTTCAAGTGCTCTTCTACGGCCAACCTTCTTTAGGGGGCAGCATAGATTTTCAACATGACAGAACCGCGCCATAACCCTGAGTGTATCGGCCTGGTACTCGCCGCCGGCACCGGGCAGCGCTTCGGCAGCGACAAACGCTGCGCCAAGCTGGCCGACGGCAACAGCCTGCTACGCGCAACAGTGCTGCGCACGCAAGAAGTCTTCAGCGATGTTCGAGTCGTGCTAAAAGCCGAGGACGATGTCCAGGCCCTACTCGCCAATGCATGCAAAACCGCTCTCACAGATAGGTTAATGCCATGCTTGACAAGACTCGAAAGGTTCATATACTCGCGCTCACTGTGAGCAATCCAACAAATCAAAATTTCTTGCACAATGCGCTGAAGCCTTGATTTGGCCGGGATATTGAAGTTTGGGATTCAAATCCCCCCGGCTCCACCAATTCGAAACACTTAAACCCCTGATTTTCCTAGTGAATTTCGGGGGTTTTTGCTTTCTGGGATAGCGGTGTCGAATGAGTACCGACGCTACGCTGTTTTGGGTCGAGCACCGGCCCGAAACGAATAGCCTCCTGATCCGGCGCCAGATGCGCATACCGCATCGTCATGACCAGGCTCGAATGGCCCAGGATTCTGCAGCGTCAGGATGTTCCCGCCGTTCTGGATGAAGTGGCTGCCGAAGAATGCCGCAGCGCATGGGCGGCCTGCCCTCTCGGTAGCCGGGTCGTTGTCCTGGCGAGCGCTCGGCGGAACGAGGTGATCGAATGCATGAACGGGCTATGCTCCCTCCAGTGCTTCACAATCCGCTTCTCCAGTTCGGCACAGATCGCACTTTTCGCTTTTTGTCCCGCTGAACGTGATGACCCATTACGAGCACTGGTCGGCTTCAACTTTTCCGCCTCGGACCATCGAGCATCGGTCGCCAAGCAAATCAGCACAACCGGTTCGACATGAGGGTTATCGCAGCCACTGCAGATCGAATCGAGCAGCTCGGCAATCTGGCAGTTCGTCAGCCAGGAAAGCTCTCTTTCCTGGATCTTCAATGGCTTTACTTTGACGCTTCAGCGCCGCCTCGGAGACGATCAGCATGGCGCTGGCGTCGCAGGTCTTGCTCGACACCGCTGCGGCCATACGGTCACAGCCGAACAGAACATCCCGTTCAGCCATCTTCGCCAGGGTCGTCGGGCGGTGTTTCGTCGTGCTCGACCCAGCCAGCGGTCGCGAGTGAAGCGGCCCTTGGCGATGGCCACGCAGGGCGCGCTGGTGCGACTCCAGCGCATAGGCCTCCAGCGCCTCGCGTGACAACAGCCAATTTCCGGCGATCATTTGTGCCGTCTTGAACTGGTTGGCGGCTGCGCGCCGTGGCGTCGCACCCAGCCCTCGGAGCCGAAGAACGGATCGGTGAAACCGAGCGGCTCGGCGGCAGTGATGCCGAAGAGATCGAAATCTGCGTCATGGTCTGCACCCCGCCAGAGACGCCGCTTGGCCGAGCCGGCGCCAAATTACAGAACCGCAATCTCCCCGGATGGTTGCGTTTTTTTGCCTCGCGCTCGCACGTATCGAGTACCGCCCCAAGGGCAACACGCCCCCCGACATTCGCACCTCACCTGCCTGGCTCGGCATAAACAGATCGGATATGCGCTTAACCATTTCCCAGCATCCGGCGATCCGTTACGACCTAAAGTGAGCCAACCCCAACAAGAAGAAGAGGTGGCGTTATGAGACTCCCACTGGTAAGCGGAGCGTTGCTACTAGCCCTGATCGCAGGCCCCGTGCTGGCTGCAGGACAAACGGATCTAAAACGGTCGGATTACCACGATAAACACGGACAGCCAGTACAGCCACAGGTAGTCGGGCCCGTCGCGTCCTGCTCATCACTGTCCGGGGTCGATCTGACATCGATCGGCGGCGCCGGCAGCCGAGTAGTGACGGCCAAACAGCAGGTGAACGATGACGGCGTCGCGGTCTGCGCAGTCGCGGGTGTGCTAGCACCGAGTATCGGCTTCCAGGTGGAGCTGCCAACTCGGACCTGGACCCAGCGTTACTTGCAGGTGGGCTGCGGTGGGTTGTGTGGAAGCATCTCGCTCGATGCGCCTGCCGCCAATGGCTGCGTCCCGCTGCACGACGGCCGTTTCGTCGTAGCGAGTACCGACATGGGCCACCAAGGCAACGGCGGCGCGTTTGGCAGCGATCCGCAAAAGCGCGCCGACTTCGCCTATCGTGGCGTACACCTGACAGCGTTGGCGTCGAAAGCGTTGATCGAAGCTTTCTACGGCCAGCAACCTGAATACTCGTATTTCTCCGGCTGCTCTGACGGCGGTCGCGAAGCGCTGGTGGAAGCCCAGCGCTATCCCGACGACTTCAACGGCATCGTCGCCGGTGCGCCGGCAATGAATTTTCAAGTGCAGAACTCCCTGCTTCACGGCTGGCAGGCGCAGGTCAACAAGGCGCCCGATGGCCGAGCCGTGCTGGTCGCCTCGCGCCTACCCGTGCTGCATAAGGCGGTGCTGGCCCAATGCGATGGATTGGACGGGCAAACCGATGGCCTGCTAAGCGATCCGCGAATCTGCGAATTCGACCCTGCCACGATCCAGTGCGCGTCGGATGAGGACAGCAGCCAATGCCTGACCACAGCGGAAGTCCGAACTGCTCGGCTTATCTACCAAGGGCCTCGGGATGCCGAGACCGGCGAACGACTCGCAGTTGGCGGACCACAGCCCGGCTCCGAGCTCGCCTGGTCTGGCGTGTTCGTCCCGGAGACCGTAGACGATCCGCTTTTCAGCGAAACCATTGCCCTCGACGCCCTTCGCTATCTTGTATTCGAAGCGGCACCGCAACCGGCTTATACCCTTGATCAATTGGCCTTCAATGCCGAAACCTTCGACCGGCTGCGTGCTCGCCATCCACTGTTCGACGCGACCAATCCCGACCTTTCAGCCTTCGCGCGCAAGGGCGGCAAGTTGATTCTGTGGCATGGCTGGTCGGACCAGCACATCTCGCCGATCAACACCATTGCCTACCACGAAGCCGTGCAACGCTACATGGGTGAACGTCAGGCCAATCGATTTGAGCGTCTTTATTTGGTGCCCGGGATGTACCACTGCAGCGGGGGCGAAGGCCCTAGCGAAATGGACCTGCTATCTCCCGTGATGCGGTGGGTCGAGTCCGGTTGGGCTCCTGACGAGATCATCGTCCACAAGGCTAGCGCTGAAGCTGATGAAGGTATGACCGCAGCCACGAGCGGCAAGAACGCCGGCGACAGGCACGGCAAAAAACCGGTGTCCGTTGCAGAAGGCATGCCGGTCTACCCGTATCCTTACGTGGCTCGCTACGCAGGTCGCGGCAACTCGCACAACGGCGGTGCCTACAAGCGTGGCGCGCCGCTGACCAACGCCCTGACACCGGACTGGCGAGGCACCGGTTTCTACGCGCCATACCAGCCGCGCGAGCTGTGAACCCACCCCGGTAATCCTATAAATAAAACGGATGCCCGCTTAACGATTTACCAGACGCATATTCACCTCGGTGCGCTTACAGTCAGGGCACCAAGAACGGGGGAGTCCGGAAACGGACTCCCTCTTTTTCTACAAAAATAAAAGGTGAGTGCTATGGGCAATACCACAGTCGATGTGAAGACGTGGATTGATGATCGACCCGTGTCCCGCTATCAATGGCTGATTCTCGGTCTATGTTTTCTGATCGTCGTGTTCGACGGTTTCGATGTCGCCGTAATGGGCTTCATTGCCCCCTCGCTGATGCAGGAGTGGGGCCTTTCACGCGCCGCGTTCGGTCCGGTAATGAGCGCCGGCATGGTCGGGCTGGCCATCGGCGCATTAGCCGCCGGTCCGTACGCCGACCGCTTCGGCCGCAAGACCGTGCTGCTGACTGCGGTCACGATCTTCAGTGTGCTCAGCTTGGCCTGCGCCTTTGCGCGCAACCCTTTCGAGCTGGCCGGCCTGCGGCTAGTCATTGGCATCGCGCTGGGCGCCGCACTGCCGAACACCACGACGCTGCTATCGGAGTACCTGCCGGCTGGCAAGCGCGCGCTGCTGATCACATTGATGTTTACCGGTTTCAATCTGGGTTCCGGCTGCGGCGGCTTTCTGGCGGCCTACCTGATTCCTCACCATGGCTGGCAAGCCGTTCTGGCCGCAGGCGGCGTTCTGCCGTTGCTGCTGTTGCCCTTGCTGTGGCTTTATCTGCCCGAATCGGCGCGTTTCCTCGCGTCGAAGCAAGCACCGGCACATCGTATCGCCGCGGTATTGAACAAGCTTGGCGGGCAATTCAGTGCCTCGACCCGCTTCATCACCACCGATTCCAACGCCCCGACTAAACAGCCGGTACGCATGCTGTTCAGCGAAAAATATCGTTTCGGCACTCTGGCGCTGTGGCTGACCTATTTCATGGGGCTGTTGGTCATTTACCTGATGATGGGCTGGCTACCGACCCTGCTGCGTGACGGCGGCGTCTCCATCGAACGCGCTGCGACCATCACTGGGCTGTTCCAGATCGGCGGCACCGTCGGTGCCCTGATGGTCGGCTGGCTGATGGACCGTCGCAACCCCAACCGCGTCATCGCCGGCTCCTATGCACTCGGCGGGGTGGCCATTCTGTTACTCGGCGCTTTCAGCCTGGAATCCAGCCTGTTGACCCTCGGCGTTATGGCCGCTGGCTTCTGTATGAGCGGTGCGCAGACCGGGCTCAACGCCTTCGCCCCGGCCTACTATCCGACCGCGTTCCGCGCTACCGGCGTGAGCTGGATGCTGGGGATCGGCCGATTTGGCGCAATTTTCGGTTCGCTCGTCGGCGGCATTGTCCTAAGCCTCGGCCTGGGCCTGCCCACCCTCTTCGCCCTGCTGGGACTGCCAGCATTCATCGCGGCCTTGGCGATCCTCGCCAACGGCCATGCCGCACGCCAAGCCAACCGCGCCGTTGCGGCGCACTGAAAACTAGGACCGACCTCATGGCACGCATCATCGGCGGACTCGCCGTCTCGCATACCCCCACCATTGGCTTCGCCGTGGATCATGACAAAAAGGAAGACGCGGCCTGGGCGCCTATCTTCGAGAGCTTCGAGCCGATCAAACAATGGCTGAGCGAGAAGAAGCCCGACGTCCTGTTCTACATCTTCAACGACCACGTCACTTCGTTCTTCTTCGACCACTATGGGGCCTTCTCCCTGGGCGTCGACGAGCACTACGATGTGGCCGACGAAGGTGGTCACGCTCGCGACCTCCCGGGCATTGGCGGTCACGCCGCGCTATCGCGACACATCGGCCACAGCCTGATGGCCGACGAATTCGACATGAGCTTCTTCCGCGACAAGCCGCTGGACCACGGTTTCTTCTCTCCAATGTCGGCGCTGCTGCCGCACGATGGCGGCTGGCCGGTGGAGATCGTCCCGCTGCAGGTCGGCGTGCTGCAATTCCCGATTCCCAGCGCGGCGCGCTGCTACAAGCTGGGCCTGGCGCTGCGCAAGGCCATCGAAAGCTACCCCGAAGACCTCAAAGTGGCGATCGTCGCCACCGGAGGCCAGTCGCATCAGGTGCATGGCGAGCGCTGCGGCTTCAACAACACCGAGTGGGACGCGCAGTTTACCGACCTGCTGATGAATGACCCGGTCAAGCTGACCGAGATGACCGTGGCCGAATACGCCACCCTCGGCGGACTGGAAGGGTCCGAGGTGATCACCTGGCTGATCATGCGCGGCGCGCTGTCGGCGCAGGTCAAGAAGCTGCACCACGGCTACTACTTGCCCTCAATGACCGCGATCTGCACGCTGCTGCTGGAAAACCAGGACCAGCCGCTGCCGGTCGCCGCCATCGAACGCCACCGGGCACACATGCAGTATCAACTAGCCGGTGTCGAACAGCTCGAAGGCACCTACCCCTTCGACCTCGCCCGCAGCGCCAAGGGCTACCGGCTGAACAAATTCCTGCGGCGGATGATCGAGCCGAGCTGGCGCGAGCGCTTCCTCAGCGAGCCCGAAGCCCTGTTCGAGGAAGCCGGCCTGACCGAGGAAGAACGCGACATGCTGCGCCGCCGCGACTGGCGTGCGCTGATCCAGTACGGCGCGATCTTCTTCGGGCTGGAAAAGCTCGGCGCCGTGGTCGGGATCTCCAACCTGCACATCTACTCCGCCATGCGCGGGCAGACGCTCGAAGAGTTCCAGAAGACCCGCAACCAGCAGGTCACCTACGGCGTCGCGCGCAAGCGTTGATCGTCGACCACGGCGCGGCCGTAGCCAGCCCAAGTTGTAAGCTGACTGACCGGGAAAATCATGGTTGCGCCAGCGACTCAGCCAGCCGGTGTTACGTCGGTACCTGGCGTTTCTGACTGTCGAGTATGACCTGGCGGATCTGCTCCATCAGCGCTGCCGCCGGTGGCGAATGCAGACCGCCGGCCCGGTAGATAAGGCCGATGGGACGGGTAGTGTGTCGCAGCGGCAGCGGCAACGGCTGCAGTTCGCCCGAATCGATTTCATGTTCGAGCTGGTGTGCCGATACCGCCGCAAGCATGTCCGACTGCAGCAGCAGCCCGCGAATCAGCGCCAAGTCACCCGTCTCTACCACCGGCTTGGGGGGGGCGATGCCCAGTTCGGCAAAACTGGCGTCCAGTTTGGCGCGCGCGGGAGTCGAAGCCCGCGGCAACACCCAGCGCGCCTGCGCTAGATCCTGCGCGGACAGTGGGTGCGCCGCCAGCGCGTGGTCTCGCCGCGCCAGCACCACCATGTCCTCGACGAGCAGCTGCTCACCATGCAGATCACTGGCGTAATTGGACGGACGCAAGGCGCCGAGCACGAAATCCAAATCGCCGGAGCGCAGCTCGGTGGCCAATAAATCGAACGGGCTTTCGTTGGTCACCACCTGCACGCCAGGGTGCGAAGCGGTAAGCCGGACAATAGCTTCGGGCAGGATGCGCGTGCGCCCCAGAGGCAGCGCGCCGACATGAATGGCGCCGTGCAACGCGCCGTGCAGGGCGGCGAGGTCGGCATCGATCCGTCGCAGTTCGTTCAGCGCCCGGCGCACCGGAAAAAGAATTTCGAGGCTGGCACGGGTTGGCTGCAGACCGCGTGGCGTGCGTTCGAAGAGCCGCCTGCCGCAGCCATCTTCGAGCACCTTGAGCGCAGCGCTTACCGCTGGCTGGCTGAGCCCGAACAGGTTGGCGACCGTTTGCATGTGGTGGGTTTCGCAGAGCTTGATAAAAAACTGCAGACGCCGCGTCTGGTAGAGATAAAGCGGCTCACTGGTCTGACTGGCGTCACGCCCGAGTAACAGCGGCACGCTTTCCAGCTCCGCCAGCACGCGCCGTGCGCGCGGTAATACACGAGCTCCGGGATCGGTCAAACGCATACCATTGGCATGCCTCTCGAACAGCGGCACGGCCAGTCGCTTCTCAAGGTCGGCGATGGCTCGGGTCACCACCGACTGCGCGCGATAGAGGATGGCTGAAGCCCTGGACACACTGCCTTCGTCGGCTACCCGCACAAAGGCGCGCATCTGCATAAGGTTCGGAAGATCGTGATTCATGGCACTCCAAGGTTCCAGGCCAACGGACTGCAGCACTATGGCCGTCATACCTGAACGGGGCAATAAGTAAAACGTATGGCGTGCGGGCTGGATTGCATTTCAAAGGGCAGACCGGCAAGTGACATCCTTTGCGCATCAAAAGAGGAGCCATTCAGCATGTCGCAACAACAAAAAACCGCCCTCGTCGTCAGCGCTCATTCGGCTGATTTCGTCTGGCGTGCCGGCGGCGCCATCGCCCAGCACGTCAAGCTGGGTTATGCGGTCCATATCGTCTGCCTGTCGTTCGGCGAGCGCGGCGAGTCGGCGAAGCTTTGGCGTAAGGGTGAGATGACCGAAGAGAAGGTCAAGACCGCTCGCCGCAGCGAAGCCGAGGCGGCCGCCGAAGTGCTGGGTGCCAGCGTGGAGTTCTTCGACATCGGTGACTACCCAATGCGCGCCGACACCGACACGCTGTTCCGCCTGGCCGACGTGTTCCGCCGCGTACAGCCGGAGTTCGTGCTCAGCCACTCGATCAAGGACCCGTACAACTACGATCACCCGCTGGCCATGAACCTGACCCAGGAGGCGCGCATCGTCGCCCAGGCCGAGGGGCACAAGCCGGGCGAGAAGATCGTCGGCGCGCCGCCGGTGTATGCCTTCGAGCCGCACCAGCCGGAGCAGTGCGAATGGCGTCCGGACACCTTCCTCGACATCACCGACGTCTGGGACAAGAAGTACGCCGCCATCCAGTGCATGGCCGGCCAGGAACACCTGTGGGAGTACTACACCCGTGTCGCCCTGCAGCGCGGTGTGCAGGCCAAGCGCAATATCGGCATTACCGCAAACAAGAACATCATTTACGCGGAAGGCTTCCAGAGCGTCTTCCCGCGCGTGACGGAGAACCTGGGATGAGCAGTTTCGTGGGCAAAACGGGCATCGTCGTGCGCAAGGTCGAGCGCGCCGAGCGCAACCTTATCGACGAGCTCGGCCGCTACGGTGTCGCCACCGTCCACGAGGCCCAGGGCCGAAAGGGCCTGCTCGCCTCGTACATTCGTCCGATCCAGCAGAGCGTTTCACTGGCCGGCTCGGCCATTACCGTACTGGTCGCACCCGGCGACAACTGGATGTTCCACGTCGCCGTCGAGCAGTGCCGCCCTGGCGACCTGCTGATCGTGGCGCCGAGTTCGCCGTGCACCGATGGCTACTTCGGTGATCTGCTGGCCACCTCGCTGAAAGCCCGCGCCGTCCGCGCCCTCGTCATCGACGCCGGCGTGCGCGACACCCATACCCTGCGCGAGATGGGCTTTCCCGTGTGGTCGGCGGCGGTTAACGCGCAGGGCACAGTCAAGGAAACCCTCGGCTCAGTGAACCTGCCGCTGATCTGCGGTGGCCAGTTGATCAACCCGGGGGACGTAGTGGTAGCCGACGATGACGGCGTGGTCGTGGTCCGCCGCGGCGAAGTCGCACAGGTGGTCGAGGCGACGCGCAAGCGCGCCGACGCCGAGGAAGCCAAGCGCATCCGCCTGTCCAAAGGCGAGCTCGGCCTGGACATTTACAACATGCGTCCGCGCCTGGCGGAAAAGGGCCTGCGCTATGTCGATTCCCTCGAAGAGCTGGACGACTGACATGCGTCAGACCCGCATCCCCTGTTTGCAGATGCGGGGAGGCACCTCCAAGGGTGCCTACTTCCTCGCATCCGACCTGCCAGAAGACGCGGCGCTGCGCGATGCCGTCCTGCTCGCGGTCATGGGTTCGCCCGACCCGCGGCAGATCGACGGCATCGGCGGCGCCGACTCGCTGACCAGCAAGGTCGCCATCATCCGCCCCTCCCGGCGCAACGACGCCGACGTCGACTACCTGTTCGCCCAGGTGGTGGTCGCCGAGCCGCGCGTGGACTACGGCCAGAACTGCGGCAACATTCTCGCCGGCGTCGGCCCCTTCGCCATAGAACGCGGCCTGGTTCCGGTGGGCGGCGACGAGACGCCGGTGCGCATCTTCATGGAAAACACCGGGCAGATCGCCGTGGCTTACGTGCCGACCCCGGACGGTACCGTGCGCTACGATGGCGATACCCGCATCGATGGCGTGCCTGGCTGCGCCGCGCCGCTGGTGATCGAGTTCGAGGATGTTGCCGGGGCCAGCTGCGGCGCCCTGCTCCCAACCGGCAACGCCACCGATACCTTCGACGGCGTCGAAGTGACCTGCATCGACAACGGCATGCCGGTGGTCCTGCTGCGTGCCGAAGACCTCGGCATCACCGGCTACGAGACGCCCGAGGCGCTGAACGCCAACGCCGAACTCAAGACCCGGCTGGAATCGATTCGCCTGCAGGCCGGCCCACGCATGAACCTGGGCGACGTGGCCGCGCGCACCGTACCGAAGATGTGCCTGATCGCGCCGCCACGCGAAGGCAGCGCGCTCAGCACCCGCACCTTTATCCCGCACCGCTGCCATGCTTCCATCGGCGTGTTCGGTGCAGTCAGCGCGGCCAGCGCCTGCCTCGTTGAGGGCTCGGTCACGGCAGGCCTGGCGCAGGTCGGCACCGGCGATGTGCAACGGCTCTCGGTCGAGCACCCCACCGGCGAATTTACCGTCGAACTGCGCCTGCAGGCAGGCCAACTGGCCGGCTGCGGCCTGATCCGCACCGCCCGGTTGCTGTTCGACGGTTTCGTCTACGTTCCGGGCGTAGTCTGGTCCGGCCCCGAACGCGCCGGTCGGTAACAAGTGAACTGAGGAGGCAGCGTATGCAGCTCCATACCATCGGCCTGATCGGCTTCGGCGAAGCCGGCGGCATTCTCGCCCAGGACCTGGCCGTGCAAGGCGTCGCGGTGCAGGTCTACGACAGCCTACTGGACGATCCGCACGGTCGCGCCTCGCTGCAGGCCAAGATAGCGGTCATGCCGACCCGGCTGTGCGAGAGCACCGCCGAGGCCGTGCGGGGCGTGCCGCTGGTGATCTCCGCGGTCACCGCTGGCAACGCCCTGGCCGTCGCGAAGGCCGCAGCCACGGCGATGCAACCAGGCCAGCTGTTCATGGACATCAACTCGGTCGCGCCGGGCACGAAGCAGGCCGCGTCCGAAGCCATCGTTGCCAGCGGTGCCAGCTACATTGATGCCGCGGTGATGGCACCGGTGCCGCCGCAGCGGCTTAAAACGCCGGTGTTGCTCGGCGGCAGCGCAGCCGTTGAGCTTTCGGCAGCACTCAACGCGCTCGGTTTCGCCACCCGCGTGGTGTCGGAACAGGTCGGCGTCGCTTCGGCGATCAAGATGTGCCGCAGCGTAATGATCAAGGGCCTCGAAGCGCTGACCACCGAAAGCCTGCGCACCGCGCGCCACTATGGTGCCGAGGCCGAAGTGCTGGCCTCGCTACACAAGAGCTTCCCGTCGATGGGCTGGGACGGCGAGCTGCCGCACTACCTGATCAGCCGTGTTGCCGAACATGGCGGCCGGCGCGCCGAGGAGATGGAAGAAGTGGCAGAAACCGTGCGTATGGCAGGCGTCGAGCCTGACATGAGCGCGGCAACCGTGCGCGTCCAGCGAGGCCTAGTCGACGCCATCGCCAAGCAGGGCCTGCGCTACGCCGATCTCGAGCCATTCAGCTGGCTGCAGCTGGCGGATCGTCTGCGCAACGACTAGCCAGCTTCTCCCCCGAGGCCATCCGATGACACCCGCGGTTCTCGCGGGTGTTCGCGCTTTCACCACCGACACAATCCCCGCCTGCCGAACCACGACGCTTGCGGATGCGCGAGCCGCTGCCGCTGCCGCTGCCGCCGCAACAAGCTGTCCATAAACAATACGCATGGCTCCGAAGCCCTAATGCATTGTTCGAGCGCAAAACCAGCGTGCCACCATCTGTCTCGACAAGGAGTGCCATGCCGGCCACTCCCGCAATAGGGACTGATAGCCAGACTCCTGCATAACTTGTCTGAAATGCGCACCTGCAGCTAGCACAGCTGACTACAACAACAAAAGGAAAACGCAATGACTAAATGGTCAAAAAGACTGCTCGCCCTGATTGTCATCGCCAGCCTGGATCAGGCCGTACAGGCTGCCGATGCGGAAGTCGTGCTCAAGGTCCATCACCAGCTTCCTGCCCATTCGGTGACCCAGGCCGACCTGCTCGAGCCGTGGGCGAAAAAGATCACGCAGGAATCCGATGGTCGCATACAGTTCCAGTTCTACCCCTCGATGCAGCTCGGCGGCACCCCACCGCAGCTGGTCGACCAGGTACGTGATGGCGTAGCCGACATCATCTGGGCCCTGCCCGGCTACAACAGCGGTCGCTTCCCGCTGATCTCGGCTTTCGAACAGCCCTTCATGAGCACCTCCGCCGAAGCCACCAGCCAGGCCATGTGGGCGTTCATCCAGAAGCACGGCCAGAAGGAATTCGACGGCATGCACCTGCTGGCCACCCACGTGACCGATGGCGCGCTGGTCCATACCACCGACAAGCCGATCAAGAAAATGTCGGATTTTCGCGGCAAGAAGATCCGCGCCGCCAACCGCACCTCGACCAAGCTGATCAGCCTCCTGGGCGGCACTCCGGTGGCGATGCCCGTCCCTCAGATCCCCGAAGCCTTGTCCAAGGGTGTGGTCGACGGAGCCATCGTGCCCTGGGACGTGGTGCCGGCGCTCAAGCTGCACGAGCTGGTCAACTACCACACCGAGATGGCGCCTGGTGAGCCTGCGCTGATGTATACCGCGGTGATCATTGCCATGAACTCGGCGACCTACGACAAGCTCCCGGCTGATCTGAAGAAGATCATCGATGACAACAGCGGCATGACGCTCTCGCGCCAGGCTGGGCACCTGTTCGATACCCAGGTCGTCGAAACCGGTCATGCGCTTGCGAAGAAGGAAGCCAACGAAATCTACGTGCTGCCGAAAGAAGAGCAGCAGAAGTGGATGAAGGTCGCCTCCCGACTGGACAAGGACTGGATCGAAGAAGTGGAAGACAAGGGCTACGACAACGGTGCCGCCCTGCTTGAGGACGCGCGCGAGCTGATCAAGAAATACAGCAAACCGTAAATCCCGAGGCAGGACGCCCCGTAATCACGCTGTGGCTTAAGCGAAGCGGCATGGATGCCGTTCGATAATCGCACAGTAAGCGGTGCAGCCGATTGATTGGGCGGGCCTTAGCTTGCACGATCCATCGGCGAAACGAACATCGGTCTCAGGCGAGCTCGGCCGCCTAAGACACGCCGTTCGACAATAACAATGAATAAGAAAGGACTACCCCATGCTCAAGCTCCCGAAGACCCTGCTGTCCGCCATTGCGCTCGGCTCCCTGTTGCTCAACGGTGCGGCACAGGCCGCCGAGCCGGTGGTCACCCTGAAACTGGCGCACTTTCTGCCCGCGCATTCGGTAACCCAGGCGCAGTTTCTCGAGCCTTGGGCAAAGCGCATCACCGCACAGTCCGATGGCCGCATCCAGTTCCAGTTCTATCCCTCGATGCAGCTCGGCGGCACCCCGCCGCAGCTGGTCGATCAGGTACGCGACGGCGTGGCCGACATCGTCTGGACGCTGCCGGGTTACAGCAGCGGCCGTTTCCCGCTGACCGCCGCGTTCGAGCTGCCCTTCATGAGCAGCTCCTCAGAGGCCAGCAGCCAGGCCATGTGGGACTTCATCCAGAAGCATGGACAGGAGGAATACGCCGACATGCATCTGCTGGCGGCGCATCTGACCGACGGCGCCCTGGTGCACACCACCGGCAAGCCGATCCACACGCTGAAGGACTTCCGCGGGCAGAAGCTGCGCGCAGCCAATCGCACAGCGGCCAAGACCATCGGCCTGCTTGGCGCCACACCTGTCGCCATGCCGGTTCCGCAGGTTCCGGAAGCCTTGTCCAAGGGCGTCGTGGATGGCGCGGTACTGCCCTGGGATGTCGTGCCCGCGCTGAAGCTGCACGAGCTGGTCAAGTACCACACCGAGACTGCGCCGGGTACGCCAGCGCTGATGCACACCGCGCTGATCGTGGCGATGAACAAAGACACCTACAACAACCTGCCCGATGACCTGAAAAAGATCATCGATGAGAACAGCGGCCGCGAGCTGTCGCGTGAAGCGGGGCATATCTGGGACAACCAGGTCGTCGAGACGGGCCACAAGCTCGCCCAATCGCGCAACAACGAAGTCTACGTACTGCCCGCCGAGGAACAGGCCAAATGGGTGAAAGCTACCAGCCGGGTCAGCGATGACTGGGTCAAGCAAGTCGAAGACAAGGGCTACGAGAACGGCGAAGCATTGCTCGAGGATGCCCGTCAGCTGATTGAGCACTACAACGCCCAGCTAAAGCGCTGAACGAAAAAACAGGCAGTACCGACCGCGGTGCTGCCCCGGAGATAAACCCATGAGTGAACCCGTAGTCCAGGCTGCCCAGGCGCCTGCGGATCCCCTTGGCCGATGGCTTGACCGACTGTCGCGCCTGCTGGCCATGATCGGTGGCCTGTTGCTGGTCGCAATGACCCTGATGGCCACCTACAGCATCGCTATGCGCGCCCTGTTCGACGAACCGCTGCTGGGCGACGTCGAGCTGGTGCAGATGGGCTGCGGTATCGCCATCGTGTTCTTCCTGCCGCTGTGCCAGCTGCGCCGAGGCAATGTCATTGTCGACGTCTTTACGCTGCATGCGCCCGAACGTGTACGTAATGGGCTTGATGCCCTCGGCGGCGTGCTGATGGCACTCGCCTCGGCGCTGCTGGCCTGGCGCTCGGCCGTCGGGACGGGAGATGCGTTCGGTACGGGCGAGGAGTCGATCATCATGGGGCTACCGATCTGGTGGTCGATGCTCGCCTTCGCCCCTGGTTTTGCGTTGCTTGCGTTGGTGTCGGTGTACACCGCCTGGCAGGATTTTCGTGGTGAGGGCAAGCCCGCATGAGCAGTGTTGAAATCGGCGGGCTGTTTCTCGCCATCCTGATTGTCTTGTTGGTGATACGCATACCAATCGCCATTGCCATGCTTTTGACCGGCGTTGGCGGCTATGTGGCGATCAGCGGTTGGGCACCCTTGCTCAGCTACATCAAGACCGTCGCCTACGGGCGCTTTACCGTCTATGACCTTTCGGTGATTCCGCTCTTTCTGTTGATGGGCCAATTCGCCTCTCGCGGCGGCTTGGCGGCGGGCCTGTTCCGCTCCGCAGCCGCGATGATCGGTCACTGGCGCGGCGGCCTGGCCATGGCGGCAGTTGGCTCCTGTGCTGCTTTCGGCGCGGTCTGCGGCTCTTCGATTGCCACCGCAGCCACCATGGGCCAAGTCGCTCTGCCCGAGCTGAAGAAGTACAACTACTCCGGCTCACTCGCGGTGGGCAGCCTGGCCGCGGGCGGCACCCTGGGCATCCTCATTCCGCCTTCGGTGGTACTGGTGATCTACGCCATCCTCGCCCAGGAAAACATCTCATCGCTGTTCATGGCCGCCTTCATTCCGGGCGTACTGGCGGCGGTCGGTTATATGGCCGCAATCGCCGTCTATGTCCGCATGCACCCCGATGCCGGTCCCGCGCAGCCGAAGATGACCTGGCGCGAGCGCCTCGTGGCGCAAAAAGGCGTGTGGCCGGTCTTCCTGATCTTTCTGCTGGTGCTGGGCGGCATCTACAGCGGCTGGTTCACACCGACCGAGGCCGCAGCCATTGGCACTGTGGGCACCGGCATCTTCGCCGTCGTGCTGGGTGGTCTACGTTGGGCCGGCTTCAAGGAAGTGTTGTATGGCACCGCGGTAACTACCGGCATGATCTTCATGATCCTGCTCGGCGCCGACATCATGAACTCCTTCCTGGCTGTCTCCCAGCTGCCGGTGGCGCTGGCTGAAGCGATCACCAACAGCGGCGTCGGCCCGTTCGTTGTGCTGGCCGGCATCCTCATCCTGTACCTGATCCTCGGCTGTGTGATGGACACCATGTCGATGATTCTGCTGACCATCCCGATTTTCTTCCCACTGATAATGGGCCTGGACTTCTACGGCCTGGACCAGACGGAAAAGGCCATCTGGTTCGGCGTGCTCGCCTTGATGGTCGTCGAGATCGGCATGATTACCCCGCCGGTGGGCATGAACGTCTACGTCATCAGCAGCATGGCCCGCGATGTGAGCCTGCGCGATGCCTTCCGCGGCGTGGTGCCCTTTCTGCTCTCCGATATCCTTCGCGTGGTGATCCTAGTGCTCTTCCCCTCCATCACGCTCTGCCTGGTGCGGTGGCTGTCATGACACCGACTGGCTAAACAGATTGCCGCCAGCGGCGGCTGTATCACTCCCCTCGTTTCAACGCATCCGCAAAGGCGGAGGGGAGCCCTCAACCTTGAAAAAGGAATAACAACAATGAAGCACGTTTTCCACAACACCCAGGCAAGCCGCATCCTCGTACCGACACTGCTCGCCGCGACCATCGCCGCTCTCGCCCCGCTGAGCGCCAGCGCTGGAGGCTTCGTCGACGACACCAAGATCACCGTTAATGCGCGCAACTTCTACATCAACCGTGAGTTCCGCGACGACTCGATCACCAATCGCAGCAAGGCCGAGGAATGGACCCAAAGCTTCATCCTCAATATCCAGTCCGGCTACACGCCCGGCCCGGTAGGCTTCGGCGTCGACGTGCTCGCCGGCCTGGCAATCAAGCTCGATGGCGGCCGCGGAACCTACGGCACCGGCCTGTTGCCGCGCCATAGCGATGGCCGGCCGGCCGACGACTTCGGCCGCCTGGGCGTCGCCGCGAAAGCCAAATTCTCGAACACCGAGCTAAAGATTGGCGAAATGATGCCGGTGCTGCCGATCCTGCGTTCGGACGATGGCCGCTCGCTGCCGCAGACCTTCGAAGGCGGCATGATTACCTCCCGCGAGATCGACGGCCTGACCCTCAGCGGCGGTCAGTTCCGCCAGAACAGCCCGCGCGACGACGCCAGCATGGAAGACATGAGCTTTGGCGGTGGCGTCTCCGACCGCTTCAACTACATCGGCGGCGAATACGCCTTCAACGAAAAGCGCACCACCATCGGTTTGTGGGCTGCCGAGCTGAAGGATGTCTACGAGCAGCAGTACGTGCAGCTGTTGCACACCCAGCCGCTGAGTGCCGATCTGGCCCTGACCGCCAACCTGGGTTATTTCCAGGGCGACGAAGAAGGCAGCGCTCGGGCTGGCAATCTGGACAACAAGACCTACTCCGGTCTGTTCGGCCTCAAGGCCGGCGGCAACACATTCTATATCGGTCTGCAGAAAGTCAGCGGCGATACCTGGATGCGCGTCAACGGCACCAGCGGCGGCACCCTGGCCAACGACAGTTTCAACAACAGCTACGACAACGCCGGCGAGCGTTCCTGGCAAGTGCGCCACGACTACAACTTCGCCGCCATGGGCGTACCGGGTCTGACCCTGATGAACCGCTACATCAGCGGCGACAACATCCACACCGCGACCTTGGACGACGGCAAGGAATGGGGCCGCGAAACAGAACTGGCCTACACCATTCAGAACGGCCCGGCGAAGAACCTGAACATCAAGTGGCGTAATTCGAGCTTCCGCTCCGAGGTCAACACCCGTGACCTCGACGAGAACCGCCTGATCTTCAACTACCCGTTGTCGATCCTGTAACGGCTACACCGAAACGCTCCCGTTGTACGCGCCTCTCCTCGCGCGATGCTCTTGGCCCGTCGATGACGGGCCTTTTTTTTGCGAGCCAAACATGGCTCCACAACGTCGCGCAGAACCACGCCGTATTAGCACGCCTGGCAATAAGCCAACCAGAAGATCGGAACTAGACGACGCTATCGAGGGGAATACCGCATTCATCGTCACCACCTTAGTAGCCGATAATCGCCCAATTATTCAGGGTTTCAGCGCGATCCGATGATGTCCCGGTGGACGCCTAGCAAATAGCTGTATTAACTAGATAGTACATTTCTAGGGTGATCCAAATGCCAACAACCATCCTTGTTTTGAACGGCCCGAACTTGAACCTGCTTGGCATGCGCGAGCCAGCCACTTATGGTCATGAGACGCTCGATGACGTCGCCCAGCGTTGCCATGAAACAGCGGCAGCATGCGGACTAGAGGTCGACTTCTTCCAGACCAACCACGAAGGCGAGATGATCGATCGTATTCACCTGGCACGGGGCACCTGCGCGGGTATTTTGATCAATCCTGCCGCATGGACCCATACGTCGGTGGCGATCCGCGATGCACTTGCCGCGGTTGAGCTACCCGTCATCGAAGTGCATTTGTCCAACGTTCACAAGCGTGAAACATTCCGCCATCACTCCTTCGTCTCGCCCATCGCGGTCGGCGTGATTTGTGGCTTGGGCAGTCACGGTTACCGACTTGGCCTGGACCACTTCGCTCATCTACTGGGAGCGAAACCATGAATAACGCCGCTACTGATACGGTCCTCGCCGGGCTGATCGGCTCGGGTATCAAGGCCTCTCGCTCCCCTGCCCTACATGAGCACGAAGGCGACGCACAGGGTATGCGATACCTGTATCGCATCATCGACTTGGACGTGCTGGGCCTCGACCTGTCTGCACTGCCGAGTCTACTGGTGGCCGCCGAGCGCATGGGCTACACCGGCCTTAACATTACCTATCCGTGCAAACAGGCTGTCATCCCGCTGCTTGACGAGTTGTCCGACGAAGCCGCAAGTATTGGGGCAGTCAATACCATCGTGTTGCGCGATGGTCGACGGGTCGGTCATAACACCGACGCACTTGGCTTCGGTGAAGGGTTCCGCCGCGGTTTGCCGGGTGCCGCTCGCCGGCATGTGGTGCAGATGGGTGCAGGCGGTGCCGGAGCGGCGGTGGCGTATGCATTGCTCAGCCAAGGCGTCGAGCAACTGACACTGTTCGAAGTTGACCCGGCACGTGCGCAAGCGTTGACGGACAATCTTTCGCGCCACTTCGGCAGCGGCCGCGCCATAGTCGGTGAAGATCTGCCGGCGGCGATGGCGCGAGCTGACGGGCTGGTCAATACCACCCCCGTGGGCATGACGAAACTACCCGGCACGCCCGTACCAGCTGGCTTGCTGAGACCGTCGCTTTGGGTTTCTGAAATCGTCTACTTCCCGCTCGAAACTCAGCTTCTAAACGATGCTCGTGCACTCGGTTGCAGGACATTGGACGGCGGCGTCATGGCTGTGTTCCAGGCGGTCAAAGCCTTTGAATTGTTCAGCGGTAGACGGGCGAATGCCAACCGTATGCTGGAGCACTTCGCGAGCTTTTTTTGAAAGGGCGATGATGTCTACCAGCCGGCGGCGACGATGTATCCGATATATAAAAACAAAAGGTGCGTGCGAGATGAAATTACTCGTCGAATGGTACTTCCGGCTTCTGAAGCTACTGGTAGTCGGATGCATGGCAATCATGGTTGCGATGGTGTTTGGCAACGTAGTGCTGCGCTATGCGTTCAACTCCGGCATCAGTGTCAGCGAAGAGCTGTCCCGCTGGTGCTTTGTCTGGATGGTTTTCCTGGGCGCATTAATTGCGTTGCGCGAGCACGCCCATCTCGGGCTCGACAGCCTGGTCAAAAGATTGCCAGCGATTGGCCAACGGATCTGTCTAGTGATCGGTCATCTGTTCATGCTTTTGATCTGCTGGCTAATTACCAAAGGCAGTTGGGCGCAGGCGGTCATCAATATCGATGTCACCGCTCCGGCGTCAGGCCTATCGATGGCCTGTTTCTACGCCGCTGGCGTCGTATTTGGGGTCAGTGCCAGCGTGATTTTGTTGGCCGAGCTGATCCAGACACTGCGCGGCAGACTCAACGGCGACGGTCAGCACGACGCGCCCGCCGAGACCGAACACATGGTGCCTGCCGCCGACGCGGGGACCCAACCATGACCTTGCTCGTATTTCTCGGATCATTGTTAGGTGGCATGGCATTAGGCATCCCTATCGCGTTCGCGCTGTTGCTGGTTGGCGTCGCGTTGATGCTCTACCTCGGCTTGTTCGACGCACAGATCATTGCGCAGAACCTGCTCAACGGCGCGGATAGCTTTCCGTTGATGGCCGTTCCGTTCTTCATGCTTGCTGGCGAGATCATGAACGCTGGCGGTTTGTCGCGGCGTATCGTCAATATTGCGATGGCGCTGGTTGGCCACAAACGCGGCGGGCTCGGCTACGTCGCGATCATCGCATCATGCCTGCTCGCATCACTCTCCGGTTCAGCGGTTGCCGACGCTGCCGCCCTCGCCGCGCTGCTCGTGCCCATGATGGTCTCAGCCGGGCATAGCCGGCACCGTTCGGCTGGATTGATAGCCGCAGGGGGCATAATCGCGCCGATCATCCCGCCCAGCATCGGCTTCATCGTGTTCGGTGTCGCATCGGGCGTTTCCATTTCCAAGCTGTTCCTTGCCGGCATCATTCCTGGGCTGATGCTCGGCGGGGCACTGGCGATCGCCTGGTGGATCGTCTCCCGTCGTGAAGTTGTTGAGACGCCCTCCAAGCGGAGCCGTAAGGAAGTGCTCAAGGCCGTTACCGAGGGCAGCTGGGCCATGGGCCTTCCGGTGATCATCATTGTAGGCCTCAAGTTCGGCATCTTTACCCCGACAGAAGCAGCAGTTGTCGCGGCTGTTTATGCCCTTTTCGTGGCGGTCGTGGTGTATCGCGAGTTGAAGCTGACGGACCTGTACAAGGTGACCTTGTCGGCGGCTAGAACCACGTCGGTGGTGATGTTGTTGGTCGCCGCAGCTATGGTCTCGTCATGGCTAGTGACCATCGCCGACCTCCCCGGGCAGCTGTCAGACCTGCTGGAGCCCCTGATGGACAGCCCTACCCTGCTCTTGATCGCAGTTATGCTGGTGATCATCGCGGTCGGCACGGTGATGGACATGACCCCCACCATCCTGATCCTGACGCCCGTTTTGATGCCCGCCATTAAGCAGGCTGGGATCGACCCGGTGTATTTCGGTGTTCTGTTCTTGATCAACACGTCCATTGGTCTTATCACGCCGCCGGTGGGCACCGTTCTGAATGTGGTCTGCGGCGTCTCGAAACTCAAAATCGAAGAGATCGTGCGCGGCGTCGGCCCATTTCTCCTCGCCCAGCTTTTCGTGCTTCTGCTGCTCGTGCTGTTTCCAATACTGGTCACTGGCCCGATGAAGTTCCTCGCCGGCTAGCCGGCATCCCTGTGCTTCGCCCAACAACAACAATGGAGAGCCACATGAACAACTGGTTAAAAGCCCTTGCCGTCGCAATTTGCGCCTCAGGCCTTTCTGTGGGCAGCTTGCAGGCCCAAGCTGCGGACTACCGTGACCAAACGCTGCGTTTTGCCTTTCAGAACGTGAAGGATCATCCACAAGGTATGGGGGCGCAAAAGTTTGCAGAACTTGTGAATGAGAAATCAGCCGGCAAGATGAAGGTCCGTCTGTTTCCGGGCGGCACATTAGGCGGTGATCTCCAGACGGTCTCAGCACTGCAGGGTGGTACGCTCGACGTGACCGTACTCAACTCCGGAATCCTGGCTGCCCAGGTACCGGATTTCGCCCTGTTCGACTTCCCATTTCTGTTCGAGAACAGTGAGCAGGCCTACACGGTGATGGACGGTCCCGTAGGTCAAGAACTAGGCAAACGCCTTGAAAGCAAAGGGTTGGTTAGCCTCGGCTATTGGGACCTCGGCTTCCGTCAGGTGACGAATAACAGCCGTCCCATCACGGGCCCCAAAGACTTGGAAGGGCTTAAGATTCGAGTTATCCAATCGCCTATTTACCTTGAAACCTTCAAGGCGCTCGGTGCAAACCCGGTCCCGATGCCCTTCCCCGAGGTTTACACCGGCCTTGAGCAACGCACCGTCGACGGCCAGGAAAACCCGTATACGGTGATCGAGGGTAATAAGTTCAACGAGGTGCAGAAGTTCGTCTCAGCAACCAATCACATCTACAATCCGCAGTCGCTGATCATCGGCCAAAAAACCTGGGATCGCCTGAATGCCGATGAACAAGCGGTAGTTCGAGAAGCCGCGAAAGAAGCAACTCAGTATCAGCGCAAGATTACTCAGGAACGCCAAGGCCAAGCGCTGGACACGTTGAAGGAGGCGATGGTATTCAATGAAGTGGACAAAGCGGCTGTTGCCGCCTTCCGCGAGAAGGTCAAACCGGTAATTGAGCAGTTTTCCAAAAACATCGATCCGCAACTGCTGAAGTCACTGAACGAGGCAGTGGGTCAGTAACAGCCTTCGGCAATAAAAAGACGGGCCGAGTCCCGTCTTTTCATTGTTTAACCAATAACCGATACGCTCACCGGTTGCCTCGCAATTTCCCAGCTACGCCAGCACGTAACGGAGAACCGCGTCGCCGATCATCCGTTTGTGGCGCTCAAAAACAGCCGTTTCTGACAGGTCGATCTGGTAGATCGTCGAGAACGTATGCCGGTTGGAAACGCGAAAGAAGCAGAACGAGCTTATCAGCATGTGCAAATCAAGCGGGTCGATGTCTTGACGGAAAAGCCCGCCAGCCACGCCTCGGTCCAGAATCGATGAGATCGACGTCAGGACGGACTTGTTCAGCGCCGCAATCACCCGTGACTTGGCGATATGCGCGCCTTTGTGGATATTTTCGATGCTCACCACACGGATGAAGTCCACGTTACGATTGTGATGCTCGAATGTGAACTCGACGAGCCGTCGAATCGCTTCGTCAGGTGCCAGTTCGTCAAGCTTCAGGTCTTCTTCGGTGGCGCGTATGTCGCCATACAGCTTCTCTAGCACCGCCAAATAGAGCTGCTCCTTGCTACCGAAGTAATAATAGATCATCCGCTTGGATGTGCGGGTACGCTCGGCGATCGCATCTACGCGGGCGCCACTGAGCCCCTGCTCAGCAAACTCGGTAACCGCGGCGAGGAGGATTTCCTGGCGCGTCTTTTCTGGATTGTTCTTGCGTGGCTGGCGGGTTGTCAGCGCAGCTTCGGTAGACATGTCCGACATGTAAGGCTCGGTCGCTCGGCGGTTGCCGGAATTATCACGGTCGGCCGGAGAAATGTCACCGGCCATGCGCTTCGCTCAGGGGCGTGAGGCACGTCCAGCACGAGCTTGAGCCATCGCGGCAAGTCGCACAGCAACGTTGGCTGCACCGTACCCCACGTAGTCCTTGCGTTGCAGGATCTCGAAGAAGAAGCGGTCTTCGAATGGTTCGGTATATACATGGAAGAATTCGCCGCCCTGGGCATCGCGATCGTACAACACGTTGTAATACGCGAGCTGGCTGAGGAAGTCATCGTTGAAATCAAACCTGGCTGCGAGATCGTCGTAGTAGTTCATGGGGATTTCCAGCAAAGGAACGCCCGCATCCTTGACTCGACTGACCGCGGCAAAGATGTCGTCACAAGTAAAAGCGATGTGGTGTACACCCGAACCACGGTAATGCGAAAGTGCATGTGAGATTGCAGTGTTGCGGTTTTCCGAAATATTCAGGGGCAACCGTACGGTCCCGCAGCGACTGCGGATGGCACGGCTTTTAACTAACCCGTAAGGATCAGGCAATACAACCTCATCATCTGCTTCGAAGTCCAGTACGGTTTTATAGAACAGCACCCAGCTATCCAAACTCTCTGCTGGTAGCGCCATAGCGAGGTGGTCGATACGCAACAGTGGCCCGGCGTCCACTATAGGGCTCAGTTCGAAATCGGTTTCGTAGATATTGCCTGTCTCTGGCCCATCGTCTACCAGATACAGCAGGCTTCCGTCTGGCGCCCGTACTGCCGGGATTTCCCGCTCGTTAGGGCCAACAAGGCCTCGGTAAGGCTGGCCTCCGTACTGACGCGCGCGCTCAAGTGCCTCGCCGCTATCGCGCACCTTGAGAGCGGTTGCACACAGTGATGGGCCGTGCGCTTCCAGAAAACCATGGGCAAACGAGTACGGCTCGCTGTTGAGCACCAGGTTGATATTACCCTGACGGAACAAGCTGACCGATTTGCTGCGGTGTCGTCCTGCTTGGGAAAATCCTAATTTGCCGAGCAGCAATGACAAGCGCGCGCCTAGGGGCTCGTCGACAGCAAACTCCAAAAATTCAACACCCTGCATCGGCCCAGCGGCCGGCGGGCTAAATAGCGGCTGAGTGACGTCTTGATGCTGTTGGCGAAGGAGGTCCGCCGTTTTCTCTTCCAGATAACGCAAAGAGCGCAGCCCATCGACCGCATTCTGGCGAGGGGGCGCCGCCCGGAAACCATCGTTGAATACTTCCAGCGAAATCGGGCCCCGATACCCTGCACGCAGAATCGGTGCTAGAAAGCCAGGCAAGTCGAACTCGCCCTGGCCGGGGAAGCAGCGAAAATGACGGCTCCACTCAAGTACATCCATCGCAAGCAGCGGCGCATCGGCGAGCTGTACAAAGAAGATCTTTTCACCTGGAATGTCAGCGATGCCGCTCGGATCATCCTTCAGCGAAAGAGTGTGAAAGCTGTCGAGAAGCACACCCAGGTTGGGGTGATCCGCCTCGCGCACGATATCCCAGACCTGCCGCCAGGTTTTCACATGGCGCCCCCAGGCGAGCGCTTCATAACCGATCCGTAAATCGCGTGCCGCAGCGCGCTCGGCAAGCTGTTGCAAGTCGTCGACTAGAATGCTCGTGTCGCCTATCGAGTCAACGGCAACGTTGCTGCATACGAGCACCAGGTCGGTCCCCAGCTCCTGCATGAGATCAAATTTGCGCTCGGCACGCTCAAGATTGCGGCCGAGCCGATCACGACGACATCCCTCAAAGTCGCGAAAGGGCTGAAATAGCGACACTTCGAGACCGAGCTCGCGCGTCATCCGACCAACCTCGCGTGGGCTGGCGCCGTGGTACAGGAGGTCATTTTCGAAGATCTCAACCCCCTCGAACCCCGCCGCCGCGATGGCCTCAAGCTTCTCGGGTAGCGTGCCGCTGAGCGAGACGGTGGCAATGGAGCGCTTCATGAGGACCTCCTATGGATTCGGACGTTCGCATGATTATTGGAGCAGCGTTCGCAACAGGCAAGAAAATGTACTAACCAGTTACTTTAATCGGGCGATTATCGCCCACCGAGTAGCGAACACGGAAATGTCTATCCGGGGGGATATGAAGGTAGCCGGTTCAGGATTGTGACAGCGTGCCAAGCAGTAAATGAGCGCAATGTGGAGCGCATGCAGCTGACGCAACCCCAAGCAACTGACCTAGCCTGCGATGCTTTTTCTATTCCTGCTGCAGCGACTCAACCCCCATCTCGTCATATATTTCTTCAGCTAGGTGAAAAGTGGCGTTGGCGGCAGGAATACCGCAGTAGATGGCGCTCTGCAGCAGCACTTCCTTTATTTCGTCGCGGGTCACGCCATTGTTCTTTGCTGCACGCAGGTGCAGCTTCAGTTCGCCCTCGCGGTTCATGCCGATGAGCATCGCGATGGTGATCAGGCTGCGGGTATGCCGTGGCAGGCCGGGACGGGTCCAGATATCACCCCAGGCGTGACGGGTGATCATCTCCTGAAACTCTTCATTGAACGGGGTGATGTTGTTCAGGCTGCGCTCCACATGCGCATCGCCCAGCACCGCGCGGCGTACCTGCATGCCCGCTTCGTAACGTTCTTTCTCATCCATCGTTTGAGCTCCTGTCGTTGATTTCGCCCACTGGGCATTAGAGGTTGCGGTGTTCAGCCACAGCCCGCTCGACCCAGCGCTTCGCCTGGCCCAGGTAGCTCGCCGGATCGAGCAGGCGGTCCAGTTCGGCATCGTTGAACTGCTGGCGTATCTCGGCGGTTTCGCCCAGCACGCCGCGAAGGTGGCGGCCGTCGGCAACGGCGCGTTTGCAGCACTGTTCAACCAGATGATGGGCGGCGTCGCGGCCGATCCGTTGAGCAAGGGCGATACTTACGGCCTCAGCCATGACCAGGCCACGGGTCTGTTCAAGATTGGCGACCATTCGCTCCGGATCCACCTCCAGCCCGTCAACCGCCAGCAGCGCCTGCGCCAGCGAACCGGAGACCAGACAGCACAGCTCCGGCAGTGTTTCCCACTCCGCGTGCCAGAGCCCGAGGCTGCGCTCGTGTTCCTGAGCCATGGCGCTGAGCAGCGTGGCGACTAGCCCGGGCGCGCGCGTTGCTGCGCTGATCATCACGGCACTGCCGACCGGGTTGCGTTTGTGCGGCATGGTGGACGAGCCGCCCTTGCCCGGCGCAGAGGGCTCGAAGACCTCGCCGACGTCGGTCTGCATCAACAGCGACAGGTCACGGCCCATCTTGCCGAGGCTGCCGGCGATCATGCCCAGCAGCCCGGCGAACTCCACCAGCCGGTCGCGCTGGGTGTGCCAGGGTTGTTCGGGCAGGTTCAGCCGAAGCTCCTCGGCCAATGCCTCACTGACAGGCCAGGCCTGCTCACCAAGTGCGGCCAGCGACCCGGACGCGCCGCCGAACTGCAGGCAGAGCAGACGCGGTTCGATTTCTCGCAAGCGTTGGCGGTGCCGATCGACCGCGCCGAGCCAGCCGGCGATTTTCATACCCAGGGTCACCGGCGTGGCGTGCTGCAGCCAGGTACGCCCGACCATGGGTGTGCCCGCGTGCCGTTCGGCCTGTAGCGCCAGGCTGTCGCCCAGCCGAGCAAGGTCCTTGTCCAGCAACCCAACCGCCTGGCGCAGCTGCAATACCAGGCCGGTATCCATGGCGTCCTGGCTGGTCGCACCGAGATGCACGAATTTTTCAGCTTCGACGCTCGTTGCGGCGACGCGCTTGCCCAACGCCTTGGCCAGCGGAATGGCGGAGTTGCCTGCCGTGGCGATGGCCTGCGCCAGTATGACCGGGTCGTACAGTCCAGCGTTGCAAGCGGTCTCGATGGGCGCCACCGCCGATTGCGGAACTAAGCCACAGCGCGCTTCGGCACGCGCCAGCGCCGCTTCGAAATCGAGCATGCCCTGAAGGCGGCCATGGTCTGAAAACACCTGGCGCATGGGTGCGCTGGTGAAGTAGGCGTCGAACAGTTGGTTCATGCGTTTACTCCTGTGCCAACCAACAATGGAAGCGGCTCTGAACGGCGCCCGTAGGGCGTCGGTTCGTGAAATTCCGCACTTAACCCAGCGCCCAGATAAAGGCGCTGACGGTCAGAAACGACACGATGGTCGCCACCACCAGCGCCGCCGCACTGCGCCCCTCGAACCCGTACCGGGCGCCAAGGATCGGGTAGATGCTCATCATCGGCGCGGCGGCCATTAACACGCCGGCCGAGACCAATACCGGATCGGAAATCGGCAGCAGACTCAGGCACAGCAACACCATGAGCGGATGCAGAATCAGCTTGCCGATGGCCATCTGGCCCACATCCAGCAGCAGCCCGCCCGGCTTCATTCCGTTAAGGCTGGCGCCGATGACGAACAGCGCCACCGGCGCGGACGCGGTTGCCAGCATATCGATAACCCGCATCGCCACGGGCGGCGGATGCAGATCCAGGATCGCCAGCAGCAGCGCTGCCGTGATCGCGATCAGGATGGGATGCCGGATGAGATTGCGCGCGGTTCCGCCGAGCGCTTGCCAGGCGCTACCGCCGCTCTGCCGGCCGAGCTCGGCGAGGGTCAGCGCCAGCGGGATCATCATCAGGTTTTCGATGATCATCCCCAATGCCAGCGCCACGCCAGCCGGCGCGCCGACAGCCATGACAACGATGGGATAGCCGACGAAGCCGCTGTTGGAAACCGACATCCCCAGGCCGACCAGTGCGGAGCCGCTCACGCTGTCCTTGCGCACCCGGCGGGAAAAGCCGTAGCCCAGGCCGAACACCAGCAGCGAGCCCAGGCCATAGGCGAGCAGGTAGTTCCAGTTCACGACCTCGGCCAAAGGCCGCTCGAGCAACGCACGGATTACCAGGGCCGGAAGCGCAAAGGTAATCACGAATCGCCCCATACCGGCGGTCTGGTCGCGGGTAATCATTCCGGCGCGGCAAGCAACGAAACCAATGGCAATCAGGATGAAAATCGGAGCGGTGATTCCCAGGATCGACAGCATCTAGGCGTGCGCTCCGGGACATTGCACCTCGACGATCCGCAACTGCTGCAGCCGGCTGCGCGTACGAGCAAAGTCGACATGCGCGCCGGCACTGAGTAGCGTCTTTACATCGCTCTGCGCGACCAGCAATAGCGCAATGCCGCTGTCGTAAAAAATGTCGATGAGATTGAGAAAGCGTTGCTGAACATCGATGCCTTCGCCGTCGAGCGGCGGCACTCCGGTTATCGCGACCTGCTCGAACGTTCGACTGAGCCAGAGGAAGTCGGCACTGGCGCGTGGCTGCCGGCACAGTCCGTCGAACGCGATCCAGGCGTTCGCCAGGTGACGCGCGGCAAGACAGAACGGGCGATGATTGACCTCCACCTGTACGTTGCGCTCGGCCGATGCAGGCAGCTGCGTGTGTCGCTGGACCCACTCGGTCTGAGCTGCCTCGGCAACCTGAGCGAACTCGCCCCAGACATAGCCGCCCTCGATGCGGTCCCGATAGTCCTCACCACCGTCCAGGTTGAAGATATCGAAGCGCCGCTCGATAAGCTCGATGGCCGGCATGAAGCGATCCCGGTAGAGCGGATTCGGGCACAAGGCGCGCGGCTCGTAATTGGACGTCGCAACGATCCCGACGCCCTGCTCGACAAGCTGGTGCAGCAGCCGGCCAAGCAGCATGGCATCGCCAATGTCGTGTACATGAAACTCGTCGAAGCACAGTAGGCGGGTTTTTGCGGCGACTTCAGCGGCAATCAGCGCCAGGGGATCGGGCCGACCGCTGATTTCTTTAAGGCGCTCCAGAACATCCTGGAGAAAGGCGTGGAAATGCACGCGGCGCTTATCGGCGACCGGGGCGGCAACATAGAACGCATCCATCACGAAACTCTTGCCGCGTCCAACACCTCCCCACAGATAAACCCCGCTTTTCGGCGCGCGCAGCCAACCCCGCCGGCCGCGCAGCCAGGCATCGAGCCATCGCGCGAGTCGCACGATGGCCTCACTCTGAGCCGGGTCGGCTTGATATCCGCGCGCCTGGAGCTGCGCCTCGAAGGCTTTCTCGACCTGTCGCGCCACGGGTTCGCCGTCCGCGTCAGGCCCCGTCCGTAGACCCTCAGAAATCAAAGAATACGGTCTCCCCCTCTCCCTGCAGGCGAATGTCGAAGCGGTAAGCTGGCTGCCCATCCACCTCACAACGCCGTGCGATCAGGGTTTCACGGCGCTGCGCCCACTCGATGGAATTGAGCACCGGGTCATTGGCGTTGGCCTCGGTTTCGTCGTCGAAGTAGATCCGCGTATGCAGGTGGATGTTAATGCCCCGCGCAAACAGCGAGACGTTGACGTGCGGCGCCATCAGTTCGCCCATACGGTTCTTCACTTGACCGGGTTTGACCGTCTTGATGGTCCAGTCACCCGCATCGAAGGTCGTCGCAGTGCGCCCGAAACTGTTGAACGATTGCTCCGGATCGAATCGGCTGTGGTACTCCCCGGCATGATCGGCCTGCCAGAACTCGAGAAACGAATCGCGCACCAGATGGCCCATGCCATCGAAGACCTGACCGACCAGCAAGATGTGCTCACCGGCAGCGTCCGGCTTGGCCATTTCGTTCCAGATTTCCAGCTCGCGGGCCGGGTTGCCCGCCGCAGCGAGTGCCAGACCGATATGCACATAGGGGCCAGCGGTCTGAGAAGGGGTTTCCGGCAGAAGTGTTACAGGCATCGTCGTCTCCTTCTCAGTGATTGGGGAAATGCGTCTTGCGCTGGCCGCGCAACACGATATCGAACCGGTAAGCCAGGCAATCCATCGGATTGGCCATGCCCATATCCAGTTTGGCAATCAGGCTCTGTACCGCTTCCTCGCTGATGGTTCGGGCGATCGGGCAGAGCGGAATCAGCGGATCGCCTTCGAAATACAGCTGCGTGATCAAGCGAGTCGCGATCGAAGGGCCACTGATGGAGACGTGGATGTGCGCCGGCCGCCATTCGTTGGGACCGTTGCGCCATGGATAGGGTCCCGGCTTGATCGTGCGGAATACGTAGTTGCCCTCGCTGTCGGTCAGAGTGCGACCGACACCGCCGAAGTTCGGATCCAGCGGCGCGATGTAGCGATCGTTCTTGTGGCGATAGCGACCGCCGGCGTTGGCTTGCCAGATTTCCACCAGCGTATGCGGGATCGGCTTGCCGTACTGATCCATGACCCGACCGGACAGCACGATGCGCTCGCCGATGGGCAGGCCGCCGTTGTTGAAGTTCAGCAGCAGGTCGTTGTCGTGCGCGCCAAATTTCAGATGGGAAAAGTCCGGGCCGGTATTCTCGGAGATGGACGGCGCGAGGGTGATCAACGCCTGCTGCGGTGAACGGGCAACAGAGGTCTTGTAATCGGGCGTCAGCGCTTTGGGGTGCCGGTTACGGTCGCGCGTGACGAACAGGCTGGTGTCCAGTTCGGACATGGCGAGCTCCTTTCTTGGAATTGGAATGGCGTCTGATCAGGCCAACCGAGTATGCGACAGGGCGCCACAGGGCTGAACTGAAAAAACCGATGCTATCCATAACCAGCAGGTTATGGGTAACCGCGTTTAGCGGTAGGCGGCCGCAGCGTCGCGCAACGCTTCGCAACACCACTGCATCGCCAGGCTCGCCGGCAACGTCGGGTTGGTGCAGATGCCAACCGAACCACCTGGCTCCTTGATACCCAGGTCCAACTCGCTCAGCTCGCCCGTGGCCAGGTCTTCACGCACCGCATCCAATGGCGCTACCCAGACCGCATCACTGAAGCGCACATAGTGTCGGCTGAGCGACACCGAGAGGGTTTCTAGCCGCCTGGGCGAGGGGCTGACTCCAAGCTGGATGAACAAGCTGTCGGCGTGTCGGCGGATGGTCGTCCCGCTTTGCGGAAGCACCAGCGGAAATCCGGCCAACCGGCTCGGATCGCTCAGCAATTCATGCCCCGGCCTGACCACCAGTGTCATGGATTCGCTGTAGAGATGCTCGAAGCTCAGCCCTTCGATTTGCGGCGCATCGGTCATGCGCCCCACTACCAGGTCGAGCTCACCACCGCGCAGTTGCCCCAGCAAATAAGCGCTCGGGCCCGTCACCACACTGACAATAAGAGCGGCATGCTGGGCATGAAGGCGCTGTACCACGTCGGGCAGCAAGGCACTTTCCACCGTCGACAACGCGCCAAGACGCACCACGCCGGCCTCATGCTCCCCGGCTCTCAGACTGCGCACACCCTCACGCAGCGCTTGCACACTCGGCCCGGCGTAGCGCAGGAAGGCCTGCCCCGCGGCCGTCAGTGTCACACCCTGCTTGCCGCGCTCGAACAGGCTGGCGTCGAGCACCGCCTCGAGCTCCTTGAGCGTCTTGGAGACAGCCGGCTGGCTGACCGACAACGCCTCGGCCGCGCGCATCAGGCTGCCCTGGCGGGCCACTTCGATGAAGCAGAGCAGGTGGCGGTATTTAATGCGGTTATCCATCGTCACGTTCTCGCCTGCGCTGGCTCGATCAGGAAGCGCGGTTCAGGTTGGCCCTGACGCGCTCGAGCAGCCCAACCAGACGCTGGCACTCCTCTTCGCTGAAACCTTCCACCGCAAGCGCATTGAGGTAGTGCGCCTGCTCCTCAAGCACGAGATGCACGGCGCGCGCCGCTTCGGTAAGCCGCAAACGCACGCTGCGGCGGTCGCTGGCGTCGGCTTCGCCTTCCAGCAGCCCCTTGTCGCGCAAGCCTTTGATCAACCGCGCAAGCTGCGCCTTGTCGCGTCCGGAGTGCTGTACCAGATCGCTCAGCGTCGCGCCCGGCTGTCGAGCAAAGAAGCCCAGCACCTTGTTCTCCATGTGGGTCAGAGCGTAAGGCCCATCGCGCAGCGCCCGGTACTGCTGGGCGCGGTATAGGTGCATCAGTGAATGGATCGACTCGAAAACCGCTTCGGCCTCACCTGAGCCAATGGTTGACCTTATCAACTTACTACTCCTAACATGGTTGTCATTGTCAACCAAATAGATCGAGGATACATATGGCTTCTCCAGAAACAGGTCGCCGGGTGGAACGCGTGCGCTACGAGCTCCGCCGCCGTGAGGTCGAAGTAGCACGGGTCGAAACCATCGGCGACAGCTTCGCCCGCATCGTCTTCTGCGGCGAAGATCTGGCTGACTTCCAATCGGCCGGCTTCGACGACCACATCAAATTCATCTTCGAAGATGACAACGGTGAGCTGGTGCGCCGGGACTATACCCCACGCGCCTTCGACCGCGACAAGCGGGAGCTGACACTTGAGTTTGCCCTGCATGGAGAGGGCCAGGCATGCGCCTGGGCGCGCACGGCCAAACCAGGACAACGAGCCGTGATCGGCGGCCCGCGCGGCTCGCGCGTCGTGCCGATGGACTACGACTGGCATCTGCTGATCGCTGACGACAGCGGTCTGCCCGCAGTCGCACGTCGCCTCGAGGAACTCCCAGCGAACGCGAACATCATGGTGATCGCCGTGGCTGACGCTGCTTATCAGACCCACCTCGCCAGTGCCACCACGGTACATGTGCAGTGGGTCGAACACGCCGACGCCCTCGCCCCTGCGGTCAGCCGTCTTGACCTACCGGGCGGCCAAGGCTTCGCCTGGGGCGCCGGCGAAGCAAACGCGATGAAGGCAGTGCGTCAGGTGCTGGTCGAGGAGAAACAGCACCCGACCGGCGCCATGCGCGTAGCCGCGTACTGGCGAAAAGGCGCGTCCGACTTTCATGAAGAACTCACCGAGTAAGATCACCCGCTCTATTCGATCGGCTCGTACGGCAAGCCGACGTAATTTTCGGCAATGGTGGTCAGGCCGGCCGGGGTACTGGTGAAGTAATCCTGTTCGCTCTGTTGAATACGCAGACCGAACGCATCGGTGTCGGGAAAGCGGTGTAGCAAGCTGGTCATCCACCAGGAAAACCGCTCGGCCTTCCAGACCCGCCGCAGGCAGATGGGCGAATAGCGCTCAAGCAAATCGGTGCGGCCTTCGCGATAAACCTTGAGCAGGATCCGGTGGAGCGTGCTCACATCGCTGGCCGCCAGGTTAAGCCCCTTGGCGCCCGTAGGCGGGACGATATGCGCCGCATCGCCGACGAGAAACAGATGGCCGTACTGCATGGGTTCGACAACGAAGCTGCGCAGCGGCGCAATGCTCTTTTCCAAGGACGGTCCGGTAATCAGGCGCGCCGCCACGTCCTCCGGTATGCGGCTTTTGAGTTCGTCCCAGAAGCGTTCATCGGACCAATCCTCCAGCTTCTCCTCCAGCCCAACCTGCACGTAATAACGCGACCGGGTCGGCGAGCGCATGCTGCACAGCGCGAAGCCGCGATCATGGCTAGCATAGATCAGCTCGTCGGCGACCGGTGGGGTATCCGCCAGCAGCCCGAGCCAGCCGAAGGGATACACGCGCTCGAACTCGCTCAGCGCATGTGTCGGTATGCTCTTGCGCGACACGCCGTGAAAACCGTCGCAACCAGCGATATGGTCGCAGTCCAGCCGCACCGTTTCGCCGTTCAGGGTAAAGCTGACCCAGGGCTTTTCGCCTTTCAGGCCGTGTAGCTCGACGTCCGGCACGTCATAGAAGCTCGTTGCGCCACTGGCCTCCCGCGCTGCCATCAAGTCGCGGGTGACCTCGGTCTGGCCATAGACCATCACGGTGTCCCCACCCGTCAGGGCTTTAAGGTCCACGCGAATGCGGCGGCCACTGAGCGCTAGCTCGACACCCTCATGCACCTGACCTTCCCGATCCATCCGCTCGGCCACACCGGCCTCGCGCAACAGGTCCACCATGCCCTGTTCCAGCACGCCGGCACGGATGCGGCCCAGCACGTAGTCGGGCGTCTGCCGTTCGATTATCACGTTGGGGATGCCTGCGTTATGCAGCAACTGGCCGAGCAACAGCCCGGACGGGCCGGCACCGACGATGGCGACGCCTGTTTTCATGGATGAGTCCTCGCTTGTTATTGTCGGGGGCGGCGGACTGCCACACCCTGTCGAGACGTCCCATGTTCGGCTCGCCGGGCCCCGCTGGTAATGGATGCAGCGACACACGACTTGGACTTTCATAAACTTCGTTCGATTAACGAACAGCACGAGCGTCAACCATGAAGGGCCACCCTTCCGATTCCTTCATCCCCGTTTTCAAGCTCTACGGCGCCGGTCTCGAGTGGCCCACGCCCGATCTGTTGCACTGCGAATCCATCGCCGACCGCAGCCGCTTGCACGACTGGGAGATTCGCCCGCATCGCCATGCCGACCTGACCCAGTTGCTCTATATCCGTCGCGGCTGGGCTGAGGTCGAGTTGGAAGGCGTGCGCACACGCATCGACGAAGCGGCCGTGCAGGTCGTGCCGCCGCTGTGCATTCACGGGTTTCGTTTTTCCGAGCGGGTCGAGGGTTATGTGCTGACGCTAGCCAATCCGCTCCTGGCTCAGCTGGAAACTGCCTTGGACGGCCAAGGAGCGGCGCTGGGCAGCGCCGGTCTGCATCGCGCGGGCCGGGACCGTCGCTTTCTGAACACACTGTTCGAAGCGATCGACCGCGAGTACCGCACCCCAGCGCCGGCGCGCGATCTGCTGTTGCAATCGCTGGTCGGCGTGCTGGCGGTGTGGGTCGGCCGCCAGATGCTGGTCGGCCAGGCGCAGCGACCAAGCCGCGCTCAGGAACTGCTGGCGGCATTCACTGACATGGTGGAGAAGGAGTTCGGCACCCAGCGCACGGTGGAAGGCTATGCCGCCCAGCTCGACATTACCCCGGCCTACCTGAACACCCTTGCGCGGCGCTTTACGGGCCACACCGCTCAGGGTGTGCTCCACCAGCGCCTGTTGCTGGAAGCCAAACGGCAACTAATCTACACCGCGATGAGTGTCAGCCAGATATCCGACGGGCTTGGATTTTCCGAACCGGCGTACTTCTCGCGTTTCTTTAAACGGCTCACCGGGCAATCGCCCAAGGCGTTTCGGGCAAGCCTGAACGCCATTTCGGGCGAACCGCCGAAGTCGGCTGATTCACCGCTACCCCTGCATCGAATGCCTGGCTCCGTTTGACATGCGCAAAGATACGACGCGGACAGCATCGAACTCCCGATGCCCACAAGCGCAGCGATTAAAGATCCAGCACCAACCGCGCACTTTTGGACCGTGAGCAGCATGGCGTGAACTGATCGTTCGCCGCCTGCTCCTGTTCGGTCATGAACAGATCGCGGTGGTCCGGCTCGCCGTCCAGGACACGGGTCAGGCAGGTGCCGCAGATGCCCTGTTCGCAAGACAGCGGCACGATGACCCCCGCCGCTTCCAGCACCTGCGCAACACTCTGATCGGCCGGCACCTGCAAAACCTGGCCACTGCTGCCCAGCTGAACCTCGAAACTGCCGTTGCCCGCCTGAGCAGTGGGGGCTGCGCTAAAGTATTCGCGGTGCAGATTCGCCTCGTCCCAGCCCTGTGCTTTCGCAGTGCCTAGGATATGTTCCATGAACCCACCCGGGCCGCACACATAGAGATGCGTTCCTTGCTCGGGCGCAGCCAGCACAGCTGCGGCGTTCAGAGGTCCGCCGCCGTTGCCATCGTCAAAATGCAGGTGCGCCCGGTTGCTGAACGGTGCTTCGCGCAGACGGCCGACGAAGGCCGCGCGGTCTGCGGAGCGCGCGCAGTAATGCACTTCGAACTCCGCGCCCATATGCGCCAGCCGCTCAGCCATGCAGAGAATCGGCGTGATTCCAATGCCGCCGGCGAACAACAGGCTTCGCTTCGCCTCGTGAACCAGCGGGAACAGGTTGCGCGGCTCACTGATCTGCAGCTCGGTGCCTTCGGTCAGCGCATGCACGGCTTCGGAGCCGCCTCGCGAGGCAGGATCCTTCAGCACCCCAATCTGGTAACGGTGGGACTCATCCGAGTGATTGCACAGCGAATACTGCCGAACCAGGCCGCCTGGTAGATACACGTCGATATGCGAACCGGCACTAAACGCCGGCAACGGCCCTCCATCAACGCGCACCAAATCGATGCCGACGATGCCCAGCGCTTCCTGTCGACGCGCGGCAACCTTGACGGTGATCATGCCGCACCTCCGCCCATGAGCTGTACGGGTATAGCGGCTGGCTCAGCCTCCCGAGCCATCAGTCGATCCAGAATCTTGCGCGCCTGAACGCCGCCTGCATCGATATTCAGCTTGAGCAGACTGCGGTCGGGATAAGCCAGCAGGTTGCGCTGCTGACGCTCTAGCATCTCAAGGTCCTCAGAAAAGATTTTGCCTTGCCCCTCGCGGATCGACTCGGTGAGCGCCTGATCCTGCGGATTGAAGTTGCGTGCCATGCCCCAGAAGTACCAGATAGACGTCTCGGTCTCGGGTGTGATGAAGTCCACGACGATACTCGACGCCTTGTATTTCGGATCGGCTTCGTACCCGCCATGTCCCGCATGCGCCACGCCGACTTCAATCAGCACATGGCTCGGTGGAGTGAAGCGGCAGATCTGCCAGCGATCCACCGGCACGTCGTCGGCCAGGTTGTTGCCGCGCAGTGCCATCTGCCAGAACGGCGGCGCCATGATGTTTTCCATGTGACGTGCGGTCGTGACCGTTTCGCCGTCGACGGTGGTCTTCGGTGCTGCCTCGTCGATTTCCTTCTGGCCAATGCTCGACGAATGAACATAGGTTTCGTGGGTCAGGTCCATAAGGTTGTCGATCATCAGGCGGTAATCGCAGCCGATGTGAAACAGCCCGCCGCCGTATGCCCAGTCGGAGCTGTCAGCCCATTCCAGATGGTGGATGGTGGCCGGGTCGGCCTTATCGAAGTCGCCAGGCCAAACCCAGACGAAGCCGTAGCGCTCTTGCACAGCGAAGCGCTTGTTGCATGGGAAACCGCGCACGCGCTGGCCAGGCATCGAAACTGTGCTGCCATCGCAGCCCATGACCAGGCCGTGATAACCACAAACGAGATTGCCATCCTCGACATACCCCAGCGACAGCGGCGCGCCACGATGCGGACAGAAATCCTCGACGGCGGCGACCTGCCCTTCCTGGCCTCGATAGAAAACGATGCGCTCGCCGCAGATCATCCGGCCGAGGGGTTTGGTGGCGATTTCATCGGGCGTACAGGCGACATACCAAGCGTTCTTCGGGAACATCACGGCCTCCTATGGGCGGTTATTATCGTTGTATTGGATCCAATTAAGCATTGCATCATTCTCAGCCGTCAACTCCCCGCGCCCTCGCTCATGGACGAGCGGCGCTGCTCAGCTGGGTTAGAATGCGACCCACCCCACACCGCAGGACAGACGCCACACCATGAGCAAGCCCGGCCAACATGTGCTGATTACCCTGCGCAAGATGATCGCTTCGGGCGAGCTGCCCGCCGGTGAGCGCCTAGCCGAAATACCGACGGCTGAAAGCCTCGGGGTTTCGCGGATGCCAGTTCGCATCGCATTCCGCACGCTCGAGCAAGAAGGTCTGCTCAGCAAGGCTGGCGCCCGTGGCTACGTGGTAAGGGCCGTCAGCCCTGACGAAATTGCCGGCGCGGTCGAGATACGCGGCGTGCTCGAAGGTCTGGCTGCGCGGCAGGCGGCCGAGCGAGGCTTGACCGAGATATGTCGCGCAGCCCTGCAGGAGTGCCTGGAGGCTGGTGATGCGCTGTTTGCCAAGGGCTACGTTACAGAGGAAGACTTGGAGGTCTACCACGACATAAACCTGCGCTTTCATCAGCTCGTGCTCGAAGCCAGCGGCAATCCGGCGATAGCCGTGACGCTGGCTCGAAACGAAAACCTGCCGTTCGCCTCAGTTAGCGCATTGGCGGTCAACCTGGGCGACCTGACCCGCGAATATCGCCGCTTCAATTTTGCGCATATGCAGCATCACACAGTGGTCGATGCGCTGATTCACGGGCAGAGCGCTCGAGCGGAACAGATCATGCGCGAACACGCCAACGTCACGTTGCGCTACCGTGAAATGCTCAGTGACGCCAACAAGGCCAGCGTCACTATCCTGCGCAAATGATCTGTTCGATTACCGAACAGATGTCTCGTCCGCTTATTGCTCATTGGATCCATCAGTGGAAAGTTAGCCTCGCATTACAAAAATAACTACGAGGACTGACCGCCATGCCTTGTCTTGCGCTTTGTTTCGACTTAACCCGCCACCGTTCTCCGCCTCGCTGTATCGACTCGACCCTCTGACGGAGAACTCCGATGAACAACCAACTGCGTCACGCTGTGGATGCCGGTTCGATGAATCGCTTTCAATGGACTGCCATTGGCGTCTGTATCGTGCTGAACATGATCGATGGTTTCGATGTGCTGGTGATGGCCTTTACCGCGGCATCGGTCTCTGCCGAGTGGGGCCTGAGCGGTTCTGAAATCGGCATGCTGTTGAGTGCCGGGCTGTTCGGCATGGCCGGTGGCTCGCTCTTTATTGCCCCGTGGGCAGACCGCTTTGGCCGTCGCCCCTTGATCCTGCTGTGTCTCACCGTATCCGGGGCTGGCATGATCCTCGCCGCGTACAGCCAAAGCCCAACTCAACTAGGCGTACTAAGGATGATCACCGGCCTGGGCATCGGCGGCATTCTCGCCAGCAGCAACGTTATCGCCAGCGAATACTCCAACAAGCGCTGGCGGGGCCTTGCAGTGAGCCTGCAATCTACCGGCTACGCCTTGGGCGCAACGTTTGGCGGCATGATCGCAATCTACCTGCTCGGCCAGTTCGGCTGGCGATCGGTGTTTCTATTCGGTGGCGCGGCTACGCTGGTTGCCATCCCGCTGACAATTCTTTGCCTGCCGGAATCCATCGACTATTTGATTTCGCGCCGCCCGCGCAACGCCCTGGATCGCCTCAACAAGCTGGCCGTTCGCCTTGGGCAATCCCAGCTCGGCTCAATGCCGGTCGTCAGCGGCACCAGCTCCAGCTCCAGCTCCAGCTCCGCCGGCGGGACTTTCAAGCGACTGTTTGCGCCAGAGCTTTTGGCGAAGACGCTGTTGCTGTGGCTCGCCTTTTTCCTGGTGATGTTCGGCTTCTACTTCGTCATGAGCTGGACGCCAAAGCTGCTTGTGACTGCCGGCCTTTCGGCGAAGCAGGGCGTCACCGGCGGCGTGTTGCTGAGCGTAGGCGGCATCTTCGGCTCGACATTGCTGGGCCTCGCCTCGTCGCGCTTCAGATTGCACTACATCCTTGCGCTGTTCATGATCGTGACTGCGATTCTACTGGCGGTGTTCGTCGGCACCACCTCCCACCTCACTACCGCCTTCATCACCGGCGCGCTAATCGGCCTTTTCGCCAATGGCTGCGTGGCCGGGCTGTACGCCACCTCTCCTCTCGTTTACGACGCCTCGGTCAGGGCCACTGGCGTAGGCTGGGGCATTGGCGTCGGCCGTATCGGCGCAATCCTCTCGCCGCTGGTCGCTGGTCACCTGATCGATACCAATTGGAGCCCGGACCAGTTGTACCTGTTGTACGCCGTGGTGTTCGTCGCCGCCGCCTGCGTGGTGTTGACGTTCCGCCTGCCTTCGTCCCGCCCCGCGGTTGCACTCGGCTAAACAACTGGCGATCCGCTGGTAGACGTGACAACAGCCGGCTCAAGCTTGGCATCCGTACGCGCTTCCAAGACCAGCCACCACTGCAGCCAACCAACCAACGATCACCGCTCGACCGGCATTGGCAGCAACCAGGACTTGAACGCCTCCAGGGACGGCAGCACTTCGTTGCGCGGCGGATAGACGAGGCAGTAGGTGCGCTGGCTGGGGATGGTTTCGCCGACTGTCACCAGGTGGCCTTGGCGCACCTCGTCCTCCACCAGCAGACGCGGGACCAGCCCGACACCGATGCCGGCGCGGACCGCCTGGATGAGGTGGGACGTCAGTTCGAAGTTGGGGCCGGCGCGCATCTGATCCGGGTTGAGCCCGTGCCGGGCAAACCAGTCCGCCCAGAGGGGCGGGTGGCTGGCGACCTGAAGCAGCAGCTGCCGGGCGATAGCCGCCGGATCGTCCCGTTCGTCATCGGCCAGCACGTCCGGGCTGGCGACGACGACCATCATTTCCTCCAACAGCGGATGCACCACGAGGCCCGGCTGATCGGCGCTGACCACGCTGATGGCCGCATCGATATCGCCCTCGTCGAAGTCCACCGCCTGGATCCTGGAATGGATATGCACCTGCACACCCGGATTGGTTGCGTAGAAATCGTTCAGCCGCGGCAGCAGCCACTTCGAGCCGAAGGTAGGCAGCAGCGCCAGCCGTAGCGTTCCGACGCCGGAACCGTAGGCCACCGCCTGCAGCGTCGCCTTGCGGATTTGCGTCAGCGCGCCCTCCAGTTCGCGCCGGTACAGGCGGCCCACGTCAGTCAGGACGATGTTGCGACCCTCCCGCCGGAACAGCGTGATCCCCAACAGCGCCTCCAGCGACTGCACCTGCCGGCTCACTGCGCTTTGGGTAAGGGCCAACTCCTGTGCGGCGCGGGTGTAGCTCTCATGACGCGCCGCCGCTTCGAAAGCCAGCAACAAGGACATCGAAGGCGTCAGGCGGCGATAATTCATTCATGAACCTCATGGGTTAACGACGAAAAATACCGTTGTAGCACGCTGAAACGCCCAGGAAAATGCGCGCAACCCATAAAGAGTCAGGCGCCAATCCTTCACTTGGCGAAGGTATCGCAGCCTACGCAGAGGTCAACGACCATGATTGCCCGCATCCCGACCGAGGCGCCCGCCGCGCCTTATATTGCTTTTCTCGACGCCCTGCGTGCGGCCGGTTTTCGTGGCGAGATCGCCCGTGACCATGCCAGCCGCACGGTGCTGGCGACAGACAATTCCATCTACCAGCGCTTTCCCCAGTCGGCGGTGTTCCCACTTGATGCGGACGACGTACAAACCCTCGCTCGCGTGGTCAGCGAACCGGCTCATCAAAGCGTCCGCCTGACCCCACGTGGCGGCGGCACCGGTACCAACGGGCAGTCACTCACCGACGGGGTGATCGTCGACCTGTCGCGGCACATGAACCGCATCATCGAGATCAATGCCGAACAGCGTTGGGTCCGCGTGCAGAGCGGCGTGGTCAAGGATCAGCTGAACGCAGCTTTGAAGCCCTACGGCCTGTTTTTCGCGCCGGAACTGTCCACATCCAACCGCGCCACCATCGGCGGCATGATCAATACCGACGCCAGCGGCCAGGGCAGTTGCACCTACGGCAAGACGCGCGACCACGTGCTTGAGCTGGACACCGTGCTGCTGGGCGGCGAGCGCCTGCACAATGGTCCGCTGGACGAACCGACACTCGAGAGACATCTCTCGCGGCAGGATCGCGTCGGTCACGTCTACCGCTGCGCCGAGCGCATCCAACGCGAGAAAGCCGAACTGATCGAGGCACGCTTTCCCAAGCTCAACCGCCGCTTGACCGGCTACGACCTGGCGCACCTGCGCGAACCCGATGGTCGCTTCAACCTCAACAGCGTGCTCTGCGGCGCCGAGGGCTCGCTCGGATTTGTCGTCGAAGCCAAGCTGAATGTGTTGCCGATTCCGAAATACTCGGTGCTGGTGAACATCCGCTACGCCGGCTTCATGGACGCCCTGCGCGACGCGCGCACGCTGATTACCATGAGCCCGCTGTCCATCGAGACGGTGGACTCCAAGGTGCTGCTGCTGGCGATGCAGGACATCGTCTGGCACGGCGTCGCAGAGTATTTCCCGCAGCAATCGCAGCGCCCGACGCTGGGCATCAACCTGGTGGAATTCAGCGGCGACGATCCCGAAGAAGTCGATGCGCGGGTCGCCTCGTTCATCGACTACCTGCAGCATGACACCCAGGTCGAGCGCCTCGGCCACACACTGGCTGTGGGCCAGGCCGCGGTCACGCGTATCTACGCGATGCGCAAGCGGGCGGTGGGACTGCTGGGCAATGTGGATGGCGAGGTTCGCCCGCAGCCCTTCGTCGAAGACACCGCCGTGCCACCGGAGAACCTGGCCGACTTCATCGCCGAGTTCCGCGATCTGCTCGACGGCCACGGCCTGGCCTACGGCATGTTCGGCCATGTCGATGCCGGCGTACTGCACGTTCGCCCGGCGTTGGACATGAAAGACCCGGCGCAAGCGGCGATGGTGCGACCGATCTCCGATGCGGTGGCCGAGCTCACCCAGCGCTATGGCGGCTTGCTCTGGGGTGAACACGGCAAAGGCGTGCGCTCGGAATACGCGCCCGCCTTCTTTGGCGAGCTGTACCCGTCGCTACAAGCGCTCAAGAGCGCATTCGACCCGCACAACCAGCTCAACCCCGGGAAGATCGCCACTCCGCTGGACAGCACCGAGCCACTGTTGAAGATCGACGAGGTGCCCATGCGTGGCGAGTTGGATCGGCAGATAGACGAACGCGTCTGGCAGAGCTACGGCACGGCGGTGCACTGCAACGGTAACGGCGCCTGCTACAACTACGACCCCGACGACGCCATGTGCCCGTCCTGGAAGGCCACCCGCGAGCGTGTCCATTCTCCCAAGGGCCGCGCGTCCCTGTTGCGCGAGTGGCTGCGCCTGCAAGCACAGGCCGGCGCCGACGTGCTGACCCCGGCCGTTGGCGGGCCGCTGAATTTCCTCCGCTCGCTGCCCACCCGCTGGTGCAATACGCGTGGCGGTGAAGGCGATTTTTCCCATGAGGTGTACGACGCCATGGCCGGCTGCCTGGCGTGCAAATCCTGCGCAGGCCAGTGTCCGGTGAAGGTCAACGTGCCGGAATTCCGCTCGCGCTTTCTCGAGCTGTACCACCGCCGCTACCTGCGTCCGCTGCGCGATTACCTGATCGGCTCGCTGGAATTCACCTTGCCGGTGTTCGCTCACGTGCCCTGGTTGTACAACGCGCCGATGGGTTCCTCCTGGATCAGCACATTGATGGCCGAGCACATCGGCATGGTCGACAGCCCACTGATCAGCGACTTCGATTTCAGCGGTACCTGCCGGCGCTGGAAGGTCATCACCGCAACGCCCAAGGCACTTGCCGAACTGACCGCCGACCAGCGCGCCAAGAGCGTGATCCTGCTGCAGGACGCCTTTACCCGCTACTTCGAGACGCCGGTGTTCGCCGCCTTCATCGAGCTGGCGAGCCGGGCGGGCTTTCAGGTCTACCTGGCGCCGTACTCGCCCAACGGCAAACCGCTGCACGTACAGGGCTTTCTCGGCGCCTTCACCCGTACCGCGAAGCGCAATGCCCGACGCTTGCAGGCACTGGCGGGCTTCGACATTCCTTTGGTGGGCCTGGATCCGGCGATGACCCTGGTCTACCGCCAGGAATACGCCAAGGTCTCAGGCTTGATCTGCCCTGAAGTGCTGCTGCCACAAGAGTGGCTGGTCAGGGCCCTGCCGGAACGAACCGCCGATGTCGCTACGCAATTGCCCTACCGGCTGCTGGCTCACTGCACCGAAAAGACCAATGCCGCACCGAGCGCCGCGCTGTGGAACCAGGTGTTCAAACAGGCCGGCCTCTCCCTGGAGACCCAGGCGACCGGCTGCTGCGGCATGTCCGGCACCTATGGTCACGAAGCACGCAACCTGGCGACGTCGAAGATGATCTTCGAACAGTCCTGGGCCCGCGCCATCGGCTCGGCCGACGAGGCCGAAGCATTGGCGACTGGCTATTCATGCCGCAGCCAGACCGCACGCTTCAACGACACCAAGCTGCGCCACCCGATCCAGGCATTGTTGGAGCACTTCAAGGTGGCACCCTGAGATAACGAGCGAACGGCCCGGATGACGGGCGTTCGGCTCGCCCTAGGTGCTAGGTGACGATCGCCTGGCGCCGCGGCGCCAGGCGAGAAGCAGGCACAGCGAACGGGAACTACCGCAGGATGGTTCAGAAAGCCTCGATGCTGCTTGCGTGGATACAAGGCACGTTTTCGCCGCTGCCGATTCAGCTCGGGGACTCGGCGATCTATGCTCCGGTGTCCATTAGTAGTCGAGTCACCTGCCCTGCCGGACGTGCCAAACCAGGGCCAGCAAACACCTCGACATGCGCCTGGCGCCTCGGCGGCCTTGAGCCCGCCCGGTCTGGAAGGCAGCATACCGCTGGCTCGTGAGATCGGCGAAGGCAACGCTGCGTCAATCGGCACCGGCGGCTGTCGCGGCGAACCGCAGCCCCAGTTCGGCTATCCTGATAGCCATAGTGGCTGCGCCATAATCGGCACAGGAACACCAGGCGGCACGGCAAGGATGACCAGGCAACCACATCACCGCTCACCTGCGCAGGTATCGACCCTGCGGACTCGCAACGGCAAATCATCATGATAGAAGTAACCGAATGCTCGATCGCCGAGCTGAGAAACGCGCTCGAAACCGGTCAGACGACCGCGACACAGCTGGTGCAAGCCTATCTGGCCAGGGTCAAGGCCTACGATGGCCCCGATACGGCCACCGCACTCAATGCGCTGGTCGTACCGAATCCCGATGCGCTGGCGGAGGCCGAGGCTTCCGATCGACGCCGCGCCAGCGGAACGAGCCTGGGTCCGCTGGATGGCATCCCCTACACGGCAAAAGACAGTTACCTGGTCAAAGGGCTGACCGCGGCCTCGGGAAGCCCGGCCTTCAAAGACCTGATCGCCTATCACGACGCGTTCACCATCGAGCGCCTGCGTGCCGCCGGGGCCATCTGCCTGGGCAAGACCAACATGCCACCGATGGCCAACGGCGGCATGCAGCGCGGCGTTTACGGTCGCGCCGAGAGCCCTTACAACGCGGACTACCTGACCGCGCCCTTCGCCTCGGGCTCCTCGAACGGCGCCGGCACCGCGACCGCGGCGAGCTACGCGGCCTTCGGCCTCGCCGAGGAAACCTGGTCGAGCGGCCGCGGGCCGGCGTCGAACAATGGCCTGTGCGCCTATACGCCGTCACGCGGCGTCATTTCCGTGCGGGGTAATTGGCCGCTCACCCCCACCATGGACGTGGTCGTGCCCTATGCGCGAACCATGGCCGATCTGCTGGAAGTGCTCGACGTGGTCGTCGCCGACGACCCGGACGTCGCCGGCGACCTGTGGCGCATGCAGCCCTGGGTACCGATTCCCGCCGCCTCGTCGATTCGCCCCGCTTCCTACCGCGAACTGTTGGCCGACACCGCCTCGCTGGCAGGCAAACGCTTCGGCGTACCGCGCATGTTCATCAACAAGGATCCCGAAGCGGGTACCAGCGAAAACCCCGGCATCGGCGGCCCCACCGGGCAGCGGATCATGACGCGCGAATCGGTGATCGAGCGTTGGGAAGAGGCGCGTCGTGCGCTGGAGGCCGCTGGCGCAACGGTGGTCGAAGTCGATTTTCCGCTGGTGTCGAACTGCGAAGGGGACCGCCCGGGCGCGCCCACCGTATACAACCGCGGCCTGGTTTCGGAGCAGTTCCTCCACGACGAGCTGTGGGACCTCTCGGCATGGGCCTTCGACCATTTCTTACGGACCAACAACGATCCGAAGCTCAACCGGCTCGCGGATGTCGACGGGCCGCTGATCTTTCCGCATGAACCCGGCACGCTGCCGAACCGCGAAGGCGACCTCGCCGCCAGCATGGCCGAATACGTGCGCATGGCCGAACGCGGCATCACGCCGTGGGACGAGATTGCCAGCCTCGAGCAAGGGCTGCGTGGCCTGGAGCAGACCCGCAAGCTGGATCTCGAAGACTGGATGGCCCAGCACGGGTTGGACGCCGTGGTCTTCCCGACGGTCGCCGATGTCGGCCCTGCGGATGCGGACGTCAACCCCGCTTCGGCGGACATCGCCTGGCGCAATGGCGTGTGGGTCGCCAACGGCAATCTCGCGATCCGCCACCTCGGGGTGCCGACGGTCACGGTTCCGATGGGCCTGATGTCGGACATCGGCATGCCCGTGGGCCTCACCTTTGCCGGCAGGGCCTACGACGATTCGAATTTGCTGCGGCTGGCCTCGGCATACGAATCGACCGGCTCGAGGCGCGTCGTTCCGCCGCGAACGCCTCCCTTGAGCAACTAGACGCAACACAGGTCCAGCGAACGCCGTGCCCCAGGGTGGCGCTCGCTGGACGGGCGCTTCGTTGCCAGCCTCGTCGGTGCCCTGACCGGTCGTGCCAGCGCAACGACTACGGCGTCACCCTCGGACATCGTTCTGTAAGAAAACCGGCCTAGCGTGGTTTGACTCAAAACAAACCGAACGCCGAGGCCCCCATGATCACGCCGACCCGCCTGACCCACACCGCGCTGTCCACTGCGCTGACACTGGCCCTGCTGCCACTGACTTCGCAGGCCGCACCCTCGCGCGCTGCGGCATATTTCGAGCGGGTCGCGACCTTCCCGGTGTACCGCAACCTCGGCGCCGATGAGGACGCATCCAAGCAGACCGTCGCCGAGATCACCGCCGTCAGTCGCGACGGTCGCACGCTGATCTATACCGACAGCCCGGGCGAGCGCATCGGCCTGGTGGACATCCGCGATCCGAAAAACCCGCAACCGGCGGGCTTCGTCCAGCTCGAAGGCGAACCGACGTCGGTTGCGGTGCACCTGCATTACGCACTGGTGGCGGTGAATACCTCGCTCAGCTTTGCCCAGCCGGACGGCGTGCTGGCGGTGTTCGACATCCGCAACCCCACGCAGCCCAAACGCGTCGCGACGCTGCCCATGGGTGGTCAGCCGGATTCCATCGCCATCAGCCCACGGGGCCGCTATGCCGCCGTGGCGATCGAGAACGAGCGGGACGAGGACCTTAACGACGGGCTACTGCCACAACTGCCGGCCGGCTATCTACGCATCGTCGACCTCAAGGGCCAGCCGTCACGCTGGCAGACGCGGGACGTCGATCTGACCGGCCTGGCGGACATCGCGCCGAACGATCCGGAGCCCGAATACGTCAGCATCAACGACCAGGACATCGCCGCCGTCACGCTGCAGGAGAACAACCACGTGGTGCTGGTCGACCTGCGTCGGGACCGCGTACTGCGTCACTTCAGCGCCGGCCAGGTCGATCTGGAAGGTGTGGACGTGGAGGAGAACGACCGCATCCAGCCCGTCGGCGTGCTCAAGGGCAAGCGTCGCGAACCGGATGCCATCGCCTGGGTCGGTCCGCTGGTGGCGACTGCCAACGAAGGCGACTACGAAGATGCCGATGGCGAAACCGGCGGCAGCCGCGGCTTTACCCTGTTCGACTACACCGGCCAGGTCTGGCATGACGCCGGCGTGTCGCTGGAGCACGCCTTCATCCGCGCCGGCCACTACCCCGAGAGCCGCTCGGAGAACAAGGGCATCGAGCCGGAGGGCATCGCCTCGGCGAGCTTCCGCCAACAGGATTTCCTCTTCGTCGGCAGCGAGCGCGGCAATGCGGTCGCGGTCTACGACGTCGCGCGCCCCTGGGCTCCAGTGATGCACCAGTTGTTGCCAACCGGCATGGGCCCCGAAGGCATCCTGCCGATCCCGTCGCGCAACCTGCTGGTAGTGAGCAGCGAGGAGGATTCGGCCGAGGACGGCTACCGTTCGACCCTGTCGATCTACCAGTACGGCGCCAGCAAGGCGAACTATCCGGAAATCCGCTCCACTGACCGCGACCTGATCCCTTGGGGCGCGCTCAGCGGCCTGGTGGCGGACCGCGCGCAAGCGGACCGTCTTTACGCCGTTCCGGACAGCTACTACAAGGCCTCGCGCATTTTCACTATCGACACGAGCAAGACGCCCGCCGTCATCGACGGGCAGATCGAACTGCGCAAGGCCGGCAAGACCGTCGACTACGACCTGGAGGGCATTGCCCAGGCCGGGAATGGCGACTTCTGGCTCGCGTCGGAAGGCAACGGCAAGGCCAAGCCGAACCTGCTGATTCGCGCCAGCGCGAACGGCGAGGTGCTGGCCGAATACGCGTTGCCGAAAGACGTCGCGGCGCAGCAGACCAGCAACGGCTTCGAGGGCGTATCGGTGGTCGGCGAAGGCACCAGCACCCGCGTGTATGTCGCCTTCCAGCGCGAATGGAAGAACGACCCGGCAGGCAAGGTACGCATCGGCGTGTTCAACCCGTCCAGCGGCGAGTGGGGCTTCGTCCACTACCCGCTCGACGCCGCGGCTGAGGGCGCCTGGGTCGGGTTGTCCGAACTCACCTCGATCGGCAATGGCCAGTTCCTGGTCATCGAGCGCGACAACCAGCAAGGCCCTGCCGCCGAAGTCAAACGCCTGTATCGCATCGACCTGAGCGGCATGCAGCCTGCTGCCGAAGGTCAGGCCTTCCCGCTGGTGAGCAAGCGCCTGGAGCGTGATCTTCTGCCCGAGCTGAAGCGCACCGGCGGCTGGGTGCTGGACAAGGTCGAAGGGGCTGCGGTCGACAAGCTGGGCCGCTTGTTCGTCGTCACCGACAACGACGGCGTGGAAGACGCCAGCGGTGAAACGCGCTTCATGCGGCTGGGTACCGTCAAACGCTGAGATCAGCCAGCGGAGCGGCAATCCCGCTCCGCTGGTGCGCTCAGCTCTCGCGAACGCGCTTGATGCGATGATCCCAGCGACGCTTGGCAAAGCGGCGCATGTTGGGGATGTCGTCGGTTTCGTCCATGATCGGTTGGCCGATGATGGTTTCCATGATGTCTTCCAGTGTCACCAGACCGCGCCAGCTGCCGAACTCGTCATAGACCAGGCACATGTGCTGGCGCTCGTGCAGCAGCTGGGTCATCAGGGTCTCGACGCTGGTCATCTCCGGCGCCACCCGCAGCGGCTTCATGATGGTCGACACTGGCGCTTCGTCATCGGTCGCTGACAGCGCGTCATAGCGGAACACGACGCCCAGCGGGCTCTCGTTGTCGCCGATCACCGGGTAGCGTGAGAACTGGCTGTCGGCGACCTGCGCCTTGAACGCGCCGATGCTGGTGTCCGGCGAGGTGTGATCGCAAACCGTACGTGGCGTCATCACGTCGCGCACCTTGATCTCATGCAGGTCGAGGATGTTGCGGATGACTCGCTGCTCGTCCTCGTCGAGGCTCTTGTTCTCGCGGCCAAGCACGGTCAGCGCCTTGATCTCCTGGCGGATGTCGTGCTCCGGCTCCTTGCCGCCGATAAGCCGCATGATGATGTCGGACAGGTAGATGAACGGCTTCAGCAGCAGGATCATGCCGTTCAGCAGTGGAGGCAGGAACGGCGCCAGCGTGCGCCAGTAACGCGCGCCGATAGTCTTGGGCAGGATTTCCGACAGCACCAGGATCAGCACCGTCATCACCGCCGAGGCGATGCCGACATAGCCGTTGCCGAACACCACGGTGACCTGCGCACCGACGCCGGTGGCGCCGACCGTGTGGGCGACGGTGTTGAGCGTCAGGATCGCCGCGAGCGGCTGGTCGACCTTGTCCTTCAGACGTTTCAGCCGCTCGTAGAGCTTAGGCCGGGAGGTTTTCTGGTGCGCGATAAAGCTCGGCGTCAGCGAGAGCAGTGCGGCTTCGAGGATCGAACAGATGAATGAAACGAGGACGGATAAGACAGCGAACGCTATCAGGAGGGTCATGTAGGGGGGATTCGTAGCCAATGGCAGCCTAATTTACAGCAAAGCCGTCGCCCATCAGTCGCATGCTACGCCGGGCTTGCAACATTTCATTTCCTCCTGAGCATCAGCGCCGAACGCGTCACTTTCGCCAGTCACCGCCTGGGGCGGAAGTCTGCGCTCGACACGACGGCCTGCGATCCGCGCTCCCTACGGCGCAGCTCCACGCTTGTCTCCCGCCCTGTCCTCCGCTAGGGTGCCGCCCTCGACGGAACGGCCCTTCAGGAGCATGGCAGCGTGATCAGATCAGGGATGTGGATGGCGGGTTGCCTGATGGCGCTGGCGACGCAGGCGGCCGAGCGGCAGGTCTATCTGGTGGCGACAGTTCAGCTGGACGGTTCCAGCCTGGCGCAGACCATCTTTCTCCACGAGCCGCAGATCACCGAGCTGGAAGGTTGCCGCGAAGCCGTGCGCGAGGGGCAGCGCGCGCGTGACTGGCCACGCTACCGGCACTTTTTCCGCAGCGATCGCTTCAAGGGATTCTCCGGGCATATGCGTTACCAGTGCGTCTACAGCGATCTGGACTTCAGCAGCTGGCATGACCGCCTGCGCTACAACCAGCCCTACCTGATCAGCGTGAACGACGACGCCCTCAGCGTGACTCGCACCCCGACCCAGGCGCAGTGCATGACGCAACTGCGCAGCTTGCCCGCGGGCAAACAAGCACAGAGTTTCTGCGCCATGGGCAACCAGCAGATCAAGCCCTGACCGCCCGACCTTCCAGCCGAGCGGCGGTAGGCATCCGCCCTACCCCGCCTGGTAGCTGCCCGGCACGGGCGCGAACGAAACGCCGAAGCGGTTCCAGGCGTTGATGGTGGCGATGGCCAGGGTCAAGTTGGCGAGCTGGGCCTCGGAAAAATGCTCACGCACCTCCTCGAACAGCTGCTGCGAAACGCCCTGGGGCAGCAGCGTGTTAGCCTCGGCCCAGGCCAGCGCGGCGCGTTCGCGGTCGGTGAAGAACGGCGTTTCGCGCCACGCGCTCAGTGCATAGATGCGCTGCTCGGTTTCCCCCAGGGCGCGGGCATCCTTGGTGTGCATGTCGAGGCAGTAGGCGCACTGGTTGATCTGCGAGACGCGAATTTTCACCAGCTCCATCAATGGTTTGTCGACGCCATCCTCGCGGCGGCTCTGCCGCGCCAGGTAGGTTTCCAGCCCGATCATGGCGGTCATCACGTCGGGTGCGGCGGCCTGGTAGTTCATGCGCATGGTGGTCACTCCTCGGTTTGAATGTGCAACCAAGGCTACGCAGCCGCCATGCTGCGCTATTGTAGATTTTCGACATCTTCCAAGCGGCCCATCATGACCGAGTCCCTTCACGACCGCTTGCCCTGCCTGCAGGGCTTCACAACCCGCCCGCCGAGCCCGGCGCTGGCGGCGTACGTGCAGCGTTTCTGGTGGATGGAGGGCGACGGTTTACAGACCTACGACGAGCAGATGCTGCACCCGGACGGCGGCAGTGGCGTCATCTTCAACTTTGCCGACCCGCTGAATTTCGATGGCACCCCGCGCGGGCCGCGAGCGCTGATCGCCGGGCCGCAGCTGGCCAGTACACGCCTGCAACTGGCCGGCCAGGTCAGCATGATGGGCGTGCGCTTCCATCCCGGCATGGGCGCTGCGGTGTTCGGCGTCGGTCTCGACGAGCTGGCCGGATTCCACGACGCCGACTGGCCCCGGCTTGGACTCGCGCATCTCGTGGATCAGTTGGCCGAGCTGGACCGCAGCGCGCAACAGGCCGTGGTCGAGCGCGAGTTGCTCAGTCGCCTGAAAGAAACCCAGGCACGTCGCGACCCGGTGCAACAGCTGTTAGCGCAGATCGCCGCCAACGGGGGCCGTTCGCGCCTGGCCGATCTGCTCCAGAGCGTGCCACTCGGCCAGCGCCAGCTCGAGCGCCTGTTCCGCCATCAGGTGGGAATGACACCCAAGCAGTTCAGCCGCATCCAGCGTGTAGCGCTGGTGCGCAACCAACTACGCACCGGCCAGCCGCTGCTCGACACCGCCCTGGTCTGCGGCTACAGCGACCAGGCGCACTTTATCCACGACTTCAAGACCGTGGTCGGCATGACGCCAGGGCAGTATCGCTTGCGGGCGAAGAGCAACTAAGCCCAAGGCACGATCGAAGCCGAACCGCCCGCTTGCCGAATCCGCGTATTCCACAAACCGGGGGTGCAGATCGGCGAGGCCTATCGGCAGCGGCAGCGGCAGCGGCAGCGGCAGCGGCAGGCGGCGTGACCTCTATGAGGGGCGGCGTGCCGGTCCAACCCGATCACCCAGCACGCCACTGCCGCTCGTTCTGCCGACAAGTCATCCTCATCGCACGCGAAATCAGTCCTTGCGCGCGAACAGCAGTCCAACCCCTGCACTGGCGAGCAGCCCCGCACACGTCCGGTTGAACACCCGCCGCATCGAAGGGCGGGAAAACCAATGTCTCAGCGCGCTACCGAAATACGCATAGCCGGCGATGGCCACCCACTCGAGGATCAGAAAGCAAACGCCGAGCACGAGGAACTGAAAGCCCATGTCACCCGAAGGATCGACGAACTGAGGCAGGAACGCCGTGAAGATCAATATGGCCTTGGGGTTGCCGGCCGCCAGCAGGAACTCCTGCTTTGCAAGCCCCAAGAGACTCTTGCGCGCCACCGGGCCACTGTCGCCATCCGAAGGGTCGGCGTGCCATAGCTGATACGCCAGCCAGAGCAGATAAAGGCCGCCGACCAGCTTGATCGCAAAGAACAACTTTTCGGACGCATAAAGAATCGATGCAAGCCCTGTCGCCGCGAGGCTGATCATGCCGGCGAATGCAATGAGCCGACCGATACCCGCGTAGCAGGCCACACGTACGCCGTAGCTCTTCGCATTAGCCATCGAAAGCAGATTGTTCGGCCCGGGCGCCATGTTCAGCGCGAAGCATGCAGGCAAAAAAAGCAGCAGTGTCGTCAAGTTCATGGCGTATCTCCGGCGGCCTCCGCATAAGCCGTTACAGCCCTCGCTGAGGGGTGACAAACAATCATAGGTGGGTTCTGGCCCGACAAAATCCTTTTTGCTTCGAATGCGATGGGCGCAAACGTCCGGCCCTGAAGCGTTGCCCTCACGACGGCTCGCTCGGATTTCGAGGTAGCCCAACCGTCGCCGTTGCCAGAATCAGCACTGACACTATTAGATAATTTTTGTTATGTTATAACCCTATGATTAAAACCCACACGTGCTGCCCATGACCGAAGCCGAACTCCTTGCCCAGCCCGCTGACGCCTACATGAACGAGGCCCAGCAAGCTTTTTTCCGCACCTTACTGCTAGGCCAGCGCGCCGAACTGCAGGCGCGTATCGCCGAGGAATTCCAGGCGCTGCGTGAGCAGGAGCCCAGCAGCGACCCATCCGACATCGGCACGGCCGAAGAGCAGCGTCACTGGCAGCTGCGGTTGCTGGAACGGGAGAAGAAGCTGCTCGACAAAATTGACGATTCTCTCGACAGCCTCGCCCGCGGCGAATACGGCTGGTGCGCCGAGACCGGCGAGCCCATCGGGCTGAAACGACTGCTGCTACGCCCCACCACCACGCTGTGCATCGAAGCCAAAGAGCGTCAAGAACAGCGCGAAAAACACCAACGAACCGCCTGAGAAACCACCATGAACCGCCTCCCTGTAACCGTGCTTTCCGGCTTTCTCGGTGCCGGCAAGAGCACCCTGCTCAACCACATCCTGAAAAATCGCGAAGGCCGCCGGGTGGCGGTCATCGTCAATGATATGAGCGAAATAAATATCGACGGCAGCGAGGTCCAGCGCGACGTCAGCCTCAACCGCGCCGAAGAAAAGCTGGTTGAAATGAGCAATGGCTGCATCTGCTGCACCTTGCGCGAAGACCTGCTCGAGGAGGTCGGCAAGTTGGCCCGCGAAGGCCGCTTCGACTATCTGTTGATCGAGTCCACCGGCATCTCCGAACCCTTGCCGGTCGCCGAAACTTTCACCTTTCGCGACGACCAGGGCCAGAGCCTGGCGGATCTGGCGCGGCTGGACACCATGGTGACGGTGGTCGACGGCGTGAATTTTCTGCAGGATTTTCACGCCGCAGAGAGCCTGGCGAGCCGCGGCGAAACCCTCGGTGAAGAGGACGAGCGCTCGATCACCGACCTGCTGATCGAGCAGATCGAATTCGCCGACGTCATCCTCATCAGCAAGATCGACCTGATTTCCAGCGCGGAACGCGAAGAGCTCACCGCCATCCTGGGTCGCTTGAATACCCAAGCCGAAATTCTGCCGATGAGCATGGGTCGCGTGCCGCTGGCGAAGATTCTCGACACCGGCCGTTTCGACTTCGAGCGTGCCGCCCAGGCGCCGGGCTGGCTCAAGGAAATGCGCGGCGAGCATGTGCCCGAAACCGAGGAATATGGCATCGCGTCCACGGCGTATCTGGCCCGCCGCCCCTTCCACCCGCAACGGTTCCATGACTTTCTCAATCGCGAATGGACCAATGGCCGTCTGCTGCGCTCCAAGGGCTACTTCTGGCTGGCCAGCCGCCCGCAGGAGGCCGGTGCCTGGTCTCAGGCCGGCGGGCTGATGCGCTACGAATATGCCGGACGCTGGTGGCGTTTCACGCCGGACGCGCAGTGGCCCGCCGATGATTACTCGCGTGCCGCCATCCGCCTGAAGTGGGACGACGACTGCGGGGACTGCCGCCAGGAACTGGTCTTTATCGGCCAGCGCATCGACTTCGATCGGCTGCGCACGGAGCTCGATGCGTGCCTGCTCAGCGACCTCGAATGGAACCTCGGCCCGGAGCACTGGTTGCGCATGCCCGACCCGTTCGGCCCCTGGCAGCAGGAAGTAGCGTGATGCTGACACGCCCACTCACCCAGCCGTACCCACAGCAACTATTCGGCGACGCGCCTGCAGTGCTGGGGGACGCGCTGCACGACGGCGTCAACCTCGCGGTGTGGCAGCGTTCATTGCCGCAGCCTGTCACTGACTTTGCGTGCGCGCTGTTGGCACTCGGCGAGCCGCTGGCCGAATCGCTGACACTCGAACCCGATGCCGACGACCTGCGGACGCCGCCCCTGGCGGAGGCCTATCAGGACATCGCCGGGCACGCCGGGTTTGTCGCCGACGTCACTTGGCTGGTGAGCGCATTTGCCTGCTTGATAGAGGCACGCCGCGTCGGGCTGCGGCTGCGCGTGCTGGACAAGGCGATGTGCCCGCGTTTTCACGTGGACCACGTGCCACTGCGGCTGATCACCACTTACGCGGGCGCCGGAAGCGAGTGGCTCCGCGAAGATGCCATGCCCCGCCAGCGCCTGGGCGAACCGGCCGCTGAACCAACCGATGTAACAGAAATCGGCCGCCTGCACGCGGGCGAGGTCGCGTTGTTCAAGGGCGAGAAATGGCAGGGTAACGAAGGGGCCGGAATCATCCACCGTTCGCCGCAGGTTGAGCCCTGCGAACGGAGACTGATCCTCACGCTGGATTGGCTGGCCTGAACCACAAAGGGCCGGCACCAATAAGTGGCCGGCCCTTGGGTCGCCGCGATCGTGCGATCAGGCCGCCATCTTCTCGCACGCTTCGGCGCACCTGCGGCACGCCTCGGCGCAGGCCTGGCAGTGATCCATCTGGTGTTTGCCGCACTCCTCGCCGCACTCACGGCAGGCTTGTGCGCAGATTCGGCACATTTCCTTGGCGAGGCCGCTGTCGCGAGTCATCAGCACCGCAGCCAGGGCACAGAGATCAGCGCAATCGCGGTCCAGTTGGATGCAGCGCGCCATCATCTTCACGTCGTCCTCGCGCAAGCAGGACGCGGCGCAGGTTTCGCAGGCGACGGCGCAATCGGTGCAGGCCTGGATGCAGGATTGGTAGGTAGAGTTGAGCATGAATGATCCTCCCGGAGTTGGTGGATACCGCAGGTTTTGAACGCCCTAGGTATCCGATCTTTTCGCTAACGGGTATGCGTAACGCCGAACATCCGCGGTCGACTTTTTTCACTAGCAGGCCGACCACTTGCCGGAACGAACAGGGCCTGACGCACACACCCGGACCGCGAAAACACTCGCGCCTGATCTGAACCAGCGGTCAGAGCGCACCTAGTTGTGTGTCGCGTCGTCAGTGGAAGTTCACCCCGCTGGCTGGACGGCACGAATGGCACACAGGGGCGGGCGACCCGTTACAATCACGCTTTTGCTGCTGTCGCGCCCATGCCTTTTACCCTCGCCACGCCCTGCGACTACCAGGAAGTGATCCGCAAGAGCCGCTTCATCGCCAAGGCCGCCCCGATCACCACACCGGACGAGGCCCAGGCATTCATCCAGGCGGTCAGCGACAGCACCGCCACGCATAACTGCTGGGCTTGGAAGGTCGGTCAGCAGTACCGCTTCAGCGACGACGGCGAACCCGGCGGCACGGCCGGTCGCCCCATGCTCACGGCGATCGAGGGCCAAGACTGCGATCAGGTAGTCGTGGTGGTGACTCGCTGGTTCGGCGGCATCCAGCTGGGGACAGGTGGGCTGGCGCGCGCCTATGGCGGCACTACAGCCAAATGTCTGCAGGGCGGAGAGCGGCTGGAGCTGATCGCCCGGATGCGTTGCCGCTGCCATTGCCGCTTCGCCGAGCTGGCGCTGATCAAGGCACGGCTGGGCGAGCATGACGCATTCATCGAGGCGGAAACATTCGACGCGCAAGGCGTGGCGCTGGTTCTGGCCGTGCCTGCCGAACAGCATGCGGCGCTACAGCACACCCTTGCTGGAATCAGTCGCGGGCGAATCGAATTGCGACCCGACGGGGCCTGAATGTCGCCGAGCTGAACTGCACCGCCCTCTCGAAGTCCCTATTACAACGGCGTTTGCCGTTGGGTCAGCCGTCTGAACTGCGCATGTCCCGCCGAATCCCTGGAAGGCGTCTCGGCGCATTCCGTTGCGATAGAGGAGACAATCTATGAAGAGCAATTACAAATGGCTCATCCCCGGAGCGCTGCTGGTAGCGTCCCTGGGCCTTGCCGGGTGCGATGTGGAAAAGACCGAAGAAGGCAAGATGCCTGACGTTGAAGTCGATGGCGGCAAGATGCCCAAGTACGATGTCGACGCGCCTGATGTCGACGTCGGTACCAAGGAGAAGACAGTCACCGTACCGGACGTCGATGTGACCATGCCGGAAGATGACGAGCCGGACGTAGGCGAGCCGGTCGAACCACGTGAGCCAGCTCCGGGCACCGCCCCTCAGAACTGAGCCACACCGGTACGTCTACGCGACGCACCAAGGGCCATGTCGACACGAGTCGTGCATGGCCTTTTTTATACGTCGGTTGCCCACCATTACTGTGCGCGCAATTGTGGATAACCTCTGGATGAGCCGCGGCAAGCCAGACGCTCCAAGGCTTCGCCGAGATTGGCCATTATTTAGCCAACTCGCGTCCTTTCGTTTCGTTTACGCCGCAACCGCTTGTTTTAATGGCGATTTTTCCCGTCTACCCGCGATGCTTCGGAATAACGGCAAAAAGCCACCCTGCGCTACGGGATTATGCCCATTTCCTGTGGAAAACTCTGTTGATAGGCTCTGCAAAGACGGCTGCGCCGCAGGCGGCACGGTGCCTTCCATCGACTGGTCACATCCTGTTCATCTGCCCGTGCTACGGCCCGGCAGCCGCCCATCATACCCGCCGCAAAATTGACCCTGGGGTCAATGCGGTCAGCTGGTTAGAATGACGCTTTCTCCGGACGGGATCACTCCTATGTACGACTGGCTCAACGCACTGCCCAAAGCCGAACTGCACCTGCACCTCGAAGGTTCTCTGGAGCCCGAGCTGCTGTTTCGCCTGGCCGAACGCAACAAGATCGCCCTGCCCTGGAACGACGTCGATGCGCTGCGCAGCGCCTACAATTTCGGCAACCTGCAGGAGTTTCTCGACCTCTACTATGCCGGCGCCGACGTGCTGCGCACCGAGCAGGATTTCTACGATCTGACCTGGGCTTACCTGCAGAAGTGCGAAGAGCAGAACGTGGTACATACCGAACCCTTCTACGATCCGCAGACCCATACCGATCGCGGCATTCCGTTCGAGGTGGCCATGCGCGGCATCAGCGGTGCGCTGGCTGACGGTCGCGAGCTGCTCGGCATCAGCAGCGGACTGATCCTGAGCTTCCTGCGGCACCTGCCTGAAGAAGCCGCTTTCAAGACGCTGGAGCAGGCGATGCCGTTCCGCGACGCCTTCTTCGCGGTCGGTCTGGACAGCTCGGAAATGGGTCATCCGCCGAGCAAGTTCGAACGCGTCTTCGCCAAGGCCCGTGCCGAGGGCTTCCTCGCCGTTGCCCATGCCGGAGAGGAAGGTCCGCCCGAATACATCTGGGAAGCGCTGGACCTGCTCAAGGTCAGCCGCATCGACCACGGTGTGCGCGCCGCCGAAGATCCCAAGCTGATCCAGCGCCTGATCGACGAGCAGATTCCGCTCACCGTGTGCCCGCTGTCGAACACCAAACTCTGCGTGTTCGATGACATGAGCCAGCACAATATCCTGCAAATGCTGGAACAGGGCGTGAAGGTCACGGTGAACTCGGATGATCCGGCCTACTTCGGCGGCTACGTGACGGAGAACTTCATGGCCCTGCATGAGAGCCTGGGCATGACAGAGGATCAGGCGCGACGCCTGGCGCAGAACAGCCTCGACGCGCGCCTGGCCAAATGACGGCTGGCGGGTCGCCCGGCGCGGCCCGTCCTCTCAGCCGGCAAACGGCGCCTGGTCGAGCAGCTCCCGACAGCGCTCGACCAGGTGCTCGCGCAGCAGGCGCAGCGTTTCACCCAGCTGAGCGCGGTGCGCGCAGATCAGATTCAGCGGCGCCGCCTCGCCGGTGAGCGCCGGCAACAGCACCACCAGGCGCCCCGCCTGCACATCCTGGGCGACATCCAGCCAGGATTTGTACACCACTCCTCGCCCGGCCAACGCCCAGCGGCGCACCACGTCGGCATCGTCGCTGACGCGATCACCGCTCACCAGTTGCGCCAGTTCGCGACGCCCCTCGTGAAAACACCAACGCTCATGCACTCGCCCGGCCAGCATGAAGCGCAGGCAGTTGTGCCCGGCGAGTTCGGCAAGGCTGCGCGGCGCACCATACACGGCCAGGTATTCAGGCGACGCGCAGAGCACCCGCCGATTGCCCGGCGCCACTGGCAGCGCCACCAGGCTGGAATCTTCCGGCTGGCCGTAGCGCAAGGCGATGTCCACCGGCAGCCGGAACAGATCGGCGTTGCGGTCGGCCAACAACAATCGCAGGCTCAACAACGGATGTTGCTGCTGGAACGCGTCCAGCCACGGCAGCAACACGTTGCGGCCGAAGTCAGAGGGCGCCGACAGCTGTAGCGGGCCACTGATCGTCGCCTTGCCACCAGCGAGCAATTGCTGGCCATCGAGCAGGCTCTGCAGGGCCGAGCGCGCGTGCGGCAGATATTGCTCACCCTCGCCCGTCAGCCGCAGGCTACGAGTCGAACGCACCAGTAGCCGGCAACCCAGTGCCGCCTCCAACCGCTTTAGCGCAGCGCTTGCCACGGCGGGCGACAACTCCAGTCGCCGGGCCGCAGCAGACAAGCTGCCCAGCTCGGCGGTCAGAACGAACATCTGCAGGTCATCGGTGCGTAGCATTTTCAATAATCCGTTGAAAGAGCCTCTGCGCAATATGCTGTTTTTCTTCATGGCACGAAAGCCGAACATGGCCCAACCCACTGACCAAGCATGGAGAACCTCATGAAAGCCATCGGCTACCAACGGTCCCTGACCATCGACGATCCGCGCTCGCTGCTCGACATCGAACTGCCCGACCCCACACCCGGCCCGCGCGACCTGCTGGTTGAGGTCCGCGCCATCTCGGTGAACCCGGTCGACACCAAGATTCGTCTGCGCATGCAACCGGAAGATGGCCAGTATCAGGTGCTCGGCTGGGACGTGGCCGGTGTGGTGCGCTCGGTCGGCAGTGAAGTCAGCGTGTTCAAGCCCGGCGATGAGGTGTTCTATGCCGGCGCACTGGATCGCCCGGGTGCCAACAGCGAACTGCACGTGGTGGATGAGCGCATCGTCGGGCGCAAGCCAGCCTCCCTTGGTTTTGCTGATGCGGCAGCCTTGCCGCTGACCTCGATCACCGCCTGGGAATTACTCTTCGAACGCTTGCAGATCAGCGAGGGGCGGGAAGACCGCGATCAGCGCCTGCTCATCGTCGGCGCAGCGGGTGGGGTCGGTTCGATTCTGACGCAACTGGCGCGGCAACTGACCGGGCTCAAGGTCATAGGCACCGCTTCGCGCAGCGATACCCAGGCCTGGGTCCGCGAACTGGGCGCTCATGAGGTAATCGATCACAGCCAGCCGCTGGCCGCCGAGCTGCAACGCCTGGGCATCGCTGACGTGACCCACGTTGCGAGCCTGACCCACACCGACGCGCATCTGCCACAGATCGTCGAAGCACTGCAGCCACAGGGCCGCCTGGCGCTGATCGACGACCCGGCGAGCCTGGACATCAGCCTGCTCAAGCGCAAAAGCCTGTCGCTGCACTGGGAGTTCATGTATACCCGCTCGATGTACCAGACGCCGGACATGATCGAGCAGCACAGGCTGCTCAACCGAGTCGCCGAGCTGATCGACAGCGGCGTGCTGAAGACGACGCTTGGCGAGCACTACGGAACCATCAACGCCGTGAACCTGCGCCGCGCCCATGCCTTCATCGAAAGCGGCAAAGCCAAGGGCAAGATCGTTCTCGAAGGGTTCTGAGCACGCCCGAGGCCGCCTCAGGACGAGGCGGCCTTGCGCCGTTGCGCGATATCGAACTGGCCGGTGTACCAGGCCAGGCACGCCGCCAGCAGTGCACAACTGGCGATGACCAACGCCATGGGCACAGCCGTGCCGTTGTGCAGCCACCCTACCGACGCCGAAGCGAACGCCGCGACGCAGAATTGCAGGCTGCCCATCAACGCCGAAGCCAGCCCCGCCTGACTGCCCTGCTTGGCCATGGCGCAGGCGGTGGCGTTGGGCAGAATGCTGCCAAGGCTGGCGAGCCCGGCGAACAGCGGAATCAGCAACGGCCAGAGCATGGCCGGCTTGCTCAGTGCAAGCATCAGCAAGATCGCGGCGCAGGCGAAATAGAACCAGACGAATCGCCGCAGCCAGAACCCCGGACCGCGCAGGCGCAGCAATCGCGCGTTGATCTGCGAAACGATGATAAAGCCCGCGGCGTTGCTGCCGAACAACCAGCCATACTGGTCGGCGGGCACACCGTAGAGCTCGATGAAGACGAACGGCGAGCCGGCGATGTAGCCGAACATTCCGGCCATGGCCACGCCGCCGGCCAGGGCGAAAGCGACGAACTCGGTATCACGAAGCAGCGCGACATAGCGTCCGAAGGTGCCGCGCAACGGTGGGCGAGGCGCGTCGGGCGCTAGCGTTTCCGGCAAGCGCAGCGCAACCGCAATGCCACAGAGCGCGCTGAACAGCGTCAGCGACACGAAGATCGCCTGCCAGCCGAAACTGTTGAGCAACAGCCCACCGGCAAGAGGCGCGAGAATTGGCGCTACGCCCATTACCAGCATCAGCTGGGAAAACACCTTGGCGCCCTGTACCGGATCGCAGCTGTCACGTACCAGGGCCCGAGTCACCACCATCCCCGCACAACCACCCAGCGCCTGAACGAAGCGTGCCGCGATCAGCCATTCCAGCGAAGGAGCGAAGGCACAGGCCAGCGACGCCAGGGTGAACAGCGTGACGCCCACCAGCAACGGCTTGCGGCGGCCGTAGCGATCCGCCACCGGCCCGTAGATCAGTTGACCGAGCGCAAGGCCGACGAAATAGGCGGCCAGTGACAGTTGCACATGTTCGACATCCGTGGCAAAAGCACGCGCCATCGTCGGGAAGGCAGGCAGATAAAAGTCGATAGCAAGCGGGCCGAAGGCGCTGAGCGCGCCCAGAATCAATAAAACAGGAAGCGGCATGGACTGAACTCGTGAAGCGCAAAAAACACGAAGGCCGCCCGCTGGCTAACCACGGCGGCGCTCGATCGTTTACAGAGAAGCTGAGATGCTGTTACATACACAGACGATTGTAAACAAGCAAAGTTGCAGAAGTTGAAGGATGAACTCCGCGCTGCCCGCCCTTACGGGGCCATTTGATCAGCCTAGAGCTGCCGTAGCCGACCATGCGAAGAACCAAAGAAGACGCCGAAAAGACCCGAATCGCCCTGCTCGCCTCCGCCGAGCGACTGTTTCTCGACAAGGGCGTGGCGCACACCAGCCTCGACCAGATCGCCCGTGACGCTGGCGTGACGCGTGGCGCGGTGTACTGGCATTTCCAGAACAAGGCTCACCTGTTCCACGAAATGCTCAACCAGGTGCGCCTGCCGCCGGAACAGATGGCCGAGCGGCTGTGCAGCTGCACCCAGCAACAACCGCTGAGGGCGCTGCGTGAGCTCTGCCTTGACGGTATCAGCGCACTCGGCCGGGACGAGCAGAAGCGCCGCGTGATGACCATCCTTCTGCATCGCTGCGAATTCACCGAAGAACTGCGCGAAGCCGAAGAGCGCCATCACGCATTCATCAACCTGTTCATCGAGTTGTGCGAAAAGATGCTGCAAAGCGCGGCGGACAGCCTCTACCCGGGCGTTACGCCGAGGCTGGCGGCGCGCACCCTGCACGCGCTGATCGTTGGTCTGTTCAGCGACTGGACGCGTGATTCGACCCTGTTCGACCCGGAACAGGACAGCGCCGCCCTGATCGATCCGCTATTCCGCGGCCTGGTCAAGAACTGGGACAGCGCCGCCTTTCAATAAGCCGGGCAGGCGACGGCAAAGGCTGTCGCCTGGCGCTTATTGCACCTCGTACCCTTCCTCTTCGATCGCCTCGCGGATCGTCGCCTCATCGAGGCGGCCATCGACCCGCACCACGCCTGCTCCCAGATCCACTTCAACCTTGGCATCTCCATCACGCGCCTGGATCGCCTGGGTTACGGCGCGCTCACAATGGGCGCAGGTCATGCCTTTCACCTGAAACGTTTGCATGCGGTTTCTCCTCTGAGCTTGGGTAGGCGCCATCCTTGAGCTTGCCACGCAGCAAGGTCAAGCGGTCGCCTGCGGCAATCCGCAGCTGGACTTGACCTTGCCATAAGGTAAAGGTTGACCATGCTTGCCAAAGGCTGATCTGGAGAACCCGCATGTCCACTGCCACCTACACCCTGCCGATTACCGGGATGACCTGCGCCAGCTGCGCCGGCCGGGTCGAGCGCGCCTTGCTGAAGGTGCCGGGCGTCGACACCGCCGCGGTGAACCTCGCCGCCGAACAGGTGCGGGTCGAGGCTCATGACGCCGACCTGACCGGACTGGTGGCTGCGGTGGAGAAAGCCGGTTACGGCGTGCCGGTACAGAGCCTGGAGCTGGCCATCGAGGGTATGACCTGCGCCAGCTGCGTCGGCCGCGTCGAGCGCGCCCTGCTCAAAGTGCCCGGCGTGCGCAGCGCCGCGGTGAACCTGGCCAACGAGCGCGCCCGCATCGAAGTGCTCGGCGCCGTCGATCCGTCGCTGCTGATCCAGGCGGTCGAGGCCGCTGGCTACCAGGCGCAGATCATCGGCGGTCAGCAGCCGGCGACCGACAACAGCGAGCGCCGTCTGCGCCGTGAACGCCTGGCCTTGATTGCCGCGCTGCTGCTGGCCGCGCCACTGGTGATCCCGATGTTCGGCGACCTGCTGGGCCTGCACTGGATGTTGCCGCCGTGGGCGCAGTTCCTGCTCGCCACGCCGGTGCAGTTCGTTCTCGGCGCGCGTTTTTACGTAGCGGGCTGGAAAGCCGTGCGTGCCGGCGCCGGCAACATGGATCTGCTGGTGGCGATCGGCACCAGCGCCGGCTATGGCCTGAGCCTCTACCAGTGGTGGGCCGCGCCGGCCGGTGCCATGCCGCACCTGTACTTCGAAGCTTCTGCGGTGGTTATCGCGCTGGTGTTGCTGGGCAAATATCTGGAGAGCCGCGCCAAGCGCCAGACCAGCGCTGCGATCCGCGCGCTCGAAGCACTCCGGCCCGATCGCGCGGTGCGTGTGGTCGACGACCATGAAGAGGAGGTCGCCATCGCCGCGCTGCGGCTGGACGACCTGGTGCTGGTCAAGCCCGGCGAGCGTTTTCCGGTGGACGGCGAAGTCGTCGAGGGCGAAAGCCAGGCCGACGAAGCGCTGATCAGCGGTGAAAGCCTGCCGGTGGCCAAGGCGCCCGGCGATCGCATTACCGGCGGCGCGATCAACGGCGAAGGCCGACTACTGGTGCGCACCACCGCGCTGGGCGGCGAAACCGTATTGGCGCGCATCATCCGTCTGGTCGAAGACGCCCAGGCGGCCAAGGCCCCGATCCAGAAACTGGTGGACAAGGTCAGCCAGGTCTTCGTCCCGGCGGTGCTGGTGATCGCCCTGTTGACCCTGGCCGGCTGGTGGTGGGCCGGTGCGCCGGTTGAAGTCGCGCTGATCAACGCGGTCGCCGTGCTGGTCATCGCCTGCCCCTGCGCCCTCGGCCTGGCCACGCCGGCGGCGATCATGGCCGGCACCGGCGTCGCGGCGCGTCACGGCATCCTGATCAAGGACGCCGAGGCGCTGGAAGTGGCACATGCGGTCACCGCGGTGGCCTTCGACAAGACCGGCACCCTGACCTCCGGCAAGCCACGCGTCGTCCACTTGCACGCGGTCGATGGCGACGAAGCAGCGCTGCTGCGTGCGGCCGGCGCGCTGCAGCGCGGCAGCGAGCATCCGCTGGCTCGAGCGGTGCTGGAGCGCTGCGAAGAAAACGGCCTGACGGTGCCCGATGTGGCGCGCAGCCAGTCGTTGACCGGGCGCGGCATTGCCGGCGACCTCGATGGCCGCTCGCTGGCCCTGGGCAATCGACGACTGCTCGACGAGCAAGGCCTGACCGCCGGAGACCTGGCCGATAAGGCCGGCGCCTGGGAAGGCGAAGGCCGCACCCTCTCCTGGCTGATTGAAACGACGCCGCAAGCACGCGTGCTCGGCCTGTTCGCCTTTGGCGACAGCCTCAAGGATGGCGCCGCCGAAGCCATCGCCGGCCTCAACGCGCGGCACATCCGCAGCCACCTGATCACCGGCGACAACCGCGGCAGCGCCCGTGTGGTCGCCGACGCCCTGCACATCGACAGCGTGCACGCCGAGGTGCTGCCGGCGGACAAGGCAGCGGTCGTCGCCGAGCTGAAACAGGGCGGCGCCGTGGTCGCCATGGTAGGCGACGGCATCAATGACGCCCCGGCGCTGGCCGCCGCCGACGTCGGCATCGCCATGGGCGGCGGCACAGACGTGGCCATGCACGCGGCGGGAATCACCCTGATGCGCGGCGACCCGCGCCTGGTGCCGGCGGCGCTTGAGATCAGCCGACGCACCTACCGCAAGATCCAGCAGAACCTGTTCTGGGCCTTCATCTACAACCTGGTGGGCATTCCGCTGGCCGCGCTGGGCTTTCTCAGCCCGGTGGTGGCCGGCGCGGCCATGGCGATGTCCAGCGTCAGCGTGGTCAGTAACGCCCTGCTGCTCAAGCGCTGGAAACCGGAGGATCGCTCATGAACATCGGACAGGCGGCAAAGAAATCCGGTCTTTCGGCCAAGATGATCCGCTACTACGAATCCATTGACCTGATCTCGCCTGCCGGGCGCAGCGCCAACGGCTATCGCCACTACGGCGAGGACGACCTGCACCGCCTGGCCTTTATCAAACGTTCGCGGGACATGGGCTTTTCGCTGGAGGAAGTGAGCCGGCTACTGACGCTCTGGCAGGACCGCCAGCGCGCCAGCGCCGACGTGAAGGCCCTGGCCGGCGCACATATCGAAGCCCTGGACCGCAAGATCGCCGAGCTGATGGGCCTGCGTGACACCCTGAAGAATCTGGTCGATAGCTGCCAGGGAGACGACCGCCCGGATTGTCCGATCCTCAAGGATCTCGAATCCGGGTGTCGCCACCGCGGCGGTGAATGAGGGATACCGGCTAAGCGCGCCCGAGCAGCGGCCCTCGTCCCGGAATCAGCCAACGAGCGGATACTTTCGATACGACCGATACGAACCCAGAGCGCAACGTAGCTCCTCGTAACGCAGCATGAGCCACTGCGATCACGCCGGCCGCCCGGTCGTCGTGCTTCATCCTCCGCGGACGGGTGTGACCTGACACCCGCTGCCCGCGTCGCAGCCCCCTCACCCTTACGCCTTATTTATGGCGTCATCTTTATGGCTAACCCTCAAGTCTGCGCGTCGCCCGCCGACAGCGGAGCAGCGCGTTGCCGCATCTAGCGGGCAACGTTTTTTGACCCCATTGCTATTGGTAACTGAATGAACAGATGGTTTGGAAACATCGGTGTCAGCCGTAAGCTCGCGCTGGGCTTCGGCGCCGTACTGGCACTTACCTTGATTCTGGCCTGGAGTGGCTGGGCCAGCCTGGGCGGTGTGATTCAGCGCAGCGGCTGGATGACCGAAATCTCGCTGCTGAACAACACCCTGACGAACCTGCGCATCGCGCGCCTGCAGTTCATGCTGGCCAACGGCGACGTCGAGTCCACCGAGCGCCTGGACAAGAATCTGCAGATCTACCTCGCTCAGCAGACCAAGCTGCTCAACACCTTCAAGAACCCGGTCAACGTGAGGATGCTCAAGGAGCAGGCCGGCTACAACGAGCAATACCAGCACTCGCTGAACGACATGCGCCAGGGGTATGCGCGTACCAACGAGTCACAACGCGTCATCGATGCCGCAGCCGCTCGTTTGGATACGCTCACGAGCGCCATCAATGCTCGGGTCTTGCAGCACACGGAGCAGGACGAACAACGCTTCGAGCAACTCGTCGCCATCACCCAGGTCCGCGAGGAGATCAAGCAGGCGCAATACCTGTTGCGCATCTACCTGGCAGCGCCCAATGCGCAGAGCGCTGTCGCCGTCTACAGCCAGCTCGATAGCGCCTTGGCAGCGCTGGAACAGCATCGCGGCATGATCGAGCAGAACAGCGATGATGTCGTCGACCAGGTTCGCGACGTGCTTGGCGAATACCGCACCGCCATCGAATCCCTGGAGGCGGCGACCCTCGCCATCGCCAAGGCCCGCCAGGAAATGACCGACCAGCAGAAGGAAATCGTCCGCATCAGCGATGCGCTGTACCAGTTCCAGCTGGATCGCCTCGATATCGAGAGCGTCGAAGCGCGCAGCGGCATGTTCGTCAGCACGGCCCTGGCGCTGCTGCTCGGCATCCTTGCGGCCTGGCTGATCACCCGCCAGATCATCCTGCCGCTGCGAACCACTCTGCGGGACGTGGAACGCATCGCCGCGGGCGACCTGACGGCGACAACCCAGATCACCCGCCGCGACGAGCTAGGTGTTCTGCAGCATGGCATACAGCAGATGGGCACGACACTGCGAGAACTGATCGGAGGCATTCGTGACGGCGTCAGTCAGATCAGCAGCGCCGCAGAAGAGCTCTCGGCGGTGACCATGCAGACCAGCGCAGGGGTCAACAGTCAGAAGGAAGAAACCGATCAGGTCGCGACGGCGATGCATGAAATGTCGGCCACCGTGCAGGAAGTGGCACGCAACGCCGAACAAGCCGCTCAGGCCGCCACCGAAGCGGATGAAGAAGCGCATGCAGGTGATCGCGTCGTCGCCGAAGTGATCGAGCAAATCGAGCGCATGGCTGGTGAAGTGATCCGCTCCTCCGAAGCGATGACAGCCCTGCAGAGTGACAGCGACAAGATCGGCAGCGTCATGAACGTGATCCGTGCCGTGGCCGAGCAGACCAACCTGCTGGCGCTGAACGCGGCCATCGAGGCCGCACGCGCAGGTGAAGCCGGGCGTGGCTTCGCCGTCGTCGCCGATGAAGTGCGCGGCTTGGCCCAGCGCACGCAGAAATCCACCGAGGAAATCGAGCAACTGGTCACTGCGCTGCAGAACGGCACTCAGCAGGTATCGGCCATCATGCAGAACAGCCGCAACCTCACCGAAAGCAGCGTGGCGCTGACGCGCCGGGCAGGCGCTTCATTGGCGCGCATCACCCACACGGTGTCCAACATCCAGGCCATGAACCAGCAGATCGCTACGGCAGCCGAAGAGCAAAGCGCGGTTGCCGAAGAGATCAGCCGGAGCGTAATAAACGTGCGGGATGTATCGGAGCAGACCGCCGCGGCCAGCGATGACACCGCCGCGTCGAGTGTGGAACTGGCGCGCCTGGGCAGCCAGCTGCAGGCGATGGTCAGTCGCTTCCGTATCTGACCGCCCCGCAACGACGAGGCCAGGCCTTGCGCCTGGCCTCGTGAGTATCAGTTTGCCTGGGACTGCAGATAGTTCTGCAGGCCGATCCGGTCGATCAGCCCCAACTGCTGCTCCAGCCAGTAGGCGTGGTCTTCTTCGGTGTCCATCAGCTGCAGTTCGAGGATGTCGCGTGTCGGGTAGTCGCCGTGCTGCTCGGCAAGCTCGATGCCCTTGGCCAGCGCTTCACGCACCTTGTACTCGAGCGCCAGGTCGCTGCGCAGCATATCCGGCACGTTGTGCCCGGGATGGATCGCATCCGGGGTCATGTCGGGCGTACCTTCGAGGAACAGAATGCGCTTGAGCAACGCATCGGCATGCTCGGTTTCTTCCTGCATTTCATGGTTGATCCGCTCGTAGAGCTTCTCGAAGCCCCAGTCGGCATACATCCGTGAGTGCAGGAAATACTGGTCGCGCGCCGCCAGCTCCCCACGCAGCAGTTCTTTGAGATATTCGATGACCTGTGGCTGACCTTGCATTGCGACCTTCTCCTGCACTGACCTTTGAAACGCCGCGCCATGATACGCCCATTCGACGCCCGACAGGCCGTCACCGAGCAGCTTGCCCGCAGGGCAGCGGGTACTGACCCATCGGTCACCTCAGCATAGGCCGAACTCCCGGTCCGGGGCGGGGTTCTATTGAGCTGGCACCGCTCTGCGCAGCGGTGCCGTGACCCTTCGCTCGATCCTTGCCGGGAGTACGGATGCCGCTGTCCATCAAGAAAGGCCTCGCCTGGCCTTGCCGCCTCACCCTGTCGCTCTGCGCGCTGCTAACGCTGGCCGGCTGCGCCGATGACCAGGAGCCGGTCGAGGTTCCGCCGCGCGTAGCTTTTGTCGAGCCAGTGCAGCGGGTCGATTCCGGACCCCAGGTGTTGCGCTATCCCGGCGTGGTGGACAGCGTCACCAGCACCCAGCTGGCCTTCCAGGTCGCCGGCCGCATCGAGCGCATCCTGGTCGACGAGGGCGAGCGCGTCGAACAGGGCCAGCCGCTGGCACGGATCGACAGCACCGATTACGCGCTGCAACTACGCGAGGCCGAGGCCCGGCTGAAGCAACTGGAGGCCGACCTGGCGCGCAAGCGTGACCTGCTGGCCGCAGGAATCCTCGCGCCTGCGGCCGTCGAACCGTTGCAGGCCAACGTCGTGGCGGCACGGGTTGCCCGTGACAGCGCCCGCCGCGATCTCAACCACAGCAGCCTGGAGGCCCCCTTCGACGGCGTCGTCGCGCGGCGCCTGGCCGAGCCGGACATGGTGGTTGCCATCGGCACGCCTGTGCTCGAACTACAGAACAACCAGCAGGTCGAGGTCAGCGTCGACCTGCCGGAGTCGGCCGCGCTGAGCCTGCCGCTGGACAGCTCCTTGAAGGCCGAAGGCGAGCTGGTGATTGCCGATCTGAGCTTGCCACTGACCTACAAGGAACACAGCACGCAACCGCGCCAGGGGTCGCGCACCTACCGCCTGACGCTCAAGGGCGAGCCGCCTGAGGGCTACAACCTGCTGCCGGGCATGGCCATGCGGGTGCGGCTGCAACGTCCGCCGACGTCGGACGAGGCGTCGCCCCGCTTCCGCTTGCCACTCAGCGCGGTGCAGACCGCGCCCGACGGCAGCCATTACCTTTGGCTGGCGGTCGATGGACACGCCCGGCGCCAGCCCGTGGCGCTCGAAGGCATTGAGCAGGACCACGCCGTGCTCGGAGGTGAGCTCGAGGATGGCATGCTTGCTGTGATCGCCGGTGGCAGCAAGCTGTCGGAGGACCAGCCGATCAATGCCGAACGGCGGAACTGAGCCAATGGATCTTGCTCGCTACGCCATCTGCAAATCGGTCAACGTCTGGGTCCTGGTGCTGATCTGCCTGGTCGGCGGTGTGCTCGCGTTCTTCGAGATGGGGCGCCTCGAAGACCCGGAATTCACCATCAAGGAAGCCATCGTCACGGTTCAGTACCCCGGCGCGACCGCGCTGGAGGTCGAGCAGGAGGTTACCGAGCCCTTGGAAAGCGCCATTCAGGAGCTGTCCGAGGTCAAGGAGATCCGCTCGCGCTCGATGATCGGGGCGGCCGAAATCCGTGTCGAAATCCAGGACCGCTATTCCGGCGACCAGCTCGATCAGATTTGGGACCAGCTGCGAAACAAGGTCGAGGATGCCCGGCAGAAATTGCCGCCAGGCCTTGATCCGCCGCTGGTCAACGACGACTTCGGCGATGTCTACGGCATTTTCTTCGCGCTGACCGGTGAAGGTTTGACCCTGGAAGAGCTGCACGAGGTCGCCAAGGATCTGCGACGCGGGCTGATCACCGCCGACGGCGTCGGCCAGGTGGAGATCGCCGGCGTGCGCGAGGAGCGCATTCTGGTACAGGTCGATCAGGCGCGCCTCGCCGCCTTGCGCCTGTCGCCGCGCGAGCTGGTCGCGGCCCTGAGCGATGCCGATGCCGCAGTGGAAGCCGGCGGCGTGCGCGCTGGCGAATACTTCGTGCACATCCGCCCGAGTGGTGCCTTCGATTCCCTCGACGCGCTGCGTGCCCTGCCAGTCGGCCAGGGCGAGCAGCGCGTCGACCTGGGCGCCATCGCCACGCTCACCCGTGACTATGCCGAACGGCCTCGGCAGATCATCCGTCACAATGGCGAACCGGCACTGACCCTCGGCATCAGCGGCATAGCCGGCAGCAACATCGTCGAGGTGGGGCACGCCGTCGAGGCCAAGCTCGAGTCGATGCAGCACCTGATGCCGTTGGGCGCCGAGCTGCACCCGCTCTACCAGCAGCACCGCATCGTCGACGACTCGGTCAACAGCTTCGCGCTCAACGTGTTTCTCTCGGTGGCCATCGTCGTCGGCGTGCTGTGCCTGGCCATGGGCCTGCGCGCCGGGCTGATCATCGGCGCGGTGCTGTTCCTGACCGTGCTTGGCACGCTGCTGGTGATGTGGCTGGGCGGCGTCGAGCTCGAACGCATCTCCCTTGGTGCGCTGATCATCGCCATGGGCATGCTGGTGGACAACGCGGTGGTCGTCTGCGACGGCATGCTGATCCAGCAACAGCGCGGCCTGAGCATCCTCGAGGCCTCACGCAAGACGCTGCAACAGACGCAATGGTCGCTGCTTGGCGCGACCCTCATTGGCATTCTGGCTTTCGCCGGGATCGGCCTGTCGCAGGACACCACCGGCGAATTTCTCTTCTCGCTGTTCTATGTCATCGCCACTTCGCTGCTCCTGAGTTGGCTGCTGGCGCTGCTGATCGTGCCGCTGTTCGGCCATTACCTGCTCGAACGCAAGGGCGATAAACAGGACGAGAGCGGCGACCCCGACGAGGCCTACAGCGGGCCGGTCTACGGCCGCTACCGAAGTATCGCCGGCGCGGTGCTCGCGCGGCCCTGGCTGACCTTGAGCGTGCTGGTGGTACTCACGGTACTCAGCGTGCTGGGTTTCAGCCGTGTGCCGCAGAGTTTCTTTCCACCGTCGAGCACGCCGATCTTCTACCTCAACCTGTTCCTGCCGCAGGGCACACACATCCGCGAAACCAGCCGCACCGCCGAGGACGTCGAGGGTTATCTGAAGCAGCTCGACGGCGTCACCGACGTGTCCACCTTCGTCGGTGCCGGTGCCTCGCGCTTCATGCTCACCTATGCGCCAGAACAGCCCAACCCGGCCCTGATGCATTTTCTCGTGCGGACAAAGAACGCGGATGTGATCGCCGGCCTGGTCCGGGAAATCAACCAGACGCTGCCGGGCCGCTACCCCTCGGCCGATGTCGCGGCCGCGCAGTTCATGTTCGGTCCCAACGCCGAGGCCAAGCTGGAAGCCCGCATCAGCGGCCCCGACCTGGACGAGCTGCGCCGGTTGTCAGCCGAGGGCCAGCGCCTCCTGCAGGAAAAGGGGCAGGTCTTCGACATCCGCGACGATTGGCGCCAGCCGGTCCCGGTGCTGCGCCCTCGCCTGGCCCTGGATCGCCTGGCCAGCGCCGGCCTGACCCGCCAGCAGGTGGCGCAGGCGCTGTCGGTCGCCAGCGAGGGGCAGCAGGTCAGCGTGTTCCGCGACAAGGACGAGCTGATCCCGATTCTCCTGCGCGCCACGCCAGAGGATCGTGTCGAGCCCGGCGACCTCTTGCAGCGTCTGGTCTGGAGCCCCGCCACCCAGCGCTACGTGCCGCTGGCGCAGGTGGCCGACGGCGTCGAAGCGACCACCGAGGAATCGATGATTCGCCGCTACGGACGTGAACGGACCATTGCCGTGCGTGCCGAACCGCGCGACGGGGAAAACACCAACGTCGCCTTCGAACGGATTCGCCCGCTGATCGAGGGGATCGAGCTGCCGACCGGCTATACGCTGGAATGGGGCGGCGACCATGAGCAGTCCTCCGACGCCCAGCAGGCGCTGGCCAGCACCCTCGCCGTCCCCTATCTGGCGATGGTGCTGGTCACGGTGCTGCTGTTTGCCAAGGTGCGCCAGCCGCTGATGATCTGGCTGGTGGTGCCGATGGCGCTGTGCGGCGTCACGCTCGGCCTGCTGATCACCGGTCAGCCATTCGGCTTCATGGCGCTGCTCGGGCTGCTGAGTCTGACCGGCATGCTGATCAAGAATGCCGTGGTGCTGGTGGACGAAATCGACCGGCAGATCGACGACGGCGTGCCGCGCCTGACCGCCATAGTCGAGGCATCGGCCTCGCGCCTGCGTCCGGTGATGATGGCTGCCGGCACCACCGTGCTGGGCATGGTGCCGCTGCTGTTCGATCCCTTCTTCGCCAACATGGCGGTGACCATCATGGGTGGGCTGGGCTTCGCCACCCTCCTTACCCTGCTCGCCGTGCCCTGCCTGTACCGGCTGTTCATGCGCGTCAAACCGGAGGAAACCTGATGCCCGGCCGCCTGCCTCGATCGCGCCTCGCCTGGGCCATGGCGCTGGCACTGACACTCGGAGCCTGCTCCAGCGTCCCGGAACGACCCGCGCCGGACGTTCCAGACGTCTGGTTTCACGCCGTGCGCCAGCAGCCCGCCGATACCCGCGCCCTGGCTGACTGGTGGCGCCAGTTCAATGACCCGGTGCTGACCCGCCTGGTCCGTCAGGCGCTGGAGCAGAACCGCGACGTTCGCCAGGCCATGCTGCGGGTCGACACGGCGCGCGCGCAGTTGCGCCAGGCCCGCGCTGGGCTTTTCCCGACGTTCGACGTGCCGGGCTCGGCCAGCCGCCAGTGGATCGAGAACGACCGCGAGCAGAACCCGAACAGCCCCATCGGCCAGTTCGTCCCGGACGATGACGTCATCACCTTCGACAACTGGGAGCTGGCGCTGCAGGCCAGTTGGGAGCTGGACATCTTCGGCGCCACCCGCGCCCGCACCGACAGCGCACGCCAGCAGATCCGTTCGGCCCGGGCGCAGGCCATCGCGGCGCGGCTCGCCGTGGCGTCGAACACGGCACAGGGCTACCTGCAACTGCGGGCGCTGGAGGGCCAACATAAGCTGCTGGTGGAGGGTATTGGGGTGGCCGCCGAGCTGGAGCGCATCGCCGGCAAGCTGTTCGAGGCGGGCGAGGTCACCCGGCTCGACGTCGAGGCCAGCGCCGCCGAGCGGGCCTCGCTGCAAGCCCAGCGTGACGAACTGCGGATCAACCTGGCCGAAGCACGCCTGGCACTGGACACCCTGCTGGCCGAGCCGCCAGGAACCGTCGAGCGGCAGCTCGAGGCTTCCGCCCGGGTACCGCTGGCCGAACGCCCGATCCCGCCCGGCCAGCCGCTGGATCTGTTGCGGAGACGCCCGGACCTGATCGCCGCCGCGGCGCAACTGCAGGCTGCGCAGTTGCAGTCGCTAGCGGCGCGCCGCGACCTGTTCCCGACCCTGGCGCTGCAGGCGGCGGTCGGCCGTTCCGGGCTGGCGCTGGGCGATGCGTTCTCCAGCGCTTCGAACTTCGCCCGGCTCGGCGCAACGTTCGGCCTGCCCTTTCTCGATTACCGTCGCCGCGGAGCAGCCATCGACCTGGCCGACGTGCAGGGCGACAGTGCCTATCTCGGATTCGAGCAGTCGCTAGCCGAAGCGCTGGAAGAGGTCGAGCGTTCGCTGGTGCGAATCGAGGGCCAGCAGCGTCGCCTGAACGCCCTACGCGACACCCTGGCGCATCGCGAGCGCGCCTATGCCCTGGCGCAGACCAGCTACCGCCTGGGCGAAGCCAACCTCAACGAAGTTCTCGACGCCCAGCGCGGCTCGCTACAAGCGCGGCAACAGGCGCTACAGGGCCGCACCGCGCTCGCCACCGCGCAGGTCGCGCTGTTCGTCGCACTCGGCGGCGGCTGGGAAATGGACCCGCAGGCCGTCGAGGATGCCGATGCGGGCACCGGCACAGGCACGGCGGCCAAATAAGCCGCAAGGAATTTACGGCATACAAACGCGCCGGACTTGCCGGAACAGAACGAAACAGCTTTTCCCCGAGGGCGGGCCCTCCTACAAAAAAGCAGTCGTGCACGCCGCTGCCCTTGTAGGAGGCGCGACCCGCGGCGAAGGCGGACTGCTAGGCCGCTCAGGAGCAAAAAGCTACGCTGTTCAGCACACCCGAAAGCGTGTCAGTGACGCATCCACGGCGGCGTGGGCGGTTCGTCGCTCGGTTCGTCGGTGGCGTTGCGCAGCGCTTCCTTGCGCGCCTGCTCGGCCAGGGTAGCGCGGATTTCGCGCATGACCGCATCGAGGTCGGCGGCATCCTCGGGCTCGGCGAACTCGCCGGTCAGCTCGGTTTCCGGCGTCAGCTTGCCTTCCTCGTACAACGCCCACATTTCCTTGGCGTAGCGGGTGTATTTGAGCTCCGGGGCGAACTGGCCGAAATAGGCCGCCATGTTGCCCACGTCGCGCTCGAGCATCTCGAAGGCGTGGTTATTGCCGGCGGCGTCCACCGCCTGCGGCAGATCGATGATCACCGGACCGTGCTCGTCGAGCAGCACGTTGAATTCGGACAGGTCACCGTGGACCAGGCCGGCACAGAGCATCTTGGCCACTTCGCCGATCATGAAGGCGTGGAACTCGCGGGCGTCGTCCGGGTGGAGATCGACGTCGTTGAGCCGCGGCGCAGCGTCGCCGTCCTCACCACTGATCATCTCCATCAGCAGCACGCCATCGAGAAAATCGTAAGGTTTGGGCACCCGAACGCCGGCCTGAGCCAGGCGGAACAGTGCCGCGACTTCGGCATTCTGCCAGTTCTCTTCCTTTTCCTTGCGCCCGTGCTTGGAACCCTTGGCCATGGCACGTGCATCGCGGCTGCTGCGCACCTTGCGCCCTTCCTGGTATTTCACCGCCTGGCGAAAACTGCGGTTGTTGGCCTCCTTGTAGACCTTCGCGCAGCGCAGCTCCTCGCCACAGCGCACCACATAAACCGCTGCTTCCTTGCCACTCATCAGCGGGCGCAGCACTTCGTCGATCAGGCCATCCTCGACCAACGGCTCGAGTCGTTTTGGCGTTTTCATCAGCGGTTTACAGACCCTTCATGGCTAGGCAGAACTGCAGGTTACGGCAATCGTCAACGGCCTTCCATGCTTGCCCGCAGTTTAAAAGCGAGTTGTGGATTGGCATCCGGCACGGGCTGGACGGACAATCGAAACCAAGCACCCAGGGAGCACAGACATGCTCGATTTCGACCACTGCTGGCAAGCACTCTGCGACCGAGACGAAGCGTACGACAATCGCTTCGTATTCGCCGTCCACTCGACCCGGATCTTCTGCCGCCCCAGTTGCCCGGCGCGCCGGCCGCGGCGCGACCGTGTCAGTTTCTTCAGTGATGCGGCGCAAGCTGAAGCCGCTGGTTACCGACCCTGCAGACGCTGCTCGCCGCAGGGGCAGAGCCCGGCCGAGCAGTTGGATGCCTTGATCGTCGCCGCCTGCCGTCTGCTCGATGAAAGCGCCGAGCCGTTGACGCTCGACCAGCTGGCCGCGCGCATCGGCCTGTCCTCGTCACACCTGGCCCGTGCGTTCAAACACCGCACCGGGCTCACGCCGCGAGCCTGGGCGGCCGCACGCCGACGCGAGCGACTGGAGACGCAGCTACCTGCCGCCGATTCGGTGCTGGGTGCGGCCCTGGAGGCAGGCTATGGCAGCACCCGTGGCGTCTACCTCGACACTGCGGCGCTGAGCCCGGCACAGCGTCGACGCAAGGGAGCCGGTGAGTCGCTGCGCTATGCGATCAGCCCATGCCCGCTGGGACTGCTGCTGGTCGCCGCCAGCGAGCGAGGGATTTGCGCGCTGCTGTTCGGGGACGATGAACAGGCGCTGCTCGGCGAACTGCAATCACGTTTCGCCGCTGCCGAGCTTTCGCGCGATCAGCACGGGCTGGGCAAGTGGTTGCAGCCGATTCTGGCGCAGCTGGATGAGCCGTCTCGGGCGGCGCGATTACCGCTCGATCTGCGTGGCAGTGCCTATCAGCAGCGTGTCTGGCAGGCGCTCCAGGCTATCCCGCCAGGTGAGACCCGGCGTTACGGCGAACTGGCCGAGAGTCTCGGCAGCCATGCGCGCGCCGTCGCTCGGGCCTGCGCGAGCAATCCAGTCGGCTTGCTGGTGCCCTGCCACCGTGTCGTCGGGGCCAACCAGTCGCTCACCGGCTATCGCTGGGGCATTGAACGCAAGGCGGCATTGCTCGAATCGGAGCGCAAGGACTCGGGAGCCTGACGGCGATTCGGCGGTCCGATATTCCACACACCTGGAGTCGAGAGCCGCCATGACCGAACTGAAACGCTACCGCATCCACTACCTGATCAACGGTAATCCGGCCTCGCTGACGCTCAGTTCCTTCGAGGAGCCGGACATGGAACAAGCCGAGCTGGAGATTCTCCTGCATCATGTCCGCGAGCCACGTGCGGCGACCGATGCGCCCTGGGAAACGCCGGTACGCCCCAGCGAACACAGCCGCATGGCAGAACTGGGTGTCAGCGAAATCCAGATCGAGGAGGAACCCAGCCACTGACCGTCACCACCTCTTCACACACTCGGACAGGAGAACGCTGTCGTGCCTCTGATCGACACCCACACCCACCTCGACTTCGACCCCTTCGATACCGATCGCGGCGAGGTACTGGCGCGCAGCCAGAGGGCCGGTGTCGAGCGCATTCTGGTACTGGGTGTGCATCAGGCCAACTGGGCCAGGGTCTGGCAGCTGGCGCAGGACGAACCTTGCGTCCATGCGGCGCTAGGGCTGCACCCGGTGTTTCTGCAAGATCACCGGGCGGAACACATCGACGCGCTGCGTGACTGGCTGTTGCGATTGCGCGGCGAGGACAAGCTCTGCGCCATCGGCGAGATCGGCTTGGACTACTACATCGAAGACCCGGCCAAGGAGCGCCAGCAGACCCTGCTCGAGGCGCAGCTGGAGTTGGCCAACGAATTCGAGCTGCCAGTGCTGCTACATGTGCGCCGCGCCCATGCCCAGATGATCGCCACGCTCAAGCGGCACAAGCTCAAGCGCACCGGCATCGCCCACGCCTTCAGCGGCAGTTGGGAAGAGGCCCGCGAGTACATCAGGCTCGACTACAAGCTCGGCCTCGGCGGCGCCGGCACCTGGCCACAGGCGCACCGCATGCACCGCGTGCTCAAGCAGCTGCCGCTCGAGAGCATCGTGCTGGAAACCGACGCCCCGGACATCGCCCCGCACAGCCACGCCGGCCAGCGCAACAGCCCGGAGTTTCTTCCCGACATCTGCCGTGAGCTAGCTGAGCTGCGTGGCATCAGCGCCGAAGAGCTGGCCGAGGCCAGCTACCGCAACAGCTGCGAGCTGCTTGGCTGGCCTGCAGGCTAGCCGCAAGGCCTAGACCCGGAACGCCCCGATCAGCTGCTGCAGCCGCCCGACCAGTTCGCTGAGTTCGCGGCTGGCCTGTTCGGTATGCCCGGCGCCTTCGGCTGTGCGTTGCCCGGCTTCATTGATGGCGACGATATTGCGATCGATATCATGGGCAACGGCGGTCTGTTCTTCGGCGGCCGCGGCGATTTGCTGGTTCTGGTCGACGATGACGCCCACCGCGCCAAGGATGTTCTCGAGCGCCTGCTGCACCTGCGCCGACTGACTGACCGTATCCTCGGCCATCGAATGGCTCGAATGCATGGTCTTCACCGCAGCGCCGACCCCGCCCTGCAGGCGACCGATCATCTGTTCGATTTCTTCGGTCGATCGCTGGGTACGCCTGGCCAGGCTACGCACCTCATCGGCGACCACCGCGAAACCGCGCCCTTGCTCGCCGGCCCGCGCAGCCTCGATCGCCGCGTTGAGCGCCAACAGGTTGGTCTGCTCGGCCACGCCCTTGATCACATCCAGCACCTGGCTGATGGCCTTGCTGTCGCTGGCCAGCTGATTGATCACTTCGACCGACTGCTCGATCTCGGCCGCCAGACGCCCAATGCCGGCGACCTGCGCTTCCACCAGGCTGCGCCCGCTGACCGTTTCGTCGTTGACGCTCTGGGCGCTGCCGACCGCCGCCTCCGCGCTGGTGGCGACTTCCTGAGCGGTCGCCGACATTTCGTTCATTGCCGTCGCGACCTGCTCGATCTGCCCGCGCTGCTCGGAAACCGTCTGGTTACTCTCGCCGGAGACGGTTTCGACGCGCGTCGCCTGACGCTCTACTTCGCCGACGGTCTGGCCGACACGCTCGATGAGCTCGCGAATCTTCGCCACGGTCTCGTTGAAGACCTGCCCCAGCTCACCCAGCTCGTCGCGACTCTGAACCTTGAAACGCGCCGTCATGTCGCCCGCCGCCACCCGATCCATGGTGGCACCGAGGCTGCGCAGCGAGGCACGGGTGGACATATAGAACGCGCTGTAGAGGTAGACGACCAGCAGGAAAACCAAAGCCAATGCGGCCAGCAGCAGGGTCATGAGCAGGCGTTTCTGCTCCAGACGCAGCGCCAGCTGATCGTCGAGAAAGCCAAGGACTGCGTCATTGAGCGCATAGGTCTTCGCCATCTCGGCGCTGATCAGGTCGTAGAACTGGTCCCAGGGGCTATCCAGCGCTTCGGCCATGATCACCTGATCCTGGAAAATATCGCTGCTGAGCTGCAAAGAGGCGTGGCTGGCTTCGGTATAGGTCTGCAGCTGGCGCTGGGCGGCGGCACTGCTGCCCAGCACGTCGTGCAGCTGGGCGCCGTACTGAGCCTGCTGCTTCTCCAGCTCGAGCAACAGGTTGTCCAGCTTGTTGCTGGCATCGGAATTCAGGTAGCCCTGACCAAAGGTATAGGAGCCAACCGCCCGGCCCTCGCCGAGCGCCGCGGTAATCGTGGGCGTGGCCGAGGTCAGCAGCTCCGCGAGCATGCGCACGTCCCGCTGGCTGTCCTGGCTCAGGCCCGACTGGCTGGCGATCAGCTTGATCATCACCTGCCCCTTGCCCAGCAACGCCCGGGCCAAGGCGGCTTTGGCCTGCAACGATTGCTGCGCCTGCGCCTCGCGCAGCGCCGCGTCGAGCTCGTCTCGACGGCTGGTGAACTCGGCTACCTGTTCGGGATCGTCGCTAACCGGAGCCAGACGTTGCATCTGCTCCGTCAGTGCGGCTTCGACCGTGGACAGCCGGGATACCAGCGCCTGCACTTCACCGGTCTGGCCGATGATGCCTTCGATTTCGATCAGGTCTTTCCAATCCTGCATCTCGCGGCGCAACTGTAGCGCCGTGCCGAGCAGTTCAAGGCTCTGCAATTCGGTGCGGGTGCCGACGAACTCGCGATACGAGTCGCGCACCAGATAGAAATTGGTCAGCAGCATGGGAACGAAGAAAAGCACGCTGATCAGGCTGAACTTCATGCCGAAACTCAGCCGATTCATCAATGCGATTGCGGGATACAACAGGCTTTTCAAAAGACGTCTCCCTATTTCTTGTTGTGTGGTCGACAGCATTCAGGGGCTGCGGACTCGTCGGAGCGTGACGCAAGAAAACTTATACGGGATATCGGTCGCCGCTAATGTAACTTAAGGTAATGGCAGGATGATGGCGCCACAACCGGCAGAAGTCCCGCCGATTCCGGCCTATCCATCGAACTTATCCGACGCCTGGTAGCCACCTCGACGAGACAGGATTGGCCGGTTTCATGGAGACCGGTGCAAGCCTCTAGCGAAGAAGGATCCAGAGGGCGATGGCGGCGTACCAGAGCATGCGGGTACGCACCAATAGAGCGGCCAGGCTGTCGAGCCGGGCGATCCCCGCCTCGCCTTCGACAGACCCGCCCAGATCAGCGGCCACCGGGCCGACCTCGGCCAACAGACGCGAAGCGGGGATGTCCCAATGCAGCAGATCATTGAGTAGCGCACGGTTGACCGCGACGAAATTGCCGACCAATCCGAAACTGGCCAGCAGCACCCGCACCGGCAGCCAGTCGAAGGCGTGTCGTAACTGCTCGGCCTGTTCACGCATGATCTGGTCCCGAGCATGGTCGAGGGTCAGCGCAAGCAGGCGGTAGGCCAGCGCGGCCACGGGCCCCAGCAGTACGTACCAGAAAATCACCGCAAAGAAACCCTGGTGGCTGCGCCACAGCAGTTGGGCCTCGACTGCATGCAGCAAGCTCGGCGCGTCGGCGGCGCTGAGCTTCAGGTCACGCTCGGCGACCAGCGCGGCCGCCTCCTCGTCGCCACGACGCCAGGCGTCACGGAATGCACCGAACTCGCGCTTTCCCTCCCCTCGGCCCAGGCTGTAGAGCAGCACCAGCACATGCAGCGGCAAGCTGAGCCAGCCATAGGCCAGCGGCTTGAGCGCGAGCAGCAGCAAACCGAGCACCAGCACTGGCAGGAGCACCGCTAACGCCAGCCCCAACCAGGGAATGCGGGAGCCCGAGCGCTGCTCGACGCGCCGCAGCCATTGCAGCCAGGGACCATCCTGTTGCACGTCACGCCGCCAGTCGGTGAGCTTGTCGATCAACAGTACCAGCAGCACTACGAGAAAAATCATGACGAAATCGTTCCTGTCAGGGCGGTCTCAGGCGGCGATGGCGGCTGCGCGCAAACGCTGCCAGTCGAAAGCCGGCCCCGGGTCTGTCTTGCGCCCCGGCGCAATATCGCTGTGCCCGCAGACCCGTTCCGGTGTGATTGCCGGATAGGCCTGCTGGAGCAGGTGGCACAGATGAATCAGGCTGTCGTATTGGGCATCGCTGAAGGGCACGTCGTCGGTACCTTCCAGCTCGATGCCAATGGAGAAATCGTTGCAGCTGTCACGCTCGCCGAATCGCGAAACGCCCGCATGCCATGCGCGATCCAGACAGGAGACGAACTGAGTGATCACCCCATCACGCTCGATGAGAAAATGCGCCGACACCTGCAGCGTCGCGATCTGCTCGAAGAAGGGGTGCTCGTCGCAGGCCAGGCCGTTCTGAAAGAATTCCTGAACCTTTCCGGTGCCGAAACAGCCCGGCGGCAAGCTGATGTTGTGGATCACCAGTAGCGAAATCTCACCATCCGGACGCTGGTTGTAATTGGGCGAAGGGCAATGGCGAATGCCTCGGCACCAACCTGTCGCGTGATCCAGCTGCATCGGGGCGAACCCTAGGTAACCTGCGGGGTTTGCAGGCTATCGCCTGGGACCCGCCGGCTGCAAGTCGGACGCGCTACTCCAGATCCATGCTCCGCTGGCTGCCAGCGCGCTTTTCATCACGACGCGAGGCCAGCCGATCGGCAAGCCGTGTGGGTTCCGGCAACCGGTAGCGGGTGACATAGCGCATCACCAGTTGCGGCGCGGTTTCCAGGCTGACCCGATTGCCCGGTGAGATGATCAGGGGGCGCACCTTGTCCTTGCTACGCAGCACGGTGCCGATTACATGGCCGGCCTTGTCGAACAGCTCGACCTGATCGCCACGCTGTTCGCCAAGGGCCTCGTGCTGGCCGGTCAGGATTTTCTTCGCCACACCGATGGTCGGCAGGCCGGTGATCACCCCCAGATGCGCGGCGATACCGAGGCCACGCGGATGCGCGATGCCGTGCCCGTCGGAAAAGATCAGATCAGGGACCTGCCCAAGCGAGTCGAGCGCCTGCAGTACCGCCGGCAATTCGCGAAAGGACAGCAGGCCGGGGATATAGGGCATGCAGGTCGGTACCCGCGCCACGGTCTGCGCCACTGGCTCGAGCGTATCGGCATCGAGCAGTACCACCGCCGCGCGGGTAATCTTGCCCGCCTCCTCAAACCCCACGTCGACGCCGGCTATCAGGCGCAACGGGCCGAAGTCGTCTTCCAGCACGACCTGGCCGGCCAGCTGTTTCTGCATCTCACGGGCATTGGCGGGGCTACCATCCCAGCCGCTGAAGGCTTCGGCTAAGGGTTGCGGTGTATTTGCGCGCATAAAAACCTCTCTGTCCTCATCTGACGGACCCTGGCCTGCGCGGTTCCTCTCAAAGAGGATCGACGTTTGACTGGACAGTCAGACCAAAAAATAAGACGCTCCCGCCGACCCACGGCAGTTTTACCCTGCTTTGTCCTTATAAAAACAAACGGAACCGGCAGAAGACAACGCATGCTCAGCGCCCAACCTTTGCGACGTATCAGCATTCTGGCAACCGATGGAGTTTTCGCATCCACTCTGCTGCATGCCAAGGATTTCTTTCACATGGCCAGCTTGCGGTATGGCAAGCAGCAGGGACTCGACCTTACTCCGGCGTTCGAAACCGTGCTGGTGAGCCCTGACGGACGTCCCGTCAGCACCTTCAGCGGCCCTCGTATCGAAGTGGACGGAGCGCTGGGCGAAGCCGATGCGGTCATCCTGCCGGCCTTCTGGGCGGATTTCGACGTGCTTTGCCAGCAGTACCCTCAAGTCGCGCCCTGGCTACAGGCGCGACACGCAGCGGGCAGCGCGATCTGCGGCGAAGCCTCGGGCGCGTTCTGGATGGCCGCCGCGGGATTGCTCGACGAGCGCGAAGCCACCACGCACTGGCGTTTCGCGCGGGAGTTCGCCGAGCGGTTCCCCAGGGTGTTGTTCGTCCAGGAAAAACACATGACCGACAGCGACAACCTGTATTGCGCAGGCGGCACGACCTCGGCCTGTGATCTGTACATGCATCTGGTCGAACGCTTCTGCGGCGCACACGTCGCGCAAGGCATGGCCCGAGACATTCTCTTCGAGGTGCAGCGCAACTACAGCCCTGGACGCATCGGTTTCGGCGGCCAGAAATTGCATCTGGACACTCGCGTCCTGCAGATTCAGGAATGGCTTGAAGAGCATTTCGCGGAGAAATTCCGCTTCGAGGACGTGGCGCGCGACCATGGCATGAGCATTCGCAACTTCATGCGGCGATTTCAGACGGCAACCGGCGACAAGCCGCTGCACTATCTGCAACGACTGCGCATCGAGACGGCGAAGACGCTGCTCTCCACCACCCGCAAGAGCATCAAGACCATCAGCTACGAAGTCGGCTACGACGATGCGAGCTTCTTCGCACGCTTGTTCCGCCAGCATACCGAGCTATCGCCGAACCAATACCGGCAGCAATATCGCTTGAAGAGCGGTTGAGGGCTGGAGGCTGGAGGCTGGAGGCTGGAGGCTGGATGAGTGTTGCGTAAGTCCTGGCGCTTTGCCCGGCGTCGAGAACGGGAGCGCCTTATTCGAGGCTGCCAGCTCGTTCAGCCTTTAGCCTCCAGCGCTCTCGCCGTCTTTTTTGCCGTCAGGGTTTGTGTGGGCGCGCCAGGTATTCATGCGACTGCATTTCCAGCAGGCGGCTCAGGGTGCGCTGGAATTCGAACTCCAGGCGGCCACCGGCGTAGAGGTCCTTCAGCTCGACCTCGGCGGAGAGGATCAGCTTGACGTTGCGGTCGTAGAACTCGTCAACCATGTTGATGAAGCGCCGCGCCATATCGTCCTTGGATACGTCCATCCGCTCGATGTTGGCCACCAGCACCGCATCGAAGATCTTGCCCAGTTCGATGTAATCGTTCTGGCTACGCGGACCGTCGCAGAGCTCGCGGAATTCGAACCAGCCGACGCCGCCCGCGGCCTTGCGCGCGATGATTTCGCGGTTTTCGATTATCAGCGCTTCGTTCTCCTGGACCCGGCATTGCTCCGGCAGCAAGCTGCGGAAGCTCTTCTCCAGGCTCTGCTCCGCCTCGGCATCCAGCGGGAAATGATAAAGCTCGGCCTGTTCCAGGGCGCGCAGGCGGTAATCAATGCCGCTGTCGACGTTGACGATCTCGGTGTGCTTCTTCAGTAGCTCGATCGCCGGCAGGAAGCGGGCGCGCTGCAAGCCGTCCTTGTACAGGCCGTCCGGGACGATGTTGGACGTCGCCACAAGGCTCACGCCGTTCTTGAACAGCTCCTCGAGCAGCGTCGCCAGGATCATCGCGTCGGTGATATCCGATACGAAGAACTCGTCGAAGCAGATCACTCGCGACTCGTCGGCAAAGCGCTTGCCGATGATGGTCAGCGGGTTCTTTTCGCCCTTGAGGGTGCGCATTTCCTCATGCACACGCTTCATGAAGCGGTGAAAGTGGGTGCGGGTTTTCTGCTCGAACGGCAGGGCATCGAAAAAGGTATCGACCAGATAAGTCTTGCCGCGGCCGACGCCGCCCCAAAAATAAATGCCCTTGACCGGTGCCGGCTGCTTCTTGCCGAACAGCTTGCCGAGCAGCCCGGACTTATGCCGATCTTCGGCCACCAGATCGTCGTACAGGCGCTGCAGATGACGCACCGCATTTTCCTGGGCGGCATCGTGAAAGAAATCGGGACGTTTCAGGTCTTCCTGATAGCGCTCAAGAGGGGTCATGGCGGGGTCTGGGTAGTGAAACGGGGCCGACACTTTAGCCGCGCCCTCGGTGGATGGCAATTTACGCAGGTCGTTCAAGCGCTTGAGCCTCAAGTGATACAGGGAATCGACGGCGGTTCGCCGCCAATGGCGACGGCGAACGCCGCAGGGGCTACACGCAGAGTGTCGCCAGTGCCTGGCGCAGGCGCAGCATGGCAGCGTCCAGCGCCTCTTCATCGGCGTAACCAGGGCTGTCGGCAATGCATTGCCCGTCCAGCCACAAGGTAAATTGATTACCTTCGTCGGCACGGAGTTCCAAGGCGTCCACGCCCTGGCCGATCAGGCGCTGAGTGATTCCGCCGATCGCCTTGGGATCGCCGAAGGGGCGTGACAGCAACAGCTCCTCGCCATCGGCCGCAAAAAAGCGGAAACGGAAGCTGCCGTCATCCTCGCGGAAGCTGGCGAAACGGGCCGCCTTGCCGCCTTTCTTCTTGGTCGGTGCGGCGCTGGTCACTTCGCTGCGGAAATTGCGCAGCCCGACCGCTTCGCGCAGCTCGCCCAGGAATGGCGTGGCCACCTTGCGCGCCTTGGCGGCACCCGCCTGCAGAATGTCCTCCAGCTCGCCGGGGCGCTGTATCAGCGCGTGATAACGCTCGCGCGCTTCGCCCAGTTCATCGTCGAGCAACTGGAACAGGCGCTGCTTGGCTTCGCCCCAAGCCAGCCCGTCGATCAACTCGGCACGGAACGCCGCCAGCTGCGTCGGCGTGGCGAACGCCTGGTAAATGGTGAACAGATGAGAATCGTCCGGGTCCTTGGGTTCGCCCGGCAGTTTCGAGTCGGTGACGATACGGGCGATGGTGCTTTTCAGCGCCTTGGGGCTGGCGAACAGCGGGATGGTGTTGTCGTAGCTCTTGGACATCTTGCGCCCGTCGAGTCCCGGCAGTGTCGCCACGCCCTCTTCGATCACGGCAGCGGGAAGGGTGAACAACTCCCTGCCTTTGCCGAACAGGTGGTTGAAGCGCTGGCCGATGTCGCGGGCCATTTCCACGTGCTGAATCTGGTCGCGGCCAACCGGGACCTTGTGGGCGTTGAACATGAGAATGTCGGCCGCCATCAGCACCGGGTAGCTGAACAGCCCCATGGTGATGCCGGCGTCCGGATCCTCGCCTAGCTCGACGTTCTTATCCACCGAAGCCTTGTAGGCATGGGCGCGGTTGAGCAGGCCCTTGCCGGCGACACAGGTCAACAACCAGGTCAGCTCGGGGATTTCCGGGATATCGGATTGGCGATAGAAGGTCACGCGCTCGGCATCCAGGCCGCAGGCCAGCCAGGTGGCGGCGATCTCCAGCCTCGATTGCTGGATGCGCACAGGGTCGTCGCATTTGATCAGCGCATGGTAGTCGGCGAGGAAGTAGAAGGAGTCGGCATCGGCCGCCCGGCTGGCCACGATTGCCGGCCGGATCGCCCCGGCATAGTTGCCCAGATGAGGCGTGCCGGTAGTGGTGATACCGGTAAGGATTCGGGTTTTCATACGATCATCTCGATTCAATCAGCGCTAGCGAGCCGCGAAGGGTCACACGATGGCTCGCCGGCAACCGTCCGGGCAATTGCCGACCTGCTAGGCCAGCCGTGGCGCCACCAGTTCTTTGAGGTCCACCAGCTTGCCGTGGAAAAAGTGGCCGCATTCTGCCACTTTCAGCAGTTCATGGGGACGGCCAAGCGCATCGGAGAATGCGTGCACCGAGGCGGGGTCGATCACCTCGTCGTCGTCCGGCTGGATGATGGTCAACGCGCACTGCTCGGCCAATGGCAAGCCGTCCAACCGCGAGACTGCCGGCGCGATCATGAAGAGGCGTTTCAGTGACTCGCCACGCGCCTCGAGCCGGCCGGCCAGCGCCGCCGCAACGAAACCACCGAAGGAAAAGCCCAGCAGCGTCAGCGGCAGCCCCGGGTGCCGGTCGCGCAGCCAGCGCAACGCCGCTTCGGCGTCGTCGACCTCTCCGGTATTCATATCATGATCTCCGGCGCTTGCCCCGACGCCGCGGAAATTGAAGCGCAGCGTGGCATACCCGGCGTCACGCGCCGTGCGCTGCAGTGTAGAGACCACCTTGTTGAGCATGGTCCCGCCCTTGACCGGGTTGGGATGGCAGATCAGCGCCAGGCCGCGCGCATCGGGCTGATCGAAATGCAGGCCTTCCAGCACGCCGGCGGGACCCTCGATGGAAATGGTGTTTTCACGTTTCAACAAAGTAACTCCGTGACCTTGGGGCTCGTCGACTCGTCTTGCTTACACGTCGCCTGAGGCCGCTTCGCAGTGCGTCGCGGTATACAGGGCAGGTACGAGACGTTAACGTATCAGGCCGTGGGAAAACCACTGCCCAGGGCGGTGCAGTACCCGGACATCAGCCGCGTTCTGGCCTGAAGCCACTGCGCCTGATCTCCACCACATGTTTTTTCACGGCCTGCATTGCAAGCCGTTCATATAGAGGAAGTACTCGTGGAACAGACCCTCGCGACCTGGTTGCTCCCCATCGTCGGTGTGATTGCCGGCATCGCTATCGGCTATCTGATTGCGCGAAACAGCGCACCGAACAGCACACAGCGTCAGGTGGATGAGCTGCAGGAGCGCTTCGATACCTACCAGAGCGAAGTGGTCACCCACTTCAATACGACCGCCAGCCTGTTGCGCAAGCTGACCAATAGCTATCAGGACATGCAGGATCATCTGTCCGAGGGCGCCGACAAACTCGCTCTCGATGAACAGACCCGTCAGCGTCTGCTCGCCGCGCTGCACAGCGAAGAAAGCCACGGCCATCGGGAACGCCTCAACTCGCCGACCTTCACCGAGCCGCCGAAGGACTACGCACCGAAAGATGCCGACGTACCGGGCACGCTGCATGAGAATTTCGGCCTGAAGAGCAAGCACTGAGCGAATCGGCGGCGCCTCCGCGCCGCCTTCCACGCATCACTGCCGTAGACGCATCGACAGATCGATCGCCCGAACATGCTTGGTCAGGGCGCCGATCGAAATGTAATCCACCCCGGTTTCGGCGATCGCACGCAGCGACTCGTCGTCGATCCCGCCCGACGCCTCCAGCTTCGCCCTTCCGGCCGCCATACCCACCGCGACTCGCATGTCGGCGAGACTCAGCTCGTCGAGCATGACCACATCGGCACCGGCCCGCAGGGCCTGCTCCAGCTCGTCAAGATTCTCCGCCTCGACTTCCACAGGCTTGCCAGGTGCAATCCGGTGAGCAGCCGCAACGGCCTCGCCGATTCCGCCGCTGGCGGCAATGTGATTTTCCTTGATCAGGAAGGCATCGTAGAGACCGATTCGATGGTTATGGCAGCCGCCGCAGGTGACGGCGTATTTCTGCGCCAGACGCAAACCGGGCAAGGTCTTGCGGGTGTCGAGCAGGCGCACGCCCGTACCTTCGACGAGATCGGCATAATGCCGGCAGCGCGTGGCGACGCCCGATAACGTCTGCAGGAAATTCAGCGCGGCGCGTTCTCCGCTGAGCAGTGCCCGCGCAGGCCCCTCGATATGAAACAGGACGCGATCGGCCATAACCCGCTCGCCATCGACGACCTGCCAATGCACGGCCACTCGCGGATCCAACTGCCGGAACACGGCATCCACCCACGCCGTGCCACTGATCACCGCCTGCTCGCGAGTGATGACCGCAGCATGCCCAAGCCGCTCGGCGGGGATCAGTTGCGCAGTGATGTCACCGGTTCCAACATCCTCGCTCAGCGCTTTACGTACATTGCTCTCAATTTCAGCGGACAGGTCCGCTAGAGTGATATTGGTCACGACGAGCTCCCTATGAAATCGGTAAGAGTATAAGGCGTAGGCTCGCCAGCGAGCAGCATGCCAGACCGTTGCCGACAACCGCTCTGACCGCCGTATTCGAGGCGCAGGAAGAAGCTGACCGTCTGTAGGAAATACCGCTGAGTATCTGTGAGCCGTGTCATATCCAAAACAAAACCGCGCTAGGCTAACGAATAAGATGCATATAATGCCGCTAGAAATTGACGCCACTGGAATGGCGGCTTCTCGCCATTAAATTCACATGCCGTTGCTCCCGTCTGTAATCAACGGCATGCTACCTGTTCATTGAGCGCGCTTGATCAGCTAGGCGACCGGAGAGTCTCGATGCGAACCGATGGGAAAGTGGTGCACCTGAAGGCCGCCCCTGAGCAAAAGCCGACCTCGACGGCAGGCAGATTGCCGGTCGCGCTTATCAGCGTGCGCGATAAAGCCGCGCAGCAGTTGCGGTTGGCGTTGCAAACGCTCTTCGACAATGCCGACGACTCGCTCTTCGAGATTGCCGATCGCGCCACCAGCAATGCCGAACAGAACGCTTTTTTCGAAGCCATGCGCGACCTGCGCATGAAGCGGCGCGGTATCGAACGCAGCTTCCTTCAGCAGGTTTTCGAATCCTTCGCCAAGCTCAACCAGTACGAAATCGGCAAGCCCGCCCAACAGGAGGCGTCGTTCGACAGCCTGGCCCTGGTACAGAACGACGAGCTGGAAGAGTCAGTCGCGATCGACACCATGGTCGCCAAGGTGATGAGCCGCGCCAGCCAGCCGCTTAGCCATCTGACCACTCGCATGAACGTGCTGGTCAGCCGAAAGCTCGATGACAAGAACAACCCGCTGGGTCCACAGCAGCTGTGTGAGTATTTTCTCGACGCCTGCCATAGCCTTGGCGTCGAGATCAAGGTCAAGCTGATCATCCTGAAGCTGTTCGAGCGCTACGTACTCGCCGACCTCGAACAGCTCTACGCCGAATCGAACCAGATCCTGGTCGCGGCTGGCATTCTGCCGGAACTGCAATCCATGCCACCGCGCCGCTCGACGAGCCGTCCAGGCGCGCCGGGCAGAGCCGCGCCGCGGTCCGCAGCGGGCGCTGGCGAAGCATCGCCGACCTATGCGAACGACGATGTCCAGGAAGCGTTCGGCAGCCTGCAAGCACTGCTCTCGGAGTTGCGCGGCAGTGCACTGCCGGCCCGAAACCTGCCGAGCGACGCCGTCCCGATATCCAGCAATGACCTGATGCGACTGCTCTCGCACCTGCAGTCGCGCGCCCCTCAACAGATCGACGAATATGACCTGCAAGCTCAGCTCGAGCAACTGCTGCACCGGGTCAGCGCCAAGAGCGGCAAGTCACGGGTGGTCGGCGAGGTCGACGAAGACGTCATCAACCTGGTGTCGATGCTGTTCGAATTCATTCTCGACGATCGCACCCTGCCGGACTCGCTCAAAGCACTGATCGGTCGCCTGCAGATCCCGGTCCTGAAAGTCGCGGTGCTGGACAAGACCTTCTTCAGCCGGGGCAGCCACCCGGCCCGACGCCTGCTCAACGAGATCGCCTCGGCCGCGATGGGCTGGGTCGACCAGGACGAGACTCAACGAGACAGCCTGTACCAGAAGATCGAGCAAGTCGTGTCCCGCCTGCTCAACGACTTCGTCGACGATCCGACGATCTTCTCCGAACTGCTTGCCGACTTCCTGGCCTTCACTGGCGACGAACGTCGTCGCAGCGAACTCCTCGAACAACGCACGCGGGACGCCGAGGAAGGCCGTGCCAAGGCGGAAATGGCGCGCAAGGAAGTCGAACATGCGCTCAATCAGCGCCTGCTGGGTAAGACCCTGCCGGAGGTGGTGGTCCGCCTGCTGCAAGAAGCCTGGAGCAAAGTCCTTCTGCTGACATGCCTCAAGCACGGCACCCAGTCGGAACAGTGGCAGGCCGCGCTGACCACCATGGACGATCTGATCTGGAGCGTGACACCGCACGAGGCGCCCGAAGCCCGGGCGCGGCTGCTGGAACTGGTTCCCAGCCTGCTGAAAAATCTGCGCGAGGGCTTGGCCAGCGCAGCGTTCGACCCCTTCTCCACCAGCGATTTCTTCACCCGGCTCGAAGCGTTGCACGTCCAAACGCTGCAGCAACTCAACCCGACCATCGAACCGGCGCCCGCAGCACTAGCCAGGGATACCGGCTCGCACGACAGGCTTTTCACCGAACAGAAACTGGAGCTGCCGCCGCGCGAAGAACCCGCCGAGGAGGCCGTCACCCTCGCCCCGATGGTCGAAGTCAACGAGGAGATCATCCTGTTGGCTCCTGGCGAAAGCCGCGAGCAGGAACCGGAGATCAATCTGGCCGACAACGACGAGGCGCTCACCCAGGTCGATAATCTGCGCGTCGGCAGTTGGGTGGAATTCCAGGAAGACGAGGATCACAAGCTTCGCTGCAAGCTTGCCGCAATCATCAAACCCACGGGGAAATATATCTTCGTCAACCGCACCGGGATGAAGGTGCTGGAAAAGACCCGAACGGGACTAGCCATCGAATTTCGTCGCGGTGCGATTCGCCTGCTCAATGATGCGTTGCTTTTCGACCGCGCGCTGGAATCGGTGATCGGCAACCTGCGCAGCCTGAAGCATAACGGGCGCTAGGCCGGCGATCGCCGCGCCCTCGGACCTGGCTCCGTCTGATTGACGGGGTCCGCATCCCGCAACGCTTTTGCACGCGAGCCAGCGCGCTCCACCGCCGCTGCGCTTGGCTTTTGTCGTCGCACCGCTAGAATGCCCGCATTCCCTTTCGAGGTGCCTATGCCCAGCCGCCTGAATCCAGAAGACCAGAAACGCGTCGATCAGTACCTCAGCGCGCCTCAGCACCAAGTCGAGCGCCGGCCATTCAGGCCCTGGCTGCTCCTGGTGCTGGTTCTGGTCGTAGTCGTTGGCCTGGGCCTGCTGAGCCGCCTCCTGAGCGGGCTGGTGACATGACCGTCGCCGCCCTGCCCCTCGCACTCGACCGAATTCCGCAAAGCCTTATGAGTTCATTCCATGACACATCGCATCGTAATCGTCGGCGGCGGCGCCGGCGGCCTGGAGCTTGCCACCCGCCTGGGTAGAACCCTGGGCAAGCGCGGCAAGGCCCGCATCACGCTGATTGACGCCAACCTGACGCACATCTGGAAGCCCCTTCTGCACGAGGTGGCCGCCGGCTCGCTGAATTCGTCCGCCGACGAACTCAATTACGTCGCCCAAGCCAAATGGAACCACTTCGAGTTCCAGATGGGCCGCATGTGCGGCCTGGAGCGCGAGCGCAAATGCGTTCACCTGGCCCCATCGTTCGACGAGCATGGCATCGAGCTGGTGCCGGCCCGCACACTCGCCTATGACACTCTGGTGATCGCCGTCGGTAGCACGACCAATGACTTCGGCACCAAGGGCGCCGCAGAGCACTGCATCTTCCTCGACACCCGTGAGCAGGCCGAGCGCTTTCATCGCCACCTGCTCAGCCACTACATGCGCGCCCACGCCAGCGAAGGCCGCCAAGGCACCATCAACATGGCCATCGTCGGTGCCGGCGCAACAGGGGTCGAGCTGGCTGCCGAACTGCACCATGCCGCACGCGAACTTGCCGCCTATGGACTGGACGGCATCAAGCCGGAAGACGTCCATATCACGCTCATCGAAGCCGGCCCACGCGTCCTGCCAGCGCTACCGGAGCGCATCAGCCAACCCGTGCACCAGACGCTTGGCAACCTGGGCGTCACCGTGCTCACCGACGCCGCGGTCAGCGAAGTGACCGAAGAAGGTCTGCACACAACGAACGGCGACTTCGTACCCGCGACATTGAAGGTATGGGCAGCGGGTATCCGGGCGCCGAGCTTCCTGCATGAACTGGACGGCCTGGAGACCAACCGGATCAACCAGCTGCAAGTGCTGCCGACGCTACAGACCACCCGAGACGAGGATATATTCGCCTTCGGCGACTGCGCCGCCTGCCCACAGCCAGACAGTGATCGCAACGTTCCGCCGCGAGCCCAGGCAGCGCACCAGCAGGCTTCGCTGCTGGTCAAATCGCTGTCCCGGCGTCTGCGTGGAGAGAGTCTGCCGAGCTATCGTTACCGCGACTACGGCTCGCTGATCTCGCTGTCGAGCTTTTCCGCAGTCGGCAACCTGATGGGCAACCTCACCGGCAACGTCATGCTGGAGGGGTGGCTGGCGAGGATGTTCTATGTTTCGCTGTACCGGATGCACCAGATCGCGCTGTATGGCGTCGCGCGCACGGGACTGATGATGATCGGCGACAAGCTCAGTACCAGCACCGTACCCCGCCTCAAGCTGCATTGAGATAGCCAGCGTGACAGCGCCTCCCCTTTCAGGAGGCGCTGGAAGCCTGGGCCTTCAAGGCAGGCGCCAGCCCCGAATGACAGGCAATAAAAAAACCGGAAGATCCGCTCGGGATCTTCCGGTTTCTTTGGCCTTGTTCAGGCGGTTTGGTGGGTCGTGTAGGATTCGAACCTACGACCAATTGGTTAAAAGCCAACTGCTCTACCAACTGAGCTAACGACCCAAAATTGGTCGGGGTAGGGGGATTCGAACTCCCGACATCCTGCTCCCAAAGCAGGCGCGCTACCGGACTGCGCTATACCCCGATTGGAAATTGGCTCCGCGACCAGGACTCGAACCTGGGACCCAATGATTAACAGTCATTTGCTCTACCGACTGAGCTATCGCGGAACTATCACTTCCAGCTCCTCGGATGGCTTGCTGTACTGCCTTGCAAACCCCCCTCAGAGGCGCGCCATTTTACGGTTCTCGACGCGCCTGTCAACAGAAAAAATGCGATTTACTACAATACGTTGCGAGCGACATCGGAGCGTCGGCAGAGCCGCCCTCCGCGGACGACTCTGCCGGCCCCACTCAGGCCTTGGCGAAATGTATTTCGTCGCCCTCCACCTTGCCGACGATCGACGAACCCGGCTCGAACGCACCAGACAGTATGTTCTGCGCCAGCGGGTTCTCGATCCAGCGCTGAATGGCGCGTTTCAGCGGCCGTGCGCCATAGACCGGGTCGTAGCCCACCGCGACCAGCTTGTCCATGGCCTCGTCACTGAACTCCAGGCTCAGATCACGCTCTGCCAGACGTTGCCGCAGGCGCCCCAGCTGGATCTGCGCAATGCCCGCTATTTGCTCTCGTGCCAGCGGATCGAACACCACCACTTCATCGATTCGGTTGATGAACTCCGGCCGGAAGTGGCTGCTCACCGCGTCCATGACGGCCGCGCGCTGTGCATCCGGATCGCCCACCAGTTCCTGGATCTGGCTCGAGCCCAGGTTCGAGGTCATCACGATCACCGTATTGCGGAAGTCCACCGTGCGGCCGTGACTGTCGGTCAGTCGCCCATCTTCGAGCACCTGCAGCAGGATGTTGAAGACATCTGGGTGCGCCTTCTCGACCTCGTCCAGCAGCACCACCGAATACGGCTTGCGGCGCACCGCCTCGGTCAGGTAACCGCCCTCCTCGTACCCCACGTAGCCCGGCGGGGCACCGATCAGACGCGCCACCGAATGCTTCTCCATGAACTCGGACATGTCGATGCGGATCATCGCCTCTTCGGTGTCGAAGAGGAATTCGGCCAGCGCCTTGCACAGTTCGGTCTTGCCCACGCCGGTCGGGCCGAGAAAGAGGAAGGAGCCGCTGGGGCGGTTCGGATCGGCCAATCCCGCACGCGAACGACGCACCGCATTGGCGACCGAGACTACCGCATCGTGCTGCCCGATCACGCGCTGGTGCAGCAGGTCTTCCATCTTCAGCAGCTTCTCGCGCTCGCCCTCGAGCATCTTCGACACTGGAATGCCGGTCCACTTCGACACGACTTCGGCGATTTCCTCGTCCGTCACGCGATTGCGCAACAGCTGGTTTTCCGTCTTGCCGTGCTGGTCGACCATCTGCAGGCTGCGTTCCAGGTCGGGGATGATGCCGTACTGCAACTCGGCCATCCGCGACAGGTCGCCCTTGCGCCGCGCAGCCTCGAGATCGGCCTTGGCCTGCTCGATCTTCTGCTGCATCTGAGCGGAGCCCTGCACTTCGGCCTTTTCGGACTTCCAAATTTCCTCGAGATCGGCGTACTCACGCTCCAGCTTGACGATTTCGTCGTCCAGCTTGGCCAGGCGCTTCTTGGTCGCTTCGTCGTCTTCGTTCTTCAGCGCCTCACGCTCGATCTTAAGCTGGATCAGACGCCGGTCCAGGCGATCCAGCTCCTCCGGTTTGGAGTCGATCTCCATGCGGATACGGCTGGCCGCCTCGTCGATCAGGTCGATGGCCTTGTCCGGCAATTGCCGGTCGGTGATGTAGCGATGCGAGAGCTTAGCCGCCGCGATGATCGCGCCGTCGGTAATGGAAACACCGTGGTGCACTTCGTAGCGTTCCTTCAGGCCGCGCAGAATGGCAATGGTGTCTTCCTCGCTTGGCTCGTCGACCTGCACACGCTGGAAACGCCGCTCCAGCGCCGCATCCTTCTCGATGTACTGGCGATATTCATCGAGCGTGGTCGCGCCGACGCAATGCAACTCACCCCGAGCCAGCGCTGGCTTGAGCATGTTGCCGGCGTCCATGGCGCCCTCGGCTTTGCCGGCGCCCACCATGGTGTGCAGCTCGTCGATGAACAGAATGACGCGCCCCTCCTGCTTGCTCAGCTCGTTGAGCACTGCCTTGAGGCGTTCTTCGAACTCGCCGCGGAACTTGGCGCCGGCGATCAGCGAGCCCATGTCCAGCGCCAGCAGGCGCTTGTCCTTGAGCCCATCGGGCACTTCGCCATTGACGATACGCTGGGCCAGCCCTTCGACGATGGCGGTCTTGCCGACGCCGGGTTCACCGATCAGCACGGGGTTGTTCTTGGTGCGCCGTTGCAGCACCTGAATGGTCCGCCGAATCTCGTCATCGCGGCCGATCACCGGATCGAGCTTGCCCTCCTCGGCGCGCTTGGTCATGTCGACGGTGTATTTATCCAGCGCCTGACGCGACTCTTCTGCATTGGGGTCGTTGACGGCATCGCCACCGCGCAGGTTGCTGATGGCATTCTCCAGCGCCTTCTTGCTCACGCCCTGAGCCAGCAAGAGCTTGCCCAGGCGGGTATTGCTATCGAGCGCCGCGAGCAGTACCAACTCGCTCGAGATGTACTGATCGCCTTTCTGTTGCGCCAGGCGGTCGGCCTGATTGAGCAGGCGCGCCAGATCTTGCGACATATTCATGTCGCCCGTCGGGTTCTGCAGTTTCGGCAGTTGGTCGAGCTCCTTGGTCAGCGCCTGGCGCAGGCCATTGATGTCGAAACCCACCTGCATCAACAGTGGCCGAATCGACCCGCCCTGCTGGTCGAGCAACGCCTGCATCAAATGCAGCGGCTCGATAGACGGATGATCGAGGCCGACCGCGATGGACTGAGCGTCGGAAAGCGCAAGCTGCAGCTTGCTGGTCAAACGATCGATACGCATGTCATCACCTTTTCTGGTTAGGCAGGCCGGCGCATTCAATCGCACCTCGACAAAAGCCTGCGAGATGGAACTTAGATAAGGTTGATTGTTGGAGATTCAAGCCAGGTGGCATTGATCCAAGTCAGCCCCGGCACTTGTTTCCGGGGCGGGCCAGCAGGCCGGACACTCACCCCAACCGCAGCCAGAGGCAGCTCCTACAAAAAGCACCGCAACCACCTGTAGGAGCAGGTTCTACCGGCGACAAAGCCGTCGCGACGATTCAGTCGAGCCAGATCAGACTGACGAAACGGCCGGTACGGGCTGCACGGCGATAGGAATAGAAGCGAGGGTCGCCCACGGTGCAGTAGCCACCACCGAAGACGGCGGTGACGCCGCAGGCAGCCAGATGCAGCCGGGCAAGCCGATAGATGTCAGCCATGTAACGGCCGGCATTGCAGCTGGCGGAAAAGGCATCGGCGGCCGCGGCATGCCGGGACACGAAGGCGTCGCGCACTTCCGGCCCCACCTCGAACGCATCGGGCCCGATTGCCGGACCGAGCCAGGCCAGCAGTTGGTCCCCAGGAATTGCCATTGCCGCCACGGTCGCCTCGAGCACCCCGCCGGCCAACCCGCGCCAGCCGGCATGCGCCGCGGCTACCCGGGAACCTGCGCGATCACTGAAGAGTACCGGCAGGCAATCGGCGGTCAGCACCGCACAGGCGATGCCGGCTTCACCCGTCCAGCTGGCATCGGCGGTGGGACGGTGTCGAGGATCGGCTTCGATTGCGGTACTCGAATGCACCTGATTCATCCAGGCAGGCTCGCAGCCGAGCACCCGCTGCAGCTGTTGCCGATTGGCGACCACGGCGTTCGGGGCATCGCCGACGTGGTCGCCGAGGTTGAAGCTGTCGAAAGGCGCCTGACTGACCCCGCCCCCACGCGTGGTGACACACGCCCGAACGCGCGACGGCGCTGGCCACTCGGGAAGAATCCAGTCGCCAGGCCTGTCGCTCATCCTACGAACGCCTCGCGGTCCTGCTGCAGCAAGGTCAACAACCAGACGAAATCATCGGGCAATGGCGATTCCCACTTCATCCGTTCACCACTGATCGGATGATCCAGTTCGAGAAAACGCGCATGCAGCGCCTGACGCGGAAAATCCTTCAGGGTCTGCACCATGGTCGGATTGGCTGCGGGAGGGATGCGGAAACGCCCGCTGTAGAGCGGGTCGCCTACCAACGGATAACCGATGTGCGTCATGTGTACGCGAATCTGGTGCGTACGCCCGGTTTCCAGCTTGACCCGGACATGGGTGTGCGAGCGGAAGCGCTCCAGCACACGATAATGGCTCACCGCGGGCTTACCGCCCTCGACCACCGCCATGCGCTGGCGCTGTTGGCCATGGCGTCCGATCGGTGCGTCAACGGTACCACCGGTAATGATCACGCCGATCACGATGGCCTCATAAATGCGGCTGACGCTGCGCGCCTGCATCTGCTCGACCAGGCGCGTCTGTGCCTGTAGCGTCTTGGCGACGACCATCAGCCCGGTGGTGTCCTTGTCCAATCGATGAACGATGCCTGCGCGCGGCACGTTGATGATGTCGGGCACATGATGCAGCAGCGCATTGAGCAGCGTGCCGTCGGCGTGTCCCGCTGCCGGATGCACCACGAGACCGGCCGGCTTGTTCAGCACGAGGATGTGCTCGTCCTCGAACACGATATCCAGTGCAATGTCCTGCGCCACCCATTCGCCCTGAGCCTGCTGCTCGGCAGACAGCTCCAGAATGGCACCTGCATGCACGGTGTCGCGAGGACGCAGCACGTCGCCGTCGACCGTGAGCCGTCCTTCCTTGATCCAGGCTGCCAGACGCGAGCGCGAATGCTCCGAGAACAGTTGCGCCGCAACCTGGTCGAGGCGCTGCCCGCCAAGGTCGAACGGCACCTCGGCACGAAGATGGATGGCCTGAGTGGAGAGCGTGGACATAATTAAGGGCGCTTCATAAGTAGGAAGAGGCAAAACGCTGCGGTTCGGCTAACGAAATGGCGATCAGGCAGTGGCTGGCAAACAGGAGCGCAATACCTGGGCGGCTGGCTTGCCGCGCGAAGGGCAGCTCGACGACGGGCATGCACGCTTCGTGCAGTGGCACGGGTGGAGCTTTTGGTTTCAGCCACAGGCTTGTGTTTAAATACGGCGTCTTTGTCCCGGCCAGCCGGGGCGCCCATCATAACAGGACGGCTCCGCGCGAGACAGCCAGCCGTCACAGGGACGCAAGCCGCCATGCAAGTGAAACACCTGCTGCTGATCGCCATTTTCGCCCTAAACGCTGCCTGTTCATCCAACGAAACCATTAGCGAAAACCTTGGCGAAGCGGAACTGTACCGGCAGGCACAGGCCGACCTGGACAGCAAGAGCTACACCAGCGCCATCAACAAGCTGAAGGCCCTGGAGTCACGCTACCCCTTCGGCCGCTTCGCCGAACAGGCGCAGCTGGAACTGATCTACGCCTACTACCGCAACACCGAACCGGAAGCCGCGCGTTCCTCCGCCGAGCGCTTCATCCGCCTGCACCCACAGCATCCCAGCGTCGACTACGCCTACTATCTGAAAGGATTGGCGTCCTTCGATCAGGATCGCGGACTGCTGGCGCGGTTCCTGCCGTTGGACATGACCAAGCGCGACCCGGGCGCTGCGCGTGACTCGTTCAACGAATTCGCACAACTGACCACACGCTATCCCAATAGCCGCTACGCGCCGGATGCCAAGGCTCGCATGATCTACCTGCGCAACCTGCTGGCCGCCAACGAGATCCATGTCGCCGACTACTACTTGCGCCGCCAGGCTTACGTAGCGGCCGCCAACCGAGGCCGTTACGTCGTGGAAAACTTCCAGGGTACCCCTTCGGTCGGCGACGGGCTGGCGGTGATGACCGAGGCCTATCAGCACATGGGGCTGAACGAGCTCGCCGATAGCAGCCTGGAAACCCTCAAGCTCAACTATCCGGACCATCCCAGCCTCGACGGCGGCGAGTTCGTACCGCGGGAAAAGGAGGAGGACAACCGCAGCTGGCTGTCCCGTGCAACCCTCGGGTTGATCGAGACCGAAACCAAGGCGCCAGACGTCTCCCAATCCAACCGCGACGTGGTGCGCCAGTATGAGAATGCCGCCCAGGATCTTCCTGATGAACTGCGCCCGGTATTGAAAGAAGCGGAAGCTGACGCGGCCAGCGAAGAGCAACGCAAGAGCCGCTCCTGGTGGAGCTACCTGACCTTTGGCCTGTTCGACTGATCGCCCTGTCGCAGCCTGCCGAATCCGGCAGGCCCTCACGGCTTAGCCAGGAAGTAGAAATATGGGGCTGTTTCGTCTGTTGTTCTGGATCATCCTGATCGCTGCCGCCATCTGGCTATGGCGTCGCCTGACCAACAAACCGACATCGACCGGCAAGACGCAACAGACCACCGTGACCATGGTCCGCTGTGCCGAATGCGGCGTGCACCTGCCTCGGGAACAGGCGCTGCAGCGTCATGACCACTGGTACTGCAGCCAGGCGCATCTGGACCAGGGCAGCGCTTCGGGTGGCCACTGAGAGCCTGACGTTTCTCGGTCACCAGGGCCGGCGAATCCTCCGGCTCTATCACCTCTATCGCGTCGCGATCGGCCTGGTGCTGGTACTGCTCATCAGCAGCGACCTGCACAACGACCTGATGCACATGAGCAACCCGGCGGCGTTTCACTACGGCGCCTGGCTGTACCTGATTCTCAACATCCTCGTCGCGGTACTGCTGCAGAATCCCAAGCGCGAACTACCGGTGCTGGCCCTTGCCCTGCTGGATGTGACCCTGCTGGCGGCCCTGTTCTATTTTGCCGGCGGCACGCCAAGCGGAATCGGCAACCTGCTGATTGTCGCAGTCGCCATTGCCAATATCCTGCTGCATGGCCGCATCGGCTTCTTCATCGCCGCAGTCGCCGCTACCGGCCTCATCTACCTGACGTTCTATCTCAACCTCAGCGATAGCGCCGCAAGCAGTCAGTATGTTCAGGCTGCGGCACTCGGCACGCTTTGCTTTGCCGCCGCGCTGCTGGTGCAAGGGCTGACGAGGCGACTACAGGTCAGCGAGAGCCTGGCACGTCAGCGCGCCGAGGAAGTCGCCAATCTCGAAGCCTTGAACGCTCAGATCCTGCAGCGAATGCGCACCGGAATCCTCGTGCTCGATCCGCAGGAACGCGTACTGCTTGCCAATCAGGGCGCGCTGGAATTGCTTGGTCAACAAGACCTGACCGGCGAACGCCTGGCCCCTCGCTGCCCCGACCTGCTCAAGGCCTTGCAGCAATGGCGCGATAACCCAACCCTGCGGCCACGCAACTTCAAGGCAATACCGGACGGCGCCACGCTGCAGCCGAGTTTCGCCATGCTGCAGCATGGCGTGAAGCAGGACACGCTGGTTTTCCTCGAGGACATCTCGCAGATCACGCAGAAGGCGCAGCAGCTCAAACTCGCGTCCCTCGGCCGACTGACCGCCAGCATCGCCCACGAGATCCGCAATCCCCTTGGCGCCATCAGCCACGCCGCGCAGCTTTTGCAGGAGTCCGAAGCACTGGACGCCGCTGACTTGCGCCTTACGCAAATCATCCAGGATCACTCGCGGCGCATGAATCTGGTCATCGAGAACGTGCTGCAGCTCTCGCGCCGTCGCCAGGCCGAACCACAACTACTCGACCTGAAATACTGGATTCATCGATTCGCCAGCGAGTTTCGCGAAAGCCTACCTGCCAATCAGCGCCTGCACGTGGAAACCCAGGGCAGCTCGCTGCAGACCCGCATGGACCCCAACCAGCTCATCCAGGTATTGACCAACCTGGTGCAGAACGGCCTGCGCTACAGCGGCCAGCAGCATCAGCAGGCTCAGGTATGGCTGCGCGTGTTTCGCGACGAGACCAGCGACCTGCCGGTGCTCGAGATACTCGACGACGGCCCGGGAGTGGCACCCGAACAACTGCAGAATATCTTCGAGCCATTCTTCACCACCGAAAGCAAGGGCACCGGCCTGGGCCTGTATATTTCCCGCGAGCTCTGCGAAAGCAATCAGGCGCGTCTGGACTATCGTCAACGAGATGAAGGCGGCAGTTGTTTCCGCATCGTCTTCGCTCACCCACGCAAGCTGGGCTGAGGCCAACCGAGGGGCAACAGGTCACACATCGACCACCGTGGCGGTACAAATCACGCCCGGCGGCGTTAACATTGCGGCCCGCGCCATCCATCGTCAGCTAAAAGACCAAGACCATGACCGCCCGCCAGAAAGCGTTGATTATCGATGACGAACCCGATATCAGGGAACTCCTGGAGATCACCCTCGGGCGCATGAAGCTCGACACCCGCAGCGCCCGCAACCTCAAGGAAGCACGCGAGTGTCTGGCGCGTGAGCACTACGATCTCTGCCTCACCGACATGCGCCTGCCCGATGGCTGCGGGCTGGAGCTGGTGCAATTCATCCAGCAGCAATACCCGCAATTGCCCGTAGCGATGATCACCGCCTACGGTAGCCTCGACACCGCGATCGGCGCGCTCAAGGCCGGTGCTTTCGATTTCCTGACCAAGCCGGTGGATCTGGGCCGTCTGCGCGAGCTGGTGAATACCGCGCTCCGGCTTCGCAGCCCGAACCCCAACGCGTTATCGGTCGACAACCGCTTGCTCGGCGCGTCGCCGCCGATGAACCTGCTGCGCAAACAGATCGGCAAACTGGCGCGCAGCCAGGCACCGGTCTATATCAGCGGCGAATCCGGCAGCGGCAAGGAGCTGGTGGCGCGACTGATCCACGAACAAGGGCCACGCCACGAGCGGCCCTTCGTTCCGGTCAACTGCGGCGCAATCCCTTCGGAGTTGATGGAAAGCGAGTTCTTCGGACACAAGAAGGGCAGTTTCACCGGTGCCATGGAAGACAAACCGGGACTGTTCCAGGCGGCCAACGGCGGCACCTTGTTCCTCGACGAAGTAGCCGACCTTCCCCTGCCGATGCAGGTCAAGTTGCTCCGAGCGATCCAGGAAAAGGCTGTGCGTGCGGTCGGGGGCGCCAAGGAGGTGGTGGTCGATGTGCGGATTCTCTGCGCCACCCACAAAGACCTCGCCAGCGAAGTCACCGCGGGCCGTTTTCGCCAGGACCTCTACTACCGCTTGAACGTCATCGAGCTGCGCGTGCCACCCCTGCGTGAACGTCGCGAAGACATCGCGCAGCTGGCCGACGTCATGCTTCATCGCCTCGCCAGCGATTGTGGCGATACCGCAGCGCGGCTGCATCCCGATGCGTTGGCGAAGCTGCAAAGCTACCGGTTCCCGGGCAACGTACGCGAGCTGGAAAACATGCTGGAGCGCGCCTACACGCTCTGCGAGGGTGAGGAGATCAAACCCAGCGACCTGCGCCTCTCTGACGCGCCGGGCATACCGGAGCATGGCGAAGCGAGTCTGGCGCAGATCGACAATCTGGAAGATCACCTCGAAGAGGTAGAGCGCAAGCTGATCATGCAGGCGCTGGAAGAAACACGCTGGAACCGCACCGCCGCCGCTCAGCGGCTGGGTCTGTCGTTCCGTTCCATGCGTTATCGCCTGAAGAAACTCGGGCTGGATTGAGCAAGGCTGGAGGCCGTCCAGTGTACGAGCCCCAGCCAGACGCTCTTCAAGCCGCCCTCACTCGCCCAGCTTTCCAGCCTTCAGCGCTTCGATCGTCTTCCCGTCTCACCCCTGCGTCAGCAGATTGCGCAAATCGATGATCGCCGCGTTGGCACGCGAAATGTAGTTGGCCATCACCAGCGAATGGTTGGCCAGCACGCCATAACCGCTGCCGTTCAGCACCATCGGGCTCCACAGGGGTTCCTGCGCCGCTTCAAGCTCGCGAATGATCTGCCGCACACTGATCGCCGCGTTCTTCTTCGCCAGCACGTCGGCGAAATCCACCTCGATCGCGCGCAACAGATGGGACAGGGCCCACGCTTGCCCTCGCGCTTCATAGAAGACGTTGTCGATCTGCAACCACGACGTCTCGACACGCTCCTCCTCGAGCACCTGCTGGCCGCGCTCTGGCGCCTGCTCCGGGGCTGCGCCCTGGGTATCCAGACGTACTCGGCCGACACTGGCCGACAGCCGCTGCGATAGCGAACCCAGCCGCGTACCCACATCACCCAACCAGTTATTGAGGTTGTCGGCGCGCGAGTAGAACTGCGCCTTGGGCGCCGGATCGCTCAAACGCGCGAGGTAACGATCCAGGTAGCGAATACCGTTACGGTATTCCGACTCACTGGCAGGCAATGCCCAGCTACGATTGTCGAAATTGAACAACGGCTCGGCTTTCGACAGATCGGCATCCTCGGTCGACTGCGACTGAGACCGGGCGAAATCCTTGCGCAGCGCACGGCTGAGATCGCGCACCTGAACCAGCACGCCGTATTCCCAGCTGGGCATGTTATCCAGCCACAGGCCGGGAGGAGCGACGTCATTGGTCAGATAGCCGCCCGGCTTGTCCAGCAGCGTGCTGGCCACGCGCTTGAGCGTCTCAACAGTCGTGTAACCGTTGACGATCTGCCGCTGCGAACCATCGGCCGCCTGGCGCACGTGCTGCTGAACAGCAAAGCGGTCTGGCTCGGAACTCCAATACCAGCCAATCAGCAGCGCCACCAGCAGATAGAGCCCGACCACCACAGCCAGCGCCAGTACCAGCGGATTGCGACCCGCCCCTTCCGCTCTGGCGGTGTTTCCCGACGAGCCGAGGCGGCCAAGGCGGTTCTTCCAATCCAACATGAGCATCAGTCCTTCTTTCGGAATTCAAGATTTCGACCACCGGCACTGAAAGGCGTCGCGGCCTGTGAACCACTATAACGCAGCTGGTCCTCGGCGAGCCTCATAATGAGAACCAGGCCGCCTATACAGTGCCTTCGCAACGGCCATAACAGTGGTAGCATGAGGCCACTACGCAGCCTCTGAACGCACTGTGCAGCGGGCCAGGGAACCGGACATGTCGGATCAGGAAGAACTGAAGCAACACTTCGCGCAAAGAGTCATTCACCAGGCACGTGAGGTGCTCGAGGTCTGGCAGCAGCTGCAACGCAGCGAGTGGAACGACAGCTATCGCACCGCGCTCGCCGATGCCAATCAGCGCTTGCGGCGCTTCGCCGAACGCTTCGACCAGGCCGAGCATCGGCAGCTCGCCATGGGCATCGACGACTGCCTGGTCGACATCAACGACAACCGCGGGCGCCTGTCGAGCCACACCATCGCCACGCTCAGCCAACTGGTCTACCGGCTCGCGCGCACCGGCCTCAATCATGGAGACCCGCGCGGGCAATCCGGTTACGTCCCGCCGCTGAGCAAACCCGTGTACATCGCGCTGCAAGACCATGAGCGAGCCAGCCACGTGGTGCGCCAGCTCGAATTCTTCAGCATGACGGCACGGGCATTCGCCACCGACAGCGAGTTCCGCGCGGCCATGTATGAACGCCACCCGGCCGCCCTGGTCATGGACGTAGATTTCAACGGTCCCGGTGAAGGCCTGAAACTCGCCGAACGCGTGCAGCAAGGACTCGAAGACAAGCTGCCGTTGATTTTCTTCAGCCATGCGGAGACGGACACGCCCATGCGCCTGGCCGCCGTACGGGCCGGAGGGCTGGAATTTTTCACCGGCGCGCTCGACGCATCCAGCCTGCTGGAGAAGATCGAAATCTTCACCCGCACCGCTCATTACGAGCCCTTTCGGGTGCTCATCATCGACGACTCGCGCGCCCAGGCGACGCATACCGAACGGGTCCTGAACAACGCCGGCATAATCACCCGGACGCTCAACGAGCCGATCCAGGCCATCACCTACCTGGCTGACTTCCAGCCGGACCTGATCATCCTCGACATGTACATGCCCGAGTGCATGGGCACCGAGCTGGCCAAGGTCATCCGCCAGCATGAGCGCTATGTGAGCGTACCGATCATCTATCTGTCGGCCGAGGACGACCTGGACAAACAGCTGGATGCGATGAACGAAGGGGGCGATGACTTCCTGACCAAGCCGATCAAGCCCAGCCACCTGATCGCCACGGTCCGCACCCGCGCCGAGCGAGCCCGCAACCTGAAGGCCAGAATCGTGCGCGATAGCCTCACGGGGCTCTACAACCATACGCACAGCCTGCAATTGCTCGAAGACGCCAGTTCGCGAGCACGCCGCGACGGCCGCTCTCTCTGTTTCGCCATGATCGATATCGATCACTTCAAAAAGGTCAACGACACCTACGGGCACCCCATGGGCGACCGCGTGATCAAAAGCCTCGCCCTATTCCTCAAGCAGCGCCTGCGCAAGACCGACCATATCGGCCGCTATGGCGGCGAGGAGTTCGCGGTGGTGCTGCCCGATACCTGTGCGCGAGATGCCGTGAAGGTCCTTGACGAAATACGCCAGCGCTTCGCCGAGATCCGCTATCCAGCGCAACCGGCCGATCTCTCCTGTACCTTCAGCTGCGGCATCGCCGAACTCGCCCCCGATACCGATATCAAGTCGCTGACCCAACAGGCAGACGAAGCGCTCTATCGCGCCAAGCACGGCGGCCGTAACCGCGTCGAGCGGTACACCCTGTCACAGGAGTGACATCAGATAGCCATATATTGCTGACCTCCACATTGCCCGGAGGTCAGGATGCGCCTGAAGTCGCTAACCACGCTCAACACCTTGCTGCTCGTGACCATCTGTCTCGCGCTCGGCGCCACGCTGTGGTGGTCGGAACAGGCGTTGGGGCGCCCCTATGCGCTGATGGAGCGTTACCTCAACCTCTCCCAACGCTTCCAAACCGAGGTCGCGAGCAATATCCAGGGCTATCTGAGCAGCGGCGATGCGCTGCAACACAAAGCGGCGGTGACAGCGCTCGAGCAGCTCGCCCCCAGCGTCCGCACACTGCCGGAGACCTTTGCCGAACGACTGCAGCCAAGCCTGGAACAACTCCAGCGGTTCACGGCAACCGAACTCCTGGCGGCAGGCAAACTGGCGGGCGATCCGACCGGCCTGCTGTCGCAAGCCGAGCGCGAGATGGCTGGAGCGCTGGAGCAACTCGACCAGTACGCCATGAGCAGCGACGATCCCGCAGCGGCCCGTTACCGGCAGCCGCTGTTCGAAGCGAGCCGCCAGCTGCTTCGCCTCAGCCACGCGCGAGCCAAACTGAGCGACGGTAGCAGCGACGCCGAGCTGGCGTTGCAGTCACTCGACAAAACCATGGCAACGCTGGATGCGCTGCCGCTGCTGGGCGTCATGAGCGAGCAGGCGTCCGGCGCCAGCACCTTCGCTGCCTTGCTGGACCTCGACACCTCGACGTCGGAACAGACAACGGAAGATAGAGGAACCGCACTCAAGCGCGAGCTCGCCAGCCTGATCAAGCGCTACCCCGGCGAACTCCAGCGCACACGCGCGCTGATCGAACAACGGGCACAGCTGATGCTAGCGACCGGCCAGCGAGTTGCCGCGCTGCAATCGGCGCTGGACGAGCTGGAACCCGAGATTCGCAAGGAGTACGGCCGAATCCAGGCGGAGGTGCGCCTGATCCAGGGGGCGATCATCGTTCTCATCCTGCTGATCGCATTGGCCATCGATCGCTTACAACGGCGACTGACCCGGTCACTGGGGCAACTGGTGCCCTCGCTTTGTACCTGGGCCAGCGGCGACTTTCGCGACCCCATCGTCCTGCGCACCAATACGCGGGAACTGACAGAAATCGAGGGCTCGCTCGGTCAGTTGCGCGGCTACTTGCTAACACTGGTCGGCACGCTGCGCCAGCACGCGGGGGCCGTCACCGGTAACAGCCGCAGCCTGGCCGAGCTGAGCGGCGATCTGCACCAGAGCGCCAGCGATCAGAGCAGCGATACCCGGCAGATTCGAGACGCCTTGGAAGAGCTGGAAGCGACCATCCGCGAAGTCGCCCGCGGCGCCGAACAGACAGCCGATGCCGGGCGCGCAGCGGGCCAGGCCGTCAATCAGGGGCAGGCGGTCATTCGCAACAGCCTGACCGGGCTGCATGACCTGGTCAGCGAAGTGCAGGACAACGCCTCGGCCATCGGTCGCCTGGCCGACGAGACGGGCACCATCGGCAAAGTCCTGACGGTGATTCGCTCGATCGCCGAGCAGACCAACCTGCTGGCCCTGAACGCCGCGATCGAAGCCGCCCGAGCAGGCGAGCAGGGCCGCGGCTTCGCCGTGGTCGCCGATGAGGTGCGCACGCTTGCTCAACGCACCAGTGGCGCCACCGAGGAGATTCAGTTACTGATCGGTGGGCTGCAATCCGCCGCGCAACAATCGGTACAGGCCATGCGCACCCAGGTCGTCCACGCCGAGGCGACCGCCGAGCTGGCCGAAACCGCCGATGCCGCACTCAACCAGATCGTCGTCACCATCGGCTCGATCGAACAGATGGCCGCGCAGATCGCGCTTGCCACCGCCCAACAGGGTGAGGCGGTAAGCGAGATCCGCGGCCACAGCGAACGTATCCATCAGCTCGGCGACCGCAACCTGAAGCACATCAGTCAAGGCCGCGCGCAAAGCGAACAGATGCTGCATCTGGCCGGCGAGCTGAATCAGGCCACCCAGGCCTTCCAGGGCTGAACACGCTCACGGCAGCCGCGCTCATAGCACGGCTGCCCGCCGGCATCAGCGCGGGACGGCGGGACGCTGCGACGGTTTGCGGTTCTTGCCGGACGGCTTGCCACCACCGGAAGCGGCCTTGCGCCGGGCTTCGGCCGCGGCCTTGGCCTGCTCGCGCTTGTCCCAGGCGTTACCGTCGTGGCTGCGTGGCGGCAGGCCGTTGTGCTGGGTGAGAATCTGCCCGCCCTGCCCGGCTTTCTTGCTGCCGGCCGGCGTCGAGTTCTTGCGACGCGCGCTCTGATAGCCATCGGTGGCTGGCTGATGCACCGGGATCAGCTGATGCTTGCCGCTGCCGATCAGGTCGGCGCGACCCATGCGGGTCAGCGCCTCACGCAGCAGCGGCCAACCCTTCGGGTCGTGATAGCGCAGGAAGGCTTTGTGCAGTCGGCGCTGCTCCTCGCTCTTGACCACAGTGACGCCTTCGCTCTTGTAGGTCACCTTGCGCAGCGGGTTCTTGCCGGTGTGGTACATGGCGGTGGCCGAGGCCATCGGCGACGGATAGAACGCCTGCACTTGGTCGGCGCGGAAACCGTTGGCCTTGAGCCACAGCGCGAGGTTCATCATGTCCTCGTCGGTGGTGCCAGGGTGAGCGGCGATGAAGTACGGAATCAGGTATTGCTCCTTGCCCGCCTCCTTCGAGTACTTCTCGAACATCCGCTTGAACCGATCGTAGCTGCCGATGCCCGGCTTCATCATCTTGTCCAGCGGGCCGCGCTCGGTGTGTTCCGGTGCGATCTTGAGATAGCCACCGACGTGGTGGGTGACCAGCTCCTTGACGTATTCCGGCGACTCCACGGCGAGGTCGTAGCGCAGGCCGGAAGCGATGAGGATCTTCTTGACGCCCGGCAGCGCACGCGCCTTGCGGTACAGCTCGATCAGCGAGCTGTGGTCGGTATCGAGGTTCTCGCAGATGCCGGGGAACACGCAGGACGGCTTGCGGCAGTGCTTCTCGATCTCATGGCTCTTGCAGGCCAGGCGATACATGTTGGCGGTCGGCCCACCGAGGTCGGAAACCACGCCGGTGAAGCCCGGCACGTTCTTCATTTCCTCGATCTCGTGCAGGATCGACTCGTGGGAACGACTCTGGATGATGCGGCCTTCATGTTCGGTGATCGAGCAGAAGGTGCAGCCACCAAAGCAGCCACGCATGATGTTCACCGAGAAGCGGATCATCTCGTATGCCGGGATTTTCGCGCCGTTGTAGGCCGGGTGCGGCACGCGCGCATAGGGCGCGGCGAACACATAGTCCATTTCCTCGGTGGTCAGCGGGATCGGCGGCGGGTTGAGCCACAGCTCGCGATCGTCGTGGCGCTGCACCAGCGCGCGCGCGTTGCCGGGGTTGGTTTCCAGATGAAGCACGCGGTTGGCGTGGGCATAGAGCGCCGGGTCATTGCGCACCTTTTCGAAGGACGGCAGGCGAATCACCGTACGATCGCGCTCCAGCCTCGGGTGCGGTAGCAGCTCGACAGGCTTGGCCTCGTTCGGGTCGTCCTGAGGACCTTTTTCCTTCTCGATAGCGCAGGCGGACATATCCTGCGTATTGACGTAGGGATTGATGATCTTGTCGATCTTGCCCGGACGGTCGATGCGCGTGGAATCGATCTCGAACCAGCCTTCGGGCGTGTCCTTGCGGATGAAAGCGGTGCCGCGCACATCGGTAATGGCCTCGATCGACTCGCCACGGGCCAGACGCTGCGCCACCTCGACGATGGCCCGCTCGGCGTTGCCGTAGAGCAGGATGTCGGCCGTGGCGTCCATCAGGATCGAGCGGCGCACCTTGTCCGACCAATAGTCGTAGTGAGCGATGCGGCGCAGCGAGGCTTCGATGCCGCCGAGCACCACCGGCACGTGCTTGTAGGCCTCCTTGCAGCGCTGGCTGTAGACCAGACTGGCGCGATCCGGACGCTTGCCAGCCAGGCCGCCTGCGGTGTAGGCGTCGTCCGAGCGAATCTTGCGGTCGGCGGTGTAGCGATTGATCATCGAATCCATGTTGCCGGCGGCGACACCGAAGAACAGGTTCGGCTCGCCGAGCTTCATGAAGTCGTCTTTGCTCTGCCAGTCCGGCTGGCTGATGATGCCCACGCGAAAGCCCTGGGCTTCCAGCAGACGGCCGATGATGGCCATGCCGAATGACGGATGGTCGACGTAGGCGTCCCCGGTGACGACGATGATGTCGCACGAATCCCAGCCGAGCTGATCCATCTCCTCCCTGCTCATCGGCAGGAATGGTGCCGGGCCGAAACACTCGGCCCAGTACTTGGGATAATCGAAAAGGGGCTTGGCTGCGTGCATGGCGAGAAACCGGGGCAACGAAAACGGGCGCGGAATATAGCACAAAAAATGATCAAGCCCGACCATTGCGCAAGGTCTTTCTCGTCCGGACGACAGGCGCGCACGTCAGCCGCTCAGCCCGTATACTCGCGCGACACAGACAACGCCTCGAGTCGGGAGTTCCCGGTGCGCGCAATTATTTCCGCCTTGCTCCTCAGCCTTTGTGGCATCGCCAGCGTTCAAGCCGAGACGATCAGCCTCGACGCCGAGGACAGCAGTCGCAGCCTCAACGCGCAGGTCGAACTGCTTGAGGATCCGGGCGCCCAGCTGAGCATCACAGACCTGCAGACGCCCGAAGCGCTGGCGCGTTTCCAGCCTTCCCAGGGCAAGGCCAGCGTCGGGCAAAGCCCGAACCCCTGGTGGATCCGGGTCAGCCTTCGGCGCACAAGCGATGCGCCGCGGCACTGGTGGCTGGAGGTCGGCTCGGTGACGCTGAAGGATCTTCGCATCTACCTGCCCGATGGCAGCGGCGGCTGGGTGGAGCGGCAGTCCGGTGAGCTGGTCGGTTTCAATGAAGGCCGTGACTACCCCTATCGGCGCATGCTTTTCCGGCTTCCGCCGCTCGACGACCAGCAGCCGCTGACCTTCTATCTGCGCAGCTACGACCCGGCGGGGAACTCCTTTCCGCTCAAGGTCTGGCAGCTCGATGCGCTGCAGGGACAGGCGGCGGGCGAGAACCTGTTTCTCGGCCTGATCTACGGCGTCATCCTGGCGATGTTGCTGTACAACCTGTTCATCTTCCTCAGCCTGCGCGACAGCGCCTATTTCTGGTACGTGGTGACCACTACCGGCGCGCTGCTGATGATCCTGGCGATGACCGGCCATGGATTCCAGTATCTCTGGCCGCAGGGTCCGGTGCCCTTCTGGCTCGACCGAATCAGCATCCCGGCGCTCTGGGGCTTCAGTGCCTGCCGCTTCACCCAGACGCTGTTGCAGACACGCCAGTTCGTGCCCTGGGCGCATCGCCTGCTGACCTTGGCCTTGATGCTCTATGCCACCGCCGTGCTGCTCAATGCCTTCGGCTGGCGTGCGTTCGGTGCCTGGGTATTCGTGGCGCTGGCACTTACCGCGATTCCCGCTTCGCTATGGGCGTCCTTCCGCCGCTGGCGTCAGGGTTACTTCCCGGCACTGCTCTATCTGCTCGGTTTCGGGGTAATCCTGGGCAGCGTCAATCTGCTGCTACTGCGCGCCACCGGCGTGGTTCAGCCTGCGGCCTGGAATGCCTATCTCTTTCCGTTGGCGGTGACGGCCGAATCCATCCTCTTCTCCTTCGCATTGGCCTACCGCATCCAGATCCTCAAGCAGGAACGAGCGGCAGCGCTGGAACATGCGGATCGATCTGGACCACTTCAAGCCCATAAACGACGGTCACGGCCACGATGCCGGCGACCTGCTGTTGCGTACACTCGGCCAGCGCCTGCGCGGCCTTGTACGCACCAGCGATATGGCCGCGCGGCTTGGAGGGGATGAGTTCGCGGTGCTGCTGACCGGCCCGACCGTCGAGCAGGACGTCGCCCAGATCGCCGAGCGGCTGCTGCATGAGCTTTCGAAGCCCGTGGCCTATGGTGAGATGAGCCTGGCCGTCACGGTCAGCGTCGGTGCTGCGTTCTTTCCACGCCACGCCGAAGAGTTCTCACAGCTCTACAAGGCGGCCGACGAGGCGCTCTACCGTGCCAAGCATCAAGGCCGCGCAAACTGGGTTCAGCAGGACGAGCAACGGCTGCCTGCCGGTCAATCGACGTAGCGCCGCGGCACCCGCCCGGTCACCTTGGTCAGCAGCTCGTAGCCGATGGTCCCACAGGCCTGGGCCAGCTCGTCGATTGGCATCTGCGCGCCCCACAACTCCACGGCATCGCCCACCTGCGCCTGCGGCAGATCGGTGAGATCCACTGCCAGCATGTCCATCGAGACCCGCCCGGCCAAAGGCACGCGCTGGCCGTGAATCACCACCGAGGTGCCCGAAGGCGCTGTACGTGGGTAACCATCGGCATAGCCGCAGCTGACGGTGCCGATCCGCGAGGCGCGTTGCGCGACCCAGTTGGCGCCATAGCCGACGCTTTCGCCTTGCGGCACATCGCGCACGGCGATCAGCGCACCGGTCAACGTCATCACCGGGCGCAAACCCAACTCCTGCGCGCTCAGTTCGGCAAAGGGCGTAGCGCCATAGAGCATGATGCCGGGGCGAATCCACGCCATGTGCGCCTGCGGCAGCGTCAGCACCGCGGCGGAGTTGGCCAGCGAGCAGTTGTCGAATTCTAGCGTCAGCAGCTCTGCGTAACGCTCCAGCTGCAACTCGGTCAACGAATGGCCGCGCTCGTCGGCGCAGGCGAAATGGCTGATCAGATTCAATTCGGCGACCTGTGCCGAACCTTTGATCCGGGCATGGCACTGCCGCAGGCTTTCCGCGGCGAAACCCAGCCGATGCATGCCCGAGTCCAGCTTCAGCCAGACGTTAAGCGGGCGGGGTAAATTGCAGGCGAGCAGCCAGTCGGCCTGGCGCTGATCCTGTATGGCCACATCCAGCCCCAACTCGGCGGCACGCAAATACTCCGCCGGTTCGAAACAGCCTTCGAGCAGTAAGATCCGCGCGTCCGGGGCGCTCAGGCGAATGTCTTCCGCTTCTTCCAGGCAGGCCACGGCGAAACCGTCGGCGATCTCGCGCAGGTGTGTCACCACCTCACGCGCGCCATGCCCGTAGGCGTTGGCCTTGACCACCGCGAAGGCGTGGCGACCGGGTGCGCAGCGTTTGGCCATGGTGTAGTTGTGACGAATCGCGGACAGGTCGACGGTTGCTACTAAGGGGCGCATGGAGCGGGCTCTGCGACAGATTGGAGCCGATCATCTTAACCCTCGCCCCGCAGGCTGCAAGCACCCGTATCGATCGATACGCGCTCCGAATGCGAAGAGTCCGAAGTCAGCCGCACGCCTAACAAGGGCGATCTCACTCACCTTTAGCAGCCACAGACAGCGCCCGTCGACGCTGCTGACACCAGGCTGTCAGTAGCCCTGGCCTAGAGTGGCCTGCGCAGGCCAAAGCGCGCCACCTACGGCGTCGGCCTGCTGACATTGCCCATTCCAAGGAGAGAGAAAATGAACGCGATCAACTGGTTCGAATTGTTCGTCAGCGACTTCGAGCGCGCCCGCCGCTTCTATGAGCAAGCCCTGGCAACCACGCTGGAAACCATCGACGGCATGGGCGGACGCATGGCGCTGTTCCCCTACGATCCGAACAGCGGCGTGGGCGGTTGCCTGAGCCACGCGCCCGAGCAGCAAAGCGGTATTGGCGGCACCCGGGTCTATCTTAACGTCGAAGGGCAACTGGCCGACGTGGTGAACCGAGTACCGGCAGCGGGCGGCGTGATCATCCAAGGCAAGATGTCCATCGCTCCCCATGGATACATCGCTGTGATAAAAGACAGCGAAGGCAACGAGGTGGGCCTGCACAGCATGTCCTGACCCCAGCCATCCTGGCCGAGCAGCCACTCACCGGGCCACCGCGACCGCCAAGGAAGAGCATGAGACGCGCCGACCGTCTGTTCCAGATCGTCCAGTTCCTGCGCAGCCGCCGGCTGACCACCGCACAGTGGCTGGCCGAGCGCCTGCAGGTCTCGGTGCGCACCATCTACCGCGACATCCAGGATCTGTCGCTCTCCGGCGTGCCGCTGGAGGGCGAAGCGGGGGTCGGCTATGTGCTGCGCCAACCCATGGACTTGCCGCCGCTGATGTTCGAGCGCGAAGAAATCGAAGCCCTGGTGGTCGGCGCGCGCATGGTCAATGCCTGGGCCGACCCCGACCTGCAACGGGCCGCCGAATCGGCTCTGGCGAAGATCCACAGCGTGCTGCCCACCACTCTGCGTGACGAACTCAACGGCAACCGCCTGTTCGCCCCGGAGGTGAACACATATCCGGTGCACTGGCTCGGTCAGCTGCGCCAGGCGATTCGCCAACGACGCAAACTGCAGCTGGGTTACCGCGACGAAAACGGGCAGGCCAGCCTGCGGTGCATCTGGCCGCTGGGGCTGTTCTTCTGGGGGCAGACCTGGACGCTGTGCAGCTGGTGCGAGTTGCGCAACGACTTCCGCAACTTCCGCATCGACCGGGTGGACAGCCTGGCCGAGCTCGACGAGACCTTTCAGACGGACCCCGGCCAACGACTGGAGGATTACCTCGCGCCCTATCTGCGTGGCGACGCCATGGCGCCGGTTTACAGGTCCTGAATCATTCGTCGTCGAACTGGTAGCTGCCGGGCGCCAGGTTCTCGAAGCGCGAGTATTTGCCGAGGAACGCCAGGCGTGTCGTGCCGATCGGACCATTCCGCTGCTTGCCGATAATGATTTCGGCGACGCCCTTGTATTCGGTCTCGGGGTGATAGACCTCGTCCCGGTAGACGAACATGATGATGTCGGCGTCCTGCTCGATCGCTCCGGATTCACGCAGGTCCGAGTTCACCGGACGCTTGTTGGGTCGCTGCTCGAGCGAGCGGTTGAGCTGCGACAGCGCAATAACCGGGCAGTTGAATTCCTTGGCCAGGCCCTTCAACGAGCGGGATATCTCGGAAATCTCGTTGGTGCGGTTGTCGCCGCTGGAGCCCGGAATCTGCATCAGCTGCAGGTAGTCGACCATGATCATGCCGATTTCGCCGTGCTCGCGTGCCAGGCGCCGGGTCCGGGCGCGCATTTCCGAAGGCGAGATGCCGGCGGTGTCGTCGATGAACAGCTTGCGGTCGTTGAGCAGATTCACCGCCGAGGTCAGTCGTGGCCAGTCGTCGTCGCTGAGCTTACCGGTCCGCACCTTGGTTTGGTCGATGCGACCGAGCGAGGCCAGCATACGGATGACGATGGAGTCGGCCGGCATCTCCAGCGAAAACACTAGAATCGCCTTGTCCGAACGCAGAACCGCGTTTTCCACCAGGTTCATGGCAAAGGTCGTCTTGCCCATCGAAGGACGGCCGGCCACGATGATCAGGTCCGCCGCCTGCAGGCCGCTCGTGGCCTCGTCCAGGTCGGTGAAACCGGTCGACAGGCCGGTGATCGCCTCGCCGGCGTTGAACAGCGAATCGATACGGTCGATCGCCTTGACCAGAATATCGTTGATCCCCATCGGCCCGCCCGTCTTGGGGCGCGCCTCGGCGATCTGGAAAATCAGCCGCTCGGCTTCGTCGAGGATCTCTTCGCCGGTGCGGCCCTGTGGCGCATAGGCGCTGTCGGCAATCTCATTGCTGATGCCGATCAACTGGCGCAACGTGGCGCGCTCGCGAATGATCTGCGCGTAGGCCTTGATGTTGGCGACCGACGGGGTGTTCTTCGCCAATTCACCGAGGTAAGCCAAACCGCCCACCTGCGAAAGATGGCCTTCCTTGTCCAGCTGCTCGGACAGGGTCACCACATCGAACGGCGAGTTGCGTTCGGCCAGGGTGAAAATGGCACGGAAAATCAGCCGATGGTCATGACGGTAAAAGTCGCCATCGGAAACCTGATCGAGTACCCGCTCCCAGGCGTTGTTGTCCAGCATCAGTCCGCCAAGCACGGCCTGTTCGGCCTCGATGGAATGCGGCGGCACCTTGAGCGCTGCAGTTTCCAGGTCGTACTGTTGGGGCACACTGATGTCGTTCATGGCACTCGTAATTCTTCAACGTTCACAAAAACAAAAGGCACGCTCCACTCGCGTGGAAACGTGCCCGATGTTACGCGTCAGGCACCAGGGGTGCCAGACGCCGACTGGTCTCAGCCGGCAATCACGATCAGCTTGACGGTCGCTTCGACGTCGGTGTGCAGGTGCACGGCCACGTCGTACTCACCAACCTGACGGATGGTGCCGTTCGGCAGACGGATTTCGCTCTTCGCGACTTCAACGCCAGAGGCGGTCAGTGCGTCGGCGATGTCGTGGGTACCGATCGAACCGAACAGTTTGCCTTCATCGCCTGCAGTTGCAGTGATGGTGACTTCCAGTTCAGCCAGCTGGGCAGCACGAGTTTCGGCAGAAGCCTTACGCTCGGCAGCAGCTTTTTCCAGCTCCGCACGGCGAGCTTCGAACTCGGCGATGTTGGCCGGGGTTGCAGCAGTAGCCTTGCGCTGCGGCAGCAGATAGTTGCGGCCGTAACCAGACTTGACGTTTACCTTGTCGCCCAGGTTGCCCAGGTTTGCGACTTTTTCCAGCAGGATGACTTCCATTTGAGTCTTACCTCTTTAACTTAACCTTCACCGTTCGCAGGTCCCGCATCGTCATCACGAGATGCCCGACCGCGAAAATCAAACAAGCTGTCGACAATGGCCAAGATGGCCAGTAACGGATAAATCAACTGCATGAACAGCGCCAGCGTGACATAAAGCCCAACCAGCCAGAATCGCGACATCCGATTCTGCGCCACCAGCCCGTGCACCAGCGCAATGCCGGCGAATACCAGCGGAACGCTGCACAGCGGAGCCAGCATTGCCGCCTGTACACCCAGGCTCGGCGCTAACAGCATGCCTGCCAGGAGCACCATCGCCGGCGCTGGCGAGAAACGCAGCGCACGAAACTCGAGGCCGAAGCCACCCGGGTTGTACAACAGCGCCTGCCAGTAACGTCCAAGCATCAGACTGAGCAGGGTGGTGATCTGCAGCAACGCCGCCAACAAGCCGGTCAACACCGGTATCAGCAACGCACCCAGCCGCGCTTGCTCTTCCACCGAAAGCTGCTGATAGGCGTCCGACAGCATGTCGGGCAACATCTTCTGCAACTCGGCGGCGAGCGCCGCAATCGGCTCGCCGAACACCATCCCAAGCGCCCAGGCGTACAACAGCCCGAGCCCCACACTGCACAGCATCACTCGGTGCCAGGCGTTCTGGTTGCGCAACAGCAGCGCCAACCCGAACGACCCCGACAGCACCAGCAACGTGCGCGGATCGCCGAAATACCACCAGGCCAGCGCTGGCAAAACCGCCCAGACCAACACACCCAGCGCATCATTCAACCCGCGACGCAACAACACCAGGCTGCCCGCGGCAGCGCACAGCCAGAACAACATTGGCAGTGCCGCAGCGCCCGCTACTACAACAATCGCTTGCATACGGCCGCGCATGATGAAGTCAGCCAGGGCGCGCATGCGATCTATCCTTTACGTTTGCCGAACAGTTCGATCAACGGCCGTGGCTGTCGGTGTAGGGCAGCAGGGCCAGGAAGCGGGCGCGCTTGATAGCGGTAGCCAGCTGGCGCTGATAGCGTGCTTTGGTTCCGGTGATACGGCTAGGAACGATCTTGCCGGTTTCGGAAATGTAGGCCTTCAGCGTGTTGAGATCCTTGTAGTCGATCTCTTTCACGTTTTCTGCGGTGAAACGGCAGAACTTACGACGGCGGAAAAAACGTGCCATGAAATAGGCTCCTCAATAAGTCCGTGGATTACTCGTCAGCGTTGTTGTCGCGGCTGTCGCTGTCATTGTCGTTTTCGTTGACATTGTCAGATTCAGGGCGATCACGACGCTCACGGCGCTCGCTACGGTTTTCCTCGGCCTTGAGCATCTCGGACTGCTCGGTCACGGCTTCGTCGCGACGGATGACCAGGTTACGGATGACAGCGTCGTTGTAGCGGAAGTTGTCTTCCAGCTCAGCCAGTGCCTTGCCGCTGCACTCGACGTTCAGCATCACGTAGTGAGCCTTGTGAACGTTGTTGATGGCGTAAGCCAGCTGACGACGACCCCAGTCTTCCAGACGATGGATTTTGCCACCGTCTTCTTCGATCAGCTTGGTGTAACGCTCCACCATGCCGCCAACCTGCTCGCTCTGGTCGGGGTGGACCAGAAAGATGATTTCGTAATGACGCATTGTTGCTCCTTACGGGTTGCAGCCTGCCGCACGAAACGGATCAGGCAAGGAGTGAATGAGTATGTTGTCTTGCCTGCCAGAGAGGCGCGCAAACGCCTGCCATCCGGGCAAGGGGCGCAATTCTAGAGAAGGCGCGCCAAGCACGCAAGGCGCATTGGTGAATATTTAACCAGCCTCAACTCGCCGAGCCAGCCTGGGCCCGCTCGGCCTGGATTTCTTCGAGCAAGGACCGGACCTGATGGATGTCGTAGGGCTTGAGCATGGTGCGCAAGTCCTCCAGCCCTTCATCACGCGCACTGATGGCATAACCGGACGCAATCACCACGCTCATCCCCGCATCGCGCGTCCTCGCCTGCCGTACCAGCTCGATACCACTCATGCCGGTCAGCCCTACGTCGGTCAACAGCACGTCGAAGCGGCGCTCATCGAGCAGCTCCAACGCCGCCTCGGCCGACTCGCAGAGACTGACATCATGCCCGAGCTCTTCCATTACCTCGCCGGTGAGCATGCGCAACGTCGGGTCGTCCTCGACGAAGAGAATAGCCAGGCCATCGGACGGCTCCTGCACCGCGTCGACGGTCAGCGAAGCGGCGCCGGTCGGATATTCGGCGCGCGACTCCCCGACTTCGCCCCGGCCTTCGCCAACGTTGCTGGGCAAATAAACCCGAACGGTCGTGCCACGACCTTCCTCGCTGTCGAGCACAACGAAACCGCCACTCTGCTTGACGAAGCCGTAAACCATGCTCAGCCCCAGACCTGACGCGTTGGCGGCCTGGCGCGTGGTGAAGAACGGTTCGAACACCCGCGACAAAACCTCGGGGCTCATCCCCTCGCCTTCATCGACGACGCTCAGCTCCACGAAGGGACCCGCGGCAAGATCCGGCTGCCCAGCAAGATGCTCGGCACCCAGCTCGCGGTTGCGCAGGCGCAGGGACAAAGCCCCTCCTCCCGCCATCGCGTCACGGGCGTTGACCGCCAGATTGAGGATCGCGGCCTGCAGATTGCCCACGTCAGCGTAAACCGACCAAAGGCCCGGCTGGGTATCGACATCGACTTGCACTGCCCGGCCCAGCGCGCCGCTCAGCAACTCGCTCATATCATCGAGCAGTTCGCCCAGGTCTACCGCCTGCGGCTGGAGTGGCTGACGACTGGCGAAAGCGAGCAACTGGGAGGCCAGGCGAGCCCCTTTTTCCACGCCGCCGACCGCCGAGTCGAGACGCCTTTGCGCCGTCTCGTCGGCGCCGATATTGCGGCGCAGCAACTGCAGGTTTCCACCGATGATCTGCAGCATATTGTTGAAGTCGTGGGCGATCCCGCCGGTCAGCTTGCCAACCGCCTCGAGTTTCTGCGACTGCATCAGTGCCGCTTCGGCAATCCGTCGCTCGGATTCGCTACGCGTCAACTCCTGCGTTCGTTCACGGACCAAATCCTCGAGTCGCTCGCGATGCGCCTGCAGTTCCAGTTGGTTGCGCCGTTGCTCGGTCACATCACTGCCCTGCACGAAAATACCCGAGACCTGCCCGCCACGCTCGAAGATCGGCTGGAATACGAAATCAACGAAAACCTCTTCGGGCGACGTGTCGGGACGCCGCTGCAGCAGCGCCCGCACTCCTCTTCCGATATAGGGCTCGCCGGATTGGTACACCTGGTCGAGCAAACCTACGAACGCCTGCCCCTCAAGCTCTGGCAAGCCATCGAGCACTCGTTTGCCGATCAGCTCGCGATGGCCGGTAAGCTGCTGATATGCCTCGTTGACCAGTTCGAAGACATGTTGCGGCCCGCGCAGGAAGCAGACGAAGCCCGGAGCCTGAGCGAACAACTGGCGCAGCTGATTCCCCTCATCCTGCATCGATCTGGCGCGAGAGATGATCGAGGCTTCTATCTGCTGCAACGGCTGACCGCCGATCTCCGTCGAGCGCAGAGACGCTTTCAGCGTTTGCAGCTCGGTGATGTCCACCGTGTGCTGCAAAATGGCGGTCACTTCGCCCCGTTCGTCAAGCACGGGCGTATGCGTAGCGCTCCAGTAGCGATCCTGGTGTGGCGCGTCGCCTGCGGGACTCACGGCGATCGAATAACGAATGATGGGCAACGTATCGGCAGCCTTGCTGCGCAGCACGCGCGCGAACGACTCCAGCAGCTCGTCGACGTGGCTTGTTTCCGTCGCCTGCGGATCGGCCGCGAATGCCTCATGGATGCGCTGGCCAACGATATCCTCGAGCGCACGCGACGTCAGCCGCAAGTACGCCTCGTTGGCATCCAGAATGACGAGATCTCGATCCAACAGGAGATAGGCGTTCGGAGACGACCTGAACAGTGTCTCGAACGGTGGGCGTTGCAGCATACAACCTCCATGATGCGAGCCGGGAGACGGTCGCGATCAACTGCCAGCGCCCGGTGCAAACCGGGACCAGCCAAACATTTAACCCGAGAGGCCGCCAGTCAGCCCCGGAACGGACAATTGACCCCGGCGGCGGCTATCCGTTTCGAAACGAACGGCATCAGGACGGGATCGATGCTCCGCCAAGCCACCACCTTATTGGCGGCTCGCCGAGCGACGCTGGCGCAGCGCCTCGAAAAGGCAAACGCCGGTGGCCACCGACACATTGAGACTACTGACGCTGCCGGCCATGGGCAGCCGGACCAGAAAGTCGCAATGCTCGCGAGTCAGGCGTCGCATGCCCTTGCCCTCCGCGCCCATCACCAAGACGATAGGGCCGCTGAGGTCCTGCGCGTAAATCTCCTGCTCGGCCTCACCCGCCGTACCGACGATCCACAAACCGCGTTGCTGGAGCTTTTCCAGCGTTCGCGCAAGGTTGGTAACGGCTACCAGCGGGATAACCTCGGCTGCACCGCAGGCCACCTTGCGCACCGTGGCATTCAGGGTCGCGGACTTATCCTTGGGGATGATGACCGCCAGCGCGCCGGCCGCATCGGCGGTGCGCAGGCAGGCACCGAGATTGTGCGGATCCGTGACGCCGTCGAGCACGAGCAGTAGCGGCGCGCCCTCGGTCCGGTCCAGCAGCTCCTCGAGCATCGCATCGCCCCAAACCTGACTGGGGCTCACCTCGGCGACCACGCCCTGATGCACGCCTTCGACCCAGGCATCCATCTCGCGGCGCTCGCACTGGCCAACGCGCACTTTCGCCTGAGCGGCCAACTGGATCAGCGATTGCGCGCGAGGGTCGTCGCGCCCTTCGGCCAACCAGACCTGCTTGACCCGCTTAGGATGATGACGCAGCAAGGCCTCCACGGCGTGCACGCCGTAGATCTTCTCCAGATCGCTCATGACTTGGCCTTACGCTTGCGCGGTGCGCTGCCATCGGGCTTGGCAGACGTCTTGCCCGACGCCTTGGGCTTTGCCGAACCGCGCTTTGGCTTGCTCTTCGCAGCGCTCCCCTTGGCATCGGCAAGCAAGGCCTTCTTGACCTCGCGACTCTTGCGGACTTCGGCGCTGACAGGCTCTTCGGATTTCGCAGAGGAGCCATCTGCACTCTTCTTGCTCCGTCCATCCTTGCGCGGCGCCCGATCACCGGCCGAGTCACGTCCGGCGCCAGTGCCCTTGCTACCACCGCTGATCAACTCGAAATCGATCTTGCGCTCATCGAGATCGACCCGCATCACCCGAACCTCGACGCTATCGCCGAGCCGGAAACTGCGCCCGCTGCGCTCTCCCGAGAGGCGATGGTGGAGCGGATCGAAATGATAGTAATCACCTGGCATCGCGGTGACATGTACCAGCCCTTCAACGTAGATATCGGTCAGCTCGACGAACAGACCGAACCCGGTTACCGCGGTGATGACACCCGGGAAGCTCTCGCCTACGCGATCTTTCATGAACTCGCATTTGAGCCAGTTGACCACGTCACGGGTGGCTTCGTCGGCACGGCGCTCTGTCATCGAGCACTGCTCGCCGAGTTGCTCCAATGCGGCTTCGTCATAAGGATAGATGCGCGCCTTGGGCATGCTGGTAGCGCCTGCACGGCGAACATGCGGCGTATCGCGCCTGGAACGGATCACACTACGAATCGCCCGATGGATCAGCAGGTCCGGATAGCGACGGATCGGCGAGGTGAAGTGTGCGTACGCTTCGTAGTTCAGGCCGAAATGACCGTGGTTGTCCGGGCTGTAGACCGCCTGACTGAGCGAGCGCAGCATCACGGTCTGAATCACATGGAAATCGGGACGTTCCTGGATACGCTCGAGCAGCGCCTGATAGTCCTTGGGGGTGGGCTCCTCCTTGCCCTTGTGCAAGGTCAGCCCCAACTCGCCGAGGAAGGCCCGCAGCTTCTCTTGTCGCTCCAACGGGGGGCCGTCATGGACGCGATACAAGCCCGGGATGTCGTGATCTTGCAGGAAGCGCGCCGTGGCCACGTTGGCGCACAGCATGCATTCCTCGATCAGCTTGTGGGCATCGTTGCGCTCGGTGGGCTTTATCGCCGCGATTTTGCGCTCCGCCCCGAAAACGATCCGGGTTTCCTGGGTTTCGAAATCGATCGCGCCGCGGGTGTGACGCGCTTTGAGCAAGACCTTGTACAGCGCATACAGCTGTTTGAGGTGCGGCAATACCTCACCGTACTCGCCGATCAGGCGCTTGCCCTCTGCCGACGACGGCTGTTCCAGCATGCTGCTGACCTTGTTGTAGGTCAGTCGCGCATGGGAGTGAATTACCGCTTCGTAGAACTGGTAGTCGGTCATCTTCCCCGACTTGCTCAGGGTGATTTCACAGACCATCGCCAGACGATCGACATGCGGGTTCAGCGAGCAGAGCCCGTTGGACAACTCTTCGGGCAGCATCGGCACCACCCGCTCAGGGAAGTACACGGAGGTGCCACGCACCTCGGCTTCCTGATCCAGCGGGGAGCCCACCCTCACATAGTGCGACACGTCGGCGATCGCAACGTACAGGCGGAAGCCTCCGGAAAACAGTTTCCAGCCGCTGAGTTTCTCGCAGTACACGGCGTCATCGAAATCACGCGCATCCTCGCCGTCGATGGTGACGAACGGGAGGTGGCGCAGGTCGACACGCTTTTGCTTGTCCTTTTCTTCGACTTCCGGCTTGAGCTTGGCCGCTTCGCGTTTCACCGCGTCCGGCCAGACATGCGGGATGTCGAAACTGCGCAGGGCGACGTCGATTTCCATGCCCGGGGCCATGTAATTACCGATCACCTCGACGACGTCGCCCTGCGGCTGGAAGCGCTGGGTCGGCCAATGAGTGATCTTGATCTCGACGAACTGACCCGGCTTGGCGTCCATGGAGCGCCCCGGCGTCACCAGGACTTCCTGCTGGATCTTGGGATTGTCGGCCATGACGAAACCGATACCGCTTTCTTCCTGGTAACGGCCGACGATCGTTTCGTGGGCGCGGCTGATCACTTCGACAATAGCGCCTTCACGGCGACCACGGCGATCGAGCCCGGCGACCCGCGCCAGGCAACGGTCGCCATCGAACACCAGGCGCATCTGCGCTGGGCTGAGGAACAGGTCGTCGCTGCCGTCGTCAGGAATCAGAAAACCGAAACCGTCACGATGGCCGCTGATGCGACCGCAAACCAGGTCCAGCTTGTCCACCGGGGCATAGGTGCCGCGCCGGGTATAGATCAGCTGACCGTCACGCTCCATCGCGCGCAACCGGCGGCGCAGAGCCTCAATATCATCTTCGGAGGATAATCCGAACTCTTCCACCAGCTGTTCACGGGCCGCTGGGGAGCCGCGTTCACTCAGATGCTGCAGAATCAGCTCGCGGCTAGGGATGGGATTTTCGTACTTTTCCGCTTCACGTGCGGCCTCGGGGTCGAGGGATTGCCAATCGGCCATTAAGAGATGTCACCTTTCATTCATGTATAGGGGCAGAACGCCCTGTCTCTATTGAAGCGCGAAACGCGTGCCGACGGCAGCTTTCGAGCGAATTATTTTTCCCAGACGGGGCTTTACAAGGCATAACCTCGCCCGTATAGTTCGCGCCCACAATGTCTGGTAGACGTTGTAACACGGAAACGGTGAAGTATCATCGTTTGCAGTGCCCAGGTGGCGGAATTGGTAGACGCACTAGGTTCAGGTCCTAGCGGTGGCAACACCGTGGAAGTTCGAGTCTTCTCCTGGGCACCATTTACACCGATGAAATTCCTGGCTTCGCCAAGAGTCTCATAAATACGAGGTTGTCGGCCTCGACCAGCAATCGACAAAAAAAGTCGATGAGCAATCATCGCAATGTGCCCAGGTGGCGGAATTGGTAGACGCACTAGGTTCAGGTCCTAGCGATGGCAACATCGTGGAAGTTCGAGTCTTCTCCTGGGCACCACTCTTCAGAAAAAACCGAGCCAATGGCTCGGTTTTTTCGTTTCTGTCTTAGCAATTGCCACTGCACTGCTTACAGCCCAGACCGAGCGGAAACGAAAAGGCCGCCCGAACAGGCCGCGTGAAAACGTAACGAGCGAAGGTCAAGCAAGGCAAAAACAGCCGAAAAAGCGCAGTTTACGTGCTGTAAATGAGCATTTTGAGGCTGTTTTTAACGCAGCATGACCGAGCGCAGCAGTTTTCACATGGTCTGCGAAGGCGGCCTTTCACTTGACCCTTATCAGGCGTACGGGTGGCGCAGCACGATCGTTTCGTTGCGGTCCGGCCCGGTCGAAATGATATCGATCGGCGCCTCGACCAGCTCCTCAAGCCGCTTGATATATGCGCGCGCATTGGCCGGCAATTCTTCAAGGGCCTTCAGGCCGACGGTGGACTCTGACCAGCCGGGCAGCTCTTCGTAGACAGGCTGCAGCCCCTGGTAGCTGTCCGCATCGGTCGGCGCGTCGACCAGAACGTCGCCGTTACGGTCCTTGTAGCCCACACAGATACGGATGGTTTCCAGCCCATCGAGCACATCGAGCTTGGTCAGGCAGATGCCGGAGACGCTGTTGATCTCGATGGCGCGACGCAGGATGACCGCATCGAACCAGCCGCAGCGACGTGCGCGACCGGTCGTCGAGCCAAACTCATGTCCACGCTCGGCAAGACGGGCACCGACGTCATCGAACAGTTCGGTTGGAAACGGACCGGAACCGACGCGCGTCGTGTAGGCCTTGGTGATGCCCAGCACGTAATCCAGATACAGCGGGCCGAAACCGGAGCCAGTCGAGGTACCACCGGCGGTGGTGCTGGAGCTGGTCACGTACGGGTAGGTGCCATGGTCAATGTCTAGCAACGAGCCCTGCGCGCCCTCGAACATGATACGTGCGCCCTGCTTGCGCAACTCATGCAAGCGCGCCGAGACGTCGATCATCATCGGCTTGAGGATTTCGGCGTAGCCCAGGGCCTCGTCGAGCGTCTTCTGGAAATCGACGGGCTCGACCTTGTAGAAATTCTGCAGGACGAAATTGTGGTATTCGAGCAGCTCGCGGAGCTTGACGGTGAAGCGCTCGGGGTTGAACAGATCACCGATGCGCAGACCACGACGCGCGACCTTGTCCTCATAGGCCGGACCGATACCACGACCCGTGGTGCCGATCTTGCCCTCGGAGCGGGAGGCTTCGCGCGCCTGATCCAGTGCCACGTGGTACGGCAGGATCAACGTACAGGCAGGGCTGATGCGCAGACGCTCGCGCACCGGAACGCCCTTCTCCTCGAGCTTGGTGATCTCACGCATCAGCGCATCCGGAGCGACGACGACCCCGTTGCCGATCAGGCACTCTACATTTTCACGCAGGATGCCGGACGGAATCAGGTGCAGTACGGTCTTCTCGCCATCGATGACCAGGGTGTGACCAGCGTTGTGGCCGCCCTGGAAACGCACCACGGCCGCCGCCTGGTCAGTCAGCAGATCGACGATCTTGCCCTTGCCCTCATCACCCCATTGGGTGCCCAGGACCACGACATTCTTACCCATAAACCTTGTCCTCTTGGCGAAGCATGCCGGTTACGACCGGCGGAAAAATCTGGAAAAAACGTCTGGCACGCTCAACACGGCCGGTATTAACGAGGCAGCGGCGTTACGACCCAGGAACCATCCCGCATCAGCAGTTGCCGATCGCAGCCAGCGCTCAGCGCGGCATCGTCCCGCTGCCCGTCGAGCGCCTGGACCACTCGATCACCCTGCGCACGCAGCCTGCAGATGGCTTGCCAGAGAGCAGGATCGGTAGAGTGCGGCGCCCAGATCCCCACCCGCGGGGCGACGAGCTCGGCATTGCCGAGACTGACCAAGGTTTTCAGATCCGTCGAAAAGCCCGTCGCCGGGCGCGCTCGTCCGAAGTCAGCGCCAATATCGTCATACCGCCCACCCTGGGCAATCGACTGACCGACGCCCGGCACGAACACCGCGAACACTACCCCGGTGTGATAGTGATAACCGCGCAGCTCGCCCAGATCGAAATACAACGGCAGGTCCGGATACCGCACCGCCAGCTGATCGGCAATACGGACCAGATCATCGAGCGATTCGAGCACCGCAGCAGGCGCACCAGCGAGCGACGAGCGCGCAGCGTCGAGGGTCTCACGACCGCCGCAGAGCCTGGCCAGCGCACGCAACATGCTCGCCAGCGCCGGTTCGACATCCGCCGTCAGCCTCGATATCTCGTCCATCGCCTTGCGCTGCAGCGCGTCGAACAGGCGCTGTTCGGCATCCCCGGAAAGCCCCGCCGCGCGCGCCAAGCCACGATAGATTCCTACATGCCCCAGATCCATGTGCACAGCGGGCACATCAGCCAAACCGAGGGTTTCAAGCATCAGGCTGATCACCTCCAGGTCGCTGGAGGTGCTGCTGTCACCATAGAGTTCAGCACCCAACTGGATCGGACTGCGCGACGTCGCGAGGGCTTGCGGCTTGGCATGCAGCACACTGCCGGCATAGCACAGGCGGCTCGGGCCTTCGCGACGCAAGGTGTGGGCGTCGACACGCGCCACTTGCGGCGTGATGTCGGCACGCAACCCCATCTGCCGACCAGACAGTGGATCGATGACCTTGAAGGTCTTGAGATCGAGATCCTGCCCCGCCCCGGTGAGCAGTGATTCCAGAAATTCTACATGGGGCGTGATGACCAGCTCATAGCCCCAGCACTGGAACAGATCCAGCACACGACGTCGTGCGGTCTCGATACGCGCCGCCTCGGGCGGCAGCACCTCTTCGATGCCATCTGGCAAGAGCCAGCGGTCTACCGTTGCCATTTCGCCAATCACCTCTCGATACGGCAAGCCTATTCAAGCAGACGAACACCGGGGTACGGCCTGAGCCGCCCATCGGTCGCGTGCGATGTGTTCGGATCACGGCGACAGCGCCATGCCCGCAAGGGCGATCAGCATGGCTGACCATACCCGGCCCCGCCTACTTCCACTGGGGCGCAGACGCAAAAAAGCCGGGCTTTTCCCGGCTCGCGGATCATAGCAATGTTTCGCCAACGGGTCACCCGGTGGACGGTATCGCCCACCGGGTGATCGCCCGATCATTGCGCCGTGGCAGACTCCAGATAGCGGAAAAAGTCGCTTTTGGGGTCCAGCACCAGCACATCGTCCTTGTTGGCAAAGCTTTCGCGATAAGCCTGCAGGCTGCGATGGAAGGAATAGAATTCCCGATCCTGGCCATAGGCCGCGGCGTAGATGGCAGCAGCTTGCGCATCGCCATCACCACGCAGTTCCTCGGCCTCACGGAACGCCTCGGCCAGCAGCACGCGACGCTGACGGTCGGCATCGGCGCGAATGCCTTCGGCCAGCTCTTTACCTTTCGCCCGATGCTCACGCGCTTCGCGCTCGCGCTCGGAACTCATCCGCTCGAACACGCTGCGATTCACCTCACGCGGCAGGTCGATCCCCTTGACGCGGACATCGACCACCTCGATACCGAGCTCCTGTTGTGCCGCCCGATTCAAGCTATTGGTCACCAACGCCATCAGCTCGTCGCGCTGCCCGGACACCGACTCGTGCAGGGTGCGCTTACCGAACTGATCTCGCAGCGCAGCTTCAAGGCGGCGCGCGAGACGCTCATCGGCAATCTGCTTTATGCCGGAGGTCGCGGTATAGAAGCGCTCAGCATCGTCCACTCGCCACTTGGCGTAGGAATCGACCATCAGCGCCTTCTTTTCCAGCGTCAGGAAGCGGGCCGTACTGGTGTCGAGCGTCATGAGACGCGCATCGAATTTGCGCACGCTGTTGACGTAGGGAATCTTCAGGTGAAGCCCCGGCTTGACGTCCGGCTCGACGATGCGACCGAAGCGCAACAGCACCGCGCGCTCGGTCTGCGAAACGATGTAGAAGCTGTTCCACAACACGATCGCCAGCACCACGCCGACAATCAGGGCGGTCAGGGATTTATTGCTCATTAGCGGACCTCCCTTGTACGCACTTCACGCGGATCGAGCTCCGGAGGCAGTCGCGTAGCCTGTGTCGATGCACCCGAGGCGGATGCCGCGGGCGTCCGCTCGGAGGCAGCACCACGGCTGTTGATCATCTTGTCCAGCGGCAGGTAGAGCAGGTTGTTCTGCCCCTTGTCGCCGGTCACGAGCACCTTGCTGGTGTTGCCCATGACTTCTTGCATGGTCTCGAGATACAGGCGTTCGCGCGTCACCTCCGGTGCCTTGCGGTATTCGGCGACCAACTTGGTGAAGCGATCCGCTTCACCCTGGGCACGCGAGATCACCGCATCACGATAGCCGCTCGCCTCTTCCAGCATGCGCTGGGCCTGGCCGCGGGCTTCAGGAATGACGCCGTTGGCGTAGGACTCGGCCTGATTCTTCTCGCGCTGCTCGTCTTCACGTGCACGAATCACGTCGTCGAAGGCTTCCTGCACCTCGCGCGGCGCCGCGGCGCTTTGCAGGTTGACCTGAGTGACGACGATTCCGGTGCCGTAGTTGTCGAGGAAACGCTGCAAGCGTTCCTTCACTTCGCCCGCCATCGCCTCGCGGCCCTCGGTCAGCACCTGGTCCATCGCCGTGGAGCCCACAACGTGACGCACGGCACTGTCGGTGGCGTGCTGCAGGGACGCCTCGGGATCCTCGACATTGAGCACGAAGGCCTGCAAGTCATTGATCTTGTACTGAACCGTCAGCGGCACTTCGATGATGTTCTCGTCCTCGGTCAGCATCTGCCCCTGCTTGCTGTAGGAGCGCTCACGGGTGACGTTAGCCTGGAACTTGCGATCGAATGGCGGGAAATAGATGTTCAAGCCCGGCCCCACGGTTTCGTGGTACTTGCCGAAGCGCAGTATCACCGCCTGCTCCTGCTCGTCGACGATGTAGATCGCGTTGAACAGCCAGACGGCCAGCAACAGCACCAGGCCGATCCAGACCAGCCCGAACCCACCACGACGACCGGCTCCGCCGCCCGACGAACCGCCACTACGCTTCTTGCCACCGAACATGCCATTGAGGCTGTCCTGCAATTTGCGGAAAGCCTCATCCAGGTCCGGCGGACCCTTCTGATCGCCGCCGCCACGACGGCCACCGCCGCCGCTACCCCAGGGATCCTGGTTGTTCGAGTTGCCACCCGGCTCATTCCAAGCCATAGCGCTCTCCATTCAGATAAAGCTAAAGGCGCGCCCGCGGCGCGCCCGCCAATGCTACCGAAAAGCCCGGAACGAACGGCCTAAAAGCCCCCGAGCTTTATTGCAAAGTGTGTTGTTCGAAGAATTGCTCCGCCTCGAATCCGGCGCGACTGATCAGGCGATGCAGCTCCACACGCTGCAATCGAACGCCGAGCAGGCTGCCGCCCTCTTCGTCATGCGCTTCCGACTGCACGGCACCCAGCTCGAACAGTTGCGCACGCAGGCGCCCCAGGGATTGAGGAAGCCGCAGCGTCCCCACGAACAGATCATTGCCCAGCAATTCGGCGATGGCCTGCTTCAACAGATCGAGGCCCAGACCCTGCTGCGCCGATATCCAGACGCGCTGCGGCACTCCATCGGCATTGCGCTGGATTTGCGGCTCGATGCCTTCCAGCAGGTCTACCTTGTTGTAGACCTCCAGTATCGGCAGCTCGTGCGCGCCGATTTCGGTGAGCACGGCCAGCACCTGCTCGATCTGCTGATCTCGCTCGGGCTCGTGCGCATCGATGACATGCAGCAGCAGATCGGCGTTGCTCGATTCTTCCAGCGTGGCGCGAAAGGACTCGACCAGCTTGTGCGGCAGGTGGCGAATGAAGCCCACCGTATCGGCGAGCACGACCGGCCCCAGATCACCGAGCTCCAGCCGGCGCAAGGTCGGGTCGAGCGTGGCGAACAACTGGTTGGCGGCATAGACGTCTGACTCGGTCAGTGCATTGAACAGGGTCGACTTGCCGGCGTTGGTGTAGCCCACCAGGGACACCAGCGGAATATCGGCACGGCGACGTCCACGACGCGCCTGCTCGCGCTGTCCGCGAACCTTCTCCAGCCGCTGCTTGATCTGACGGATACGTACGCGCAACAGGCGCCGGTCGGTTTCAAGCTGGGTTTCACCCGGGCCACGCAGGCCGATACCGCCTTTTTGTCGCTCGAGGTGAGTCCAGCCGCGCACCAGACGCGTGCTCATGTGCTCCAGCTGGGCCAGCTCGACCTGCAGCTTGCCCTCATGGGTGCGAGCACGCTGAGCGAAGATGTCCAGGATCAGACCGGTTCGATCGAGCACACGACATTCGAGCGCTCGCTCGAGGTTGCGCTCCTGGCTGGGTGTCAGAGTGTGATTGAAGATGACGAGCTCGACCTCGCCATCCTTGACGAGATCATGCAGCTCTTCGACCTTGCCGCTGCCAATCAGGAACCTGGCTGAGGGCTGATGCCTGGCCACATTGACGAAGCCAACGGTTTCCGCGCCAGCCGAACGCGCCAGCTCCCGAAACTCTTGAGGGTCCTCACGCGCCGCTGGATCCTGACCATCCAGATGAACCAGGATAGCCCGCTCACCACCACCGGGACGTTCGAAGAACAATGAAAGACCCCTTTAGTCGTTACCCGACTCGGACTGCTCCGCATCGCCAGCGGCAGGCAGGCGAACCGGACGGCCAGGAACGACCGTCGAGATGGCGTGTTTGTAGACCATCTGGCTGACGGTATTTTTCAACAGGATGACGAATTGGTCGAAAGACTCGATCTGGCCCTGAAGTTTGATGCCGTTGACCAGATAGATGGAAACCGGAACGCGTTCCTTACGCAGGGTGTTCAGGTAAGGGTCTTGTAGCGAATGCCCTTTTGACATGTGCCGCACTCCTTAAAGGATCTTTTCATTAATTTTTAGAAATCGAACTCGGCTGATCAGTGATTTGAGAATAGCCGGTCAAATTGCAGTGTCAGCTCAATATGGTGAGCCTCTCCAAGTATTTCAATGCTCGCGGCAGATTGTCGCAGGCCGAGCTATCCAGCCAGTGAACCCCCTCCCATCCCCGCAACCAGGTCAATTGACGCTTGGCCAGCTGTCGAGTAGCGATGATGCCGCGCTGAACCATCTCCTCTCGCGAGCAGGCACCGTCCAGGTAACTCCAGACCTGACGATAGCCCACAGCACGCATGGAAGGCAGTTCGGGATGCAAATCAGCGCGCCCGCGAAGATATTCGACCTCTTCGACAAAGCCCTGTTCAACCATCGCCACGAAGCGCTGTTCGATACGTTGGTGCAAGACCTGCCGCTGCGCGGGCGCGACGGACAACTGCGCGACAGTATAAGGCAAGACGCCGCCGTCTGGCGCGCCCGCTCCGGCTTTTTGCTGCCTTTGTCGGGCACGATGCTCGCTCATGCTGATGCCGCTGACACGATAGACCTCGAGCGCCCTGACCAGGCGCTGCGGATCGTTGGGGTGGATACGTGCGGCGGACTCCGGATCGACCTCGGCCAATTGCCGATGGAGCGCGGCGAGCCCTTCCGTTCTGGCCTGTGCCTCCAGCTCCGTGCGGACCTGCTGATCGGCGGCCGGCATCTGCGCAAGGCCTTCGCTCAGTGCCTTGAAGTAGAGCATGGTGCCCCCAACCAGCAGCGGTATGCGCCCGGCAGCCGTGCTTTCGGCCATTGCGGCAAGCGCATCGGAGGCGAACTCCGCTGCCGAGTAACTCTGCGCCGGGTCACGGATATCGATCAGACGGTGCGGAAACGCCTGCAGCACCTCTGCACTGGGTTTGGCGGTGCCGATATCCATTTCTCGATAGACCAGCGCCGAGTCGACGCTGATCAGGTCGCACGGCAGCACCTTTGCGAGCTCGATGGCCAGGTCGGTTTTACCGGCTGCGGTCGGGCCCATGAGGAAGATGGCGGGAGGTAATCGAGACATGTGGGCTCAAAACAGAGGCCTCGGGTCCGGCGGCCGCACCCGAGAGCGATAAAGAGGACTAGCGACCGCGGAGGAAAAGCTTGTCCAGGTCAGCCATGCCCATCTGCGTCCAGGTCGGGCGGCCGTGATTGCATTGACCACTGCGCTCGGTCTGCTCCATGTCGCGCAGCAGCCCGTTCATTTCCGGCACGGTAAGACGGCGGTTCGCGCGTACCGCGCCGTGACAGGCCATGGTGCCGAGCAGCTCGTTGAGATGCGCCTGGATGCGATCACTGGTGCCGTATTCGAGCAGGTCGGCGAGCACGTCCTGAACCAATTGCGAGGCCTCGGCCTGCTTGAGCAAGGACGGAATCTGGCGGATGGCGAGGCTCTCGGGGCCAAGTCGCTGCAGCTCGAAACCAAGCATCTGGAACCACCGGCCATGCTCTTCAGCGCAATCCGCCTCGCGCTGGCTCACGGCGATCGACTCCGGCACCAGCAACGGCTGGCCGCGCAGCCCTTCGCTGGCCATCGCGGTTTTCAGCCGCTCGTACATGATCCGTTCATGAGCGGCATGCATATCCACCAGCACCAGCCCCTGCGCGTTCTCAGCGAGGATGTAGATGCCCTTGAGCTGCGCCAGCGCATAGCCGAGCGGTGGTACGTCGTCCTGGCTCTCCGGCAAGGCCGCCGGACTCGCCTCGGCCAGCGGTGAAAAGAACGCCCGATAGGCGCCCTGCGCCTCCGCGACGTTTCCCGTCGGCTGCGGCCGGGGCGCCTGATAGCCAGCGCCCGCGCCCGCGCCGAGCCAGGCAGGCTGCGGCGCCTGGGGCTCGAGTACGCTGGCTGCGAGGCTCATCTCGTTCTGCCCCGCGAACTCCCCTGCTTCACGACCGCTAACCTGGGCAGCGGGCCCCGTGCTAGCAGGTGCCGCCAACTGGTCGTCCGGCCGCACATCCCCCAGTGCACGGTGCAGAGTGCCGTACAGGAAGTCGTGCACCATGCGGTTATCGCGGAAGCGCACCTCATGCTTGGTCGGATGGACGTTGACGTCGACAACCGCCGGATCGACATCCAGAAACAGCACGAAGGTCGGATGCCGACCGTTGAACAGCACGTCGCGATAGGCCTGCCTTACGGCGTGCGCGACCAGCTTGTCGCGCACCATGCGTCCGTTCACGTAGAAATACTGCAGGTCCGCCTGGCTGCGAGAGAAGGTAGGCAAGCCGACCCAACCCCACAGGTGCAGGCCGTTTCGCTCGATCTCGACCGGCAGTGCCTGCTCGAGAAACGCCGGACCACACACAGAGGCCACACGACGCCCACGCGACGCCGGGTCGTTGGCCGGATGCAGCGCCAGAATGGCCTTGCCGTTGTGCCGCAGGTGAAAGGCGACGTCGAAGCGCGCCAACGCCAGTCGCTTGATGACTTCCTGCAGGTGGTCGAACTCGGTCTTCTCGGTGCGCAGGAACTTGCGCCGCGCCGGCGTGTTGAAGAACAGATCGCGCACCTCGACCGAGGTGCCGACGGGATGCGCTGCCGGCTGGACGCGAGCGTCCATGTCCCGGCCTTCGGTTTCGACCTGCCAGGCCTCGGCAGCATCGGCCGTGCGCGAGGTAAGCGTCAGACGCGATACCGAACTGATCGACGCCAGCGCCTCGCCCCGAAACCCGAGGCTCATCACCCGCTCCAGGTCTTCCAGGTCGCGAATCTTGCTGGTGGCATGCCGCGCCAATGCCAACGGGAGATCATCGGCCGGAATGCCGCAACCGTCGTCACGCACGCGCAAGAGCTTCACGCCGCCCTGCTCGACATCCACCTCGATCCGCGTCGCGCCCGAATCGAGGCTGTTTTCCAGCAGCTCCTTGATCACCGAAGCAGGTCGCTCGACCACCTCACCCGCCGCGATCTGGTTCGCCAGTCGTGGGCTCAATAGCTGGATGCGTGCAGCTTCGGTCATGGCTGAGAAGCCAGTGTCGTGGCAGGAATGTTCAGGGTCTGGCCAACCTTGATCACGTCGCTCTTCAGGCTGTTGGCGCTACGCAAAGCCGGCAGACTGACCTGATAGCGCTCGGCCAACAGGGCCAGGCTTTCACCCGACCGCACCACATGTTCGCGCGGTGCGCTGGCGATCTTGCCGGAATCCCGCAGCCAGGCGACATAGGTGCCCGGTGGCGGATTTTCCTGGAAGAACTGCTTCACACCGCTGTGGATGGAACGCGCCAATGACTGCTGATGCGCCGCCGTTTGCAGCTTGCGGGCCTCGGACGGATTGGAGATGAAACCGGTCTCGACCAGGATCGACGGAATGTCCGGAGACTTCAGGACCATGAATCCGGCCTGCTCGACCCGGGACTTGTGCAGCGGCGTGATCCGGCCCATGTTGCTCAGCACCTTCTGCCCGACATTGAGGCTGGACGACAGGGAGGCGGTCATCGACAGGTCCAGCAAGACGCCCGCGAGCATCTGGTCCTTGTCGCCCAGGCTGACGTTTCCAGCGCCGCCGATCAGGTCCGAGCGGTTCTCGCTGTCGGCCAGCCAGCGCGCGGTTTCGGACGTGGCGCCACGGTCCGACAAGGCGAACACGGAGGCGCCATAAGCGGATGAACGGGGCGCGGCGTCCGCATGTATCGAGACGAACAGGTCGGCGCCCTTCTTACGGGCGATCTCGGTACGTTTGCGTAACGGAATGAAGTAGTCCCCGGTGCGCACGAGCTCGCCCCGGTAGCCTTTTTCCGCGTTGATCTGGCGCTGCAGCTCTTTGGCGATCTGCAACACCACATTTTTCTCGAAGGTCTTGCCGGGACCGATCGCCCCCGGGTCTTCGCCGCCATGGCCGGCATCGATGGCGACCACGATGTCGCGCTTGCTGGACGGCAGCGGTGGCAGCTTCAGCGCCGGCAGGGTCGGCGACACCGGCGCGGCAGGCTTGCTCGGCGTGGTGGTCGTCGGAACGCTGGCCGTGGTGGAAGGCTCGGCGCCCTCGTCGAACAGGTCGACGACCAGGCGGTCGCCGTACTGCTGGTTCGGCGGCAGCGTAAAGCTCTTCGGCGTGACTGACGCAGAGAGATCGATGACCACACGGAGCGTGTCGGCATCGAACTTCGCCGCACGCAAACCGGAAATGGGGGTGTTATCGAGGGGCAACTGATCGAACGGCTTGGGCAGGTTAGCGCCTTCGACGTCGATCACGATGCGATCAGGCGCCGAAAGCGTGAACACCTTGTGCTCTACCGGGCCGGAAAGATCGAAGACCAGACGGGTGTTGTCGGGTGCCCGCCACAATCGCACGCTCTGCACATCTGAGGCAGCCAGGACCTGAACGGCCGCTAGCATCAATGCCAAACCACTTACCAGCGCGCGCATGCGCATACCCAACCCCATGATGTTCATTGATTGCCGACGGTCAGGATGGAACACCAGCCTTCACCGCGCACGCCATGTGGCGTCAGGCGCAGCATACGGCCGGCCCCGTGGGGCGTAATGGTAATGTCCAGGTCGGCCTTTGGCAAAATGCCGGCGCCACGTTCCGGCCACTCCACCAGGCACAAGGCGTTACCTTCGAAATAGTCGCGGATGCCGAGAAACTCAAGCTCTTCCGGATCGACCAAGCGGTACAGATCGAAATGGAAGACACGCGCCGTGGGCGTTTCGTAGGGTTCGACCAGTGTGAATGTCGGGCTCTTGACCTTGCCCGCGTGCCCCAGGCCACGGATCAGCCCGCGTGACAGCGTGGTTTTGCCGGCGCCGAGATCGCCATGCAGATAGATCACGCCCCGACCACCGGTCGCCTGGGCGATGCGCGCCCCCAGAGAAAGCATGGCGTCTTCGTCGGCCGCCACCAGCGTCAGTTCAAGCATGGCGAATGCTCCTCGAGCAATTGGCGAACCACCGGAATCAGATCAGCCGCGGCAAGCCCCCTGCCCGCTGCGCCAAGCCGCTCTCCGGCCGAAGCATGCAGCCAGACCGACAGGCAGGCCGCTTCATAGGGTTCCAGCCCCTGTGCCAGTAGCGCACCCGCAACACCAGCGAGAACATCGCCCAGCCCCGCGCTGGCCATCGCCGGGTGGCCGCGATCGCACAGCGCCAGGCGGCCATCACGGTCGGCAATCAGGGTTCCGGCGCCCTTGAGCAGCACGGCACAGTCGAACCGGGCCGCCAGAGCACGGGCCGCTGCCGGACGATCAGCCTGTACTTCGGCCACCGGAATACCCAATAGCCGCGCCGCCTCGCCAGGGTGCGGCGTCAGCAGGCAGTTCGCCGGCAACTCGACTGCACCTGTCGCCAGCAGGTTCAGCGCATCGGCGTCCCACACTTGAGGGACGCGACACTGCGGCGCCAGCGACAGCAAACTGCGCCCCCACGGTGCTTGGCCCAGGCCCGGCCCGATCACCAGTACATCGGCGCGTTGAGTCAGCCCGGTCAGCGCATAGGTCGACTCGACACCGCTGCACATGATCTCCGGGCGTCGCATCAGCGAGGCGGTAACGTGCTCCGGGCGTGTGGCCAGGGTCACCATGCCGGCCCCGCAGCGCAGCGCCGCTTCGGCGGTCAGCAAGGCGGCACCACCGGTGCCAAGGTCGCCGCCGATAACCAGGACCTGACCGAAACTGCCTTTATGAGCCGTCGGGGAACGGGGCGCGAGCTTGGGCAGTATCGCCTCGGACATGCGCAGCGCGGCATATTCACTCTGCTCGACCACCTGCGCATCGGCTTGCAGATCGTCGAATACCAGCGCTCCGATCCGGGCCGGTCCCTCCCCCGTGAGCAGGCCGAGCTTGAGCCCGATGAATGTTACCGTCAGTTCGGCCTGCACCACCTCGCCCAACAGACACCCGGTATCGGCACAGAGTCCCGACGGCAAATCGACGGCAATGATCGGCAGAGTACTTTCGTTCATGGCGCGAATAGCGCTGGCGTAGGGCTCACGCACCTCGCCAGTGATACCGGTGCCAAGCAGCGCATCGACCAGCACGCCACGTAGCTCGGCAGAGGGCGACCAGGGCGTCATCTTGACGCCCGCTGCCTGCGCTTCACTGAATGCCTGGGCGGCATCACCCTGCAGCTGCCGGGGGTCACCCACGGTGATCACCTGAACCTGACGACCAGCACGCTGCGCCAAAGCGGCGATCAGGTAACCATCGCCGGCGTTATTGCCGCGCCCGGCCAGTACCGTGATCTCTTCGGCATCCGGCCAGCGCCGGCGCAGAGCGCGCCAGGCGGCATGGGCGGCGCGCTGCATCAGTTCGAAACCGGGCGTCCCGGCGGCGATCAGCCGAGCGTCGAGTTCACGCACCTGAGCGGCCGAGTAAAGACGGTTGGGGAGTGTATCGGTGGTCTGGGACATGAATCACCCGAGCGAATATCTGGCAGAATTATACGCATGCGTCTGCGTGACCGCCCGCAGCGCGTCGATGGCAGATCAACAGAAACATCGCCGCCTCAAGGCGGGCAGCGCGGCAGCTAGAACGGGCGCCGCGCGCCGCACCGAACATCAGCCCGCCCATCGCACGCCGCAACGCCCGACGACCCGAAGCCATGTCCAGCACCACCCTCGACCCCGCCGCACTTGCCGCCTCCATCAAGGAGTGGGGCCGCGAGCTCGGCTTCCAGCAGGTCGGCATCACCGGCGTCGACCTGGGCGAGCATGAGGCGCACCTCGAGCGCTGGCTGGCGGCCGGCTACCACGGCGAGATGGACTATATGGCTGCCCATGGCAGCAAACGTTCCCACCCGGAGCAGCTGGTGCCGGGCACGCTGCGGGTCGTGTCGCTGCGCATGGATTATTTGCCGGGCGATACGCGCATGGCCGCGCAACTGGCGCATCCGGAAAAAGCCTATGTGTCCCGCTACGCATTGGGCCGTGACTATCACAAGCTGATCCGCAAACGCCTGCAGCAACTGGCCGAGCGTATTCAGCAGGTGATCGGACCCTTCGGCTTCCGTGCGTTCGTCGACAGCGCACCGGTGCTGGAAAAAGCCGTGGCGCAACAGGCCGGCCTCGGCTGGATCGGCAAGAACACCCTGGTGCTCAATCGCAAGGCTGGCAGCTGGTTCTTCCTTGGCGAACTCTTCGTCGACATCGCCCTGCCGGTCGACGAGCCCACCGCGCGCGACCACTGCGGCAGTTGCCACGCCTGCCTGGACATCTGCCCGACCGAAGCCTTCGTCGGCGAACGCATGCTGGATGCGCGGCGCTGCATTTCCTACCTCACCATCGAGCTGAAAGGTTCGATTCCCGTCGAGCTGCGGTCGAAGATCGGCAATCGTGTGTTCGGCTGCGACGACTGCCAGATCGTCTGCCCCTGGAATCGCTTCGCCAAACCGACCGAGCAGAGCGACTTCCAGCCCCGTCACAGTCTCGACAATGCCGAGCTGGCCACGCTGTTTCGCTGGACCGAAGACGAGTTTCTCAGCCGTACCGAAGGCTCGCCGCTGCGGCGCACGGGCTATCAGAACTGGTTGCGCAACCTGGCGGTAGGCCTGGGCAACGCGCCCTCGAGCATTCCTGTGCTCGAAGCGCTGCAGGCGCGCCGCGACGATCCGTCCGAGCTGGTACGCGAACACGTCGAGTGGGCACTGGCGCAGCACACAACCCGCCAGCGCACCTGATCACCGCTCGCATCAACACGCGCAAGGCATATCGGTTTGCGTATCGTAAATGCCGTAATTCGTATTGGGAGGGAATGGCTCGGCTGTCTAGGCTTTAGCCGGCGCAACGTCGCCCACCCATACCATCCTGGCGGCGTGCGCTCACGCAAAAAACAACAACAATGCCAGGTGAAACCATGCAACCCAGACTGTTACTCAACGGAATTGCCCTGTCTCTCATGATCAGCACACTCGGCGCACAGGCCGCAGGCCTGTCCAACCAGCACGGCAGTTTCGGCAAGATGCCGGACGGCACGCCCATCGAGAAATACACCCTGAAGAACAGCCAGGGACTGGAAGCCGTCGTGATCACCTACGGCGGCGTGCTGCAGTCGTTACGGGTGCCGGACAAGAACGGCAAGTTCGAAGACATCGTGCTTGGCTTCGACGACGTCGATGGCTACATCAAGAACGGCAACGTGTATTTCGGCGCGACCATCGGCCGCTTCGGTAACCGCCTCGCCAATGGCCGCTTCGAACTCGACGGCAAGACCTATCAAGTCCCGCAGAATGACGGCAGCAACGCCCTGCACGGCGGGCCGGAGGGCTTCGACAAGCGGGTCTGGAAGGCCAAGCCTGCCGACGAGGACGGCAGCGTCGGCGTCGAGTTGAGCTACGTGTCGCCCGATGGCGAAATGGGTTTCCCCGGCACCATGACCACTCACGTGACCTACAGCCTCAACGACGACAATGAGCTACGCATCCAGTACCGCACCACCACTGACAAACCCACGGTGCTCAACCTGACCAACCACAGCTACTTCAACCTCGCCGGGGCGGGCAGCCCGAGTGTGCTCGATCAGGTCGCGACCCTGTACGCCTCGCGCTACACGCCGGTGACCGAAAAGCTGATCCCCACCGGCGAGCTGGCCGAGGTCAAAGGCACGCCGATGGACTTCCTCCAGCCGACCCCTTTCGGCGCGCATATCAAAGATGATCATCAGCAGCTGAAATTCGCCGAAGCCAAGGCCGGCGGCTTCGATTTCAACTGGGTGCTCGACACCGACGGAGACCTGAGCAAGCTGGCCGCCGAGGTGCTCGATCCCGAGTCCGGACGGCGGCTGCTGATGTACACCACCGAACCCGGCGTCCAGCTCTATACCGGCAACTTCCTCGACGGCAGCATCAACGGCAAAGGCGGCAAGGCCTATCCGCACTGGAGCGCCTTTACCCTCGAAACCCAGCACTACCCGGACGCGCCCAATCAGCCGAATTTCCCGAGCACTCGCCTCGATCCGGGCCAGACCTACACCCAGACCACGATCTACAAATTCCCCAAGCCCTGATGCGCAAAAGGCCCCGCACGGGGCCTTTTTCAAACACCTGCTCGGTGTGCCAACAACTCACCGCAAACTGGGGCTCACCACTCGGCGACGCTGCCGTCGGCGTGGCGCCAGATGGGGTTGCGCCAGCGATGGCCAATGCGCGCCTGCTCCAGCACGTAATCTTCATTGATCTCGATGCCCAGTCCTGGCCCGTTCGGTATCGCCACGAAGCCATCCTGATACTCGAACACCTCGCGATTGGAGATATAGTCGAGCAGGTCATTGCCCTGGTTGTAATGGATGCCCAGGCTCTGCTCTTGAATGAAGGCGTTGTAGCAGACGCCATCCAGCTGCAGGCACGCCGCCAGGGCAATCGGCCCGAGCGGGCAATGCAGTGCCAGCGCGACGTCGTAGGCCTCGGCCATGCTGGCAATCTTGCGCGTCTCGGTGATACCACCGGCGTGGGAGGTGTCGGGCTGGATGATGTCGACGTAGCCTTCGGCGAGGATGCGCTTGAAATCCCAGCGTGAGTACAACCGCTCGCCCAGGGCGATCGGCGCGCAGGACAGCGGTGCCAATTCCTTGAGCGCCTCGTAGTTGTCACTGAGCACCGGCTCCTCGATGAACATCGGTCGATAGGGCTCGAGCTCCTTGATCAGGATCTTCGCCATGGGCTTGTGCACGCGGCCGTGAAAATCCACGCCAATACCGATGTTCTTGCCCACCGCGTCGCGTACGGCCGCCATGTTCGCCAACACCGCATCGACCTTGGCGTGGCTGTCGACGAACTGTAGCTCCTCGCTGGCGTTCATCTTCACCGCGCTGAACCCCCGCGCCACCGCATCGCGGGCGGCGTTGGCGGTATCCGCCGGACGATCACCGCCGATCCAGGAATACACCCGGATACGCTCGCGCACCCGGCCACCGAGCAGGTCGCTGACCGAGACGCCCAATGCCTTGCCCTTGATGTCCCACAGCGCCTGATCGATGCCGGCGATGGCGCTCATGAGGATCGGCCCGCCGCGGTAGAAGCCGCCGCGGTACATGACCGTCCAGAGATCTTCGACGTTGCGCGGGTCGCGCCCCACAAGGTAGTCGGCCAACTCATCCACTGCCGCGGCGACGCTGTGCGCACGGCCTTCGACCACCGGCTCGCCCCAGCCGGTGATGCCTTCATCCGTTTCGATCTTGAGGAACAGCCAGCGTGGCGGCACGACCAGCGTGGTAAGGCGGGTAATCTTCATTTCTCGGTCTCTCGCAGAAAGTGGTCAGGCCATCGCCGCGCGGCGGGCCTGAATGAAGGCCTGAGCCCGGCGACCCACCTCGTCAGCGGGCAATCCCGGCGAATAAAGTGCTGAGCCCAGACCGAAGCCGGCCGCCCCCGCACGCAGATAAGGCGCCATGTTGTCCGGCGTGATGCCGCCTACCGGCAGCAGCGCCGTGCCGGGTGGCAGCACGGCCAGCCAGGCTTTCATCGCACCGATACCGACCTGCTCGGCGGGGAACAACTTGAGTGCGTCGGCGCCGGCGGCCAGCGCAGCAAAGGCCTCGCTCGGCGTGGCGACACCCGGCGCGAGGTAGAGACCCGCGTCCTTCGCGGCGCGCAGCACCTGAACGTCGCAGTGCGGCATGACGATCAACTGTCCGCCAGCCTCCTTCACGGCTCGCACCTGCTCGGCGGACAGCACGGTACCGGCACCGACCAGGCAATTCTCGGGCAGGGTTCGGCGCAGGATTTCGAGGCTGCGCAGCGGCTGCGGGGAATTGAGCGGTACCTCGATGATTCTGATACCGGCGGCATAGAGCGCGCTGCCGATCGACTCGGCTTCCTCGGGGCGCAGGCCCCGAAGAATCGCGATCAAGCCGTTAGTGGCGAGCGTACGGTTGAACATTCGGCTCTCCTGCTGTGTCGGTGGCGATCAGGCCGGCGCCTGCGGCAATTTTCCAAAGCCCGGCAGCCGTGGCCTCGGGCGCGAAGCGCAGCGATTCGAAGCCGCAATGCTCAAGCGCCCACAGGTAGCGGGCACAGAGCGTCGAGTTGCCGATGAGGACGATGGGTTGAGAGGGCGGCACTTGCAGCACCGAGGTCATGGCAGCCAGCTCGTGGCCGATCAACAGCCCGGAGAGGTAGTCGGCCTGGGCCGCGCCGTTGAGCTCGCCGGTCAGCACCAGCGTGCGGCTGCTGAAGATCGTCGACAGCGGACCGGCTTGCCCCTCGCTCGACCTCGCCACGCGCAGGCCGCGCTCGAAGGCCGCTGCATTGAAGCTCTCGCTGGTCACCGCCGTGCGGCCGAGGATCGTATGGCCGAGCAGCGCCTGATACACCTCCCCGGTCATGAAGGTCTGGAATCGGCTGAGCTGTCCGCCCTCCACCGTGACCCATTTGCTGTGGCTGCCCGGCAGGCCGATCAGCAACGGCTCAACCTGGTCGCCATCGCCATCGAGCAGGCCGAACACCTGGGTTTCTTCGCCACGCATGACGTTCGGGACGCTGCCGCGCTGAATCACGCCGGGCACCAGCCACAGCGGCATCCCGTGCGATCGCTCGATGGGCAACAACGTCAGCTCACCGGCCCCGAGCGGCGCTTCGACATAGCGGGCTTCACGCCAACCCTGGGCGCTGCCGACCATGCCACAGGCGATCATCGGCACCTCGGGGGCGGCCCGTTGCCAGTCGCCGCAGGCCTGTTCGAGTGCGCGTTCGAACTCCGCCTCGCTGCCGTCGAGCTGCATGACGCCCAGCGGCAAACCGCGCACCTCCAGCGTTTCGCCGGCCGCACCGAGTCGATAAGCGCGCAGTGAACTGGTCCCCCAGTCCAGCGCGATCAGCTGTGTATCCACGGGTTTTCTCCAGCGCGCCGGCAACCGGCGCGATTGGGATCAGCGCTGCTTCAGCCGATCGATGATCACCGCCAGCAACAGAATCGTGCCGCGGATGACGTACTGGTAGAAGGTGTCGATATTCTTCAGATTCATCGCGTTCTCGATGATCGCCAGAATCAGCACCCCCGCGATCACATGGCGGATCATGCCGATGCCACCGCTGAGCGAGACGCCCCCGAGCACGCAGGCGGAGATCACGGTCAGCTCGAAGCCCTGGCCGATCATCGGCTGCCCCGAGGTCATCCGCGACGCCAGCACCACGCCGGCCAGGGCACCGATCAGGCCGTGCACGGCGAAGATAATGATCTTGGTGCGGTCGACATGGACCCCGGCCAGCAGCGCCGCTTCCTGGTTGCCGCCAATGGCCATGGTGTTGCGGCCATAGGTGGTGTAGTTCAGCAGCCAGCCGAAGAAGGCGAAGCAGACAACGGTAATCAGGATCGGCACCGGCACGCCAAGCAGAGTGCCATTGCCGAACAGGAAGAAGTCTTCCTGCATCACCCCGACGGCCTTGCCGTTGGAGAATATGTAGGCCAGCCCGCGCACGATCTGCATGGTCGCCAGCGTCGCGATCAGCGCATTGATACGCAGCTTGGCGATCACGATGCCGTTGATCAGCCCGACCACCAGCCCCATCGCCAGCGCCGCCGAGACGCCGAGGAACACGCTTTCGGTATCGCGCATCACGACAGCCGCCACCACGCCCGCGCAGGCAATCACCGAGCCGACCGACAGGTCGAAGTGCCCGGATGCCAGGCAGAACAGCATGGTGCAAGCAGCGATGCCCACGGTGGAGATCGCCAGCCCGAGGCCGCGCATGTTCAACGGCGAGAGGAAGTTGTCGATGAAGATCGCCGACAACACGAAGATGCCGAGCGCCGCCAGCACCATGACCCAGTCATCGAGGAAGCGGCGCATGTTGAGACCCTGCCGCGGCGCGGCCAGAGCGTTTTGTTGAGCAGACATAGAGCACCTCATCATTGTTATTCAGCCGCGCGAGCGCGGAAGTGCCAGTTGCAGCAGGCGGGATTCTTCGGCCTGATCGCGGGTGACTTCGCCAGTGATCGCGCCCTCGCTCATCACCAGAATGCGGTCGGAGATGCCGATGACTTCCATCAGGTCGCTGGAGACGACGATCACCGCGATACCGCTCGCCGCGAGGTCATGGATGATCTGGTAGATCTCGGCCTTGGCGCCGATATCGATGCCGCGGGTGGGCTCGTCGAGCAGCAGCACCTTCATCGGCATCGATAGCCAGCGGCCGAGGATGACCTTCTGCTGGTTACCGCCGGAGAGAAATACGATCTGCTGGTCGGGCGATGGTGTCTTGATGTTCAGCGCACGGATCTGCCGGTCGGCGTTCTCGCGCTCCCAGCGGCCCTGCACCAGACAACCGAGGCGGGCATTGCGGCCACGCGCACCGATGTTGATGTTCTCCGCCACGCTACCCAGCGGCACGATGCCTTCTTTCTTACGGTCCTCGGGACAGAGCAGGATCCCCGAAGCGATGGCGTCGCGCGCCGACTTCAGTTGCAACGGCTGGCCATCGAGCTGCACCGTACCGGCGTTGTGCGGAGCCAATCCGGCGAGCAGGCGCAGCAGCTCGGTACGCCCGGCGCCGACCAGGCCGAAGAAACCGAGCACCTCGCCACGGCTGACCGAGAAATTCGCCGGCTCCTGCAAACCGTGGCCGAGCAGCCCTTCGACGCGCAGCGCCTCGCCTTGCTGCTCACGGGGACGGTAGTTGTAGATGTCCTGGATATCGCGGCCGACCATGCAGGTCACCAGCGCGTCATGGGTCAGCTCGCTCATGTCGTCGAAGGTGCAGACGAAACGGCCGTCCTTGAACACCGTAACCGCATCGCAGATGCGGAAGATCTCTTCCATCCGGTGCGATACGTAAAGCACCACCCGCCCCTCGTCGCGGAGCTTGGCGATGATGGCCATCAGGCGCTCGATTTCCCGCGCCGACAGGCTGCTGGTGGGTTCATCGAAGGCGATCACATGGGCGTTGCGCGACATTGCCTTGGCGATTTCCACCAGTTGGCGCTGCCCCAACGACAGGCTGCCCAGCCGTGCGGCGGGGTCGATCTCATCCGCCAGCCCTTTGAGCAGTTCCCGCGCCTGACGCAGCATCGCCCGGCGATTGACCAGCCCGAAGCGCGACGGCATGTGCCCGAGCATGAGGTTTTCGGCCACGCTCATCTCCGGCACCAGATGCAGCTCCTGGTGGATCACCGCGACGCCGCTGGCGATGCTTTCACCGGCTGAGCGAAACGCCAGATTGCGCCCACCGATCTGCAAATCGCCGCTGCTCGGCTGATAGGCGCCGCCGAGAATTTTCAGCAGCGTCGACTTGCCAGCGCCGTTCTCACCCATCAGGGCATGCACGGTGCCAGGACGCGCCTCGAAGCTGATCTCCGACAGCGCACGCACGCCCGGAAAGTTCTTGCCGATGCCGTTGAACCGCAGGCTATCGCCCGCATTGACTTGTTGAAGCATGGAGCGTCTCCACCCTCGCCCGTTCGACCGGGCGAGTTCGATACTGAAATCGGCCTGGAATCAGGCCTCCCGCGAATGGACCGGCCTATTTCCAGAGGCCGATCTTTTCCAGTTCTTCCTGGAAGTTCTCGCGGGTGATCAGGGTGACTTCGTCCATCGCCGTGTACTTCGGCGGTTCTTTGCCGGTGGTGACCCACTCGTACATCATCCGCGCGGTTTCGTAGCCTTCGATGTGCGGGCTGGGCAGCATCGAGCCATAGAAGCCGCTGTGGTCCTTCTTCAGTTCGCCGATGGCATCGGTGCCATTGATGCCGATGCCGATCACGTTGTCGGCGCTGAACCCGGCGCTCTCGGTGGCACGTACGCCGCCCAGAACGGTGTTGTCGTTCATGCCGCCGATGATCAGGTTCTTCGCGCCGCGCGGCAGCTTCACCAGCGCCGAGGTGGTGGCGTTCATGCTGCCGGGCACATCCAGGGTCTTCTGCGGGGTATAGAGAATGTGGTCTTCAGGAAAGCCGGCCTTCTTCAGCGCATCCACCGAGCCGTCAGTACGCTTCTTGCCGGTGTCGAGCTCGTTGTAGGTGTTGATCACCGCGTAGGTGTCGTTCCAGTCCCAGCCGCGTTTCTTGGCTTCCTCGGCCATGGCCGCGCCCTGCTTCTGGCCCACTTCGAAGGCAGCCATGCCGAGGTACGGCACCTCTTCCATGGGCTGGCCCTTGGCATCGACGAAGCGATCATCGACAGCCATGACCTTCAGGTCGTTGAACTTGGACTTGGCGACGATGGCCGGGCCGAGCGCCACATCGGGCGCGCAGATGACGAAGCCCTTGGCGCCGTTGGCCGCGAGGCTGTCGATGGCCGCGAGGGTCTTCTCACCGTCCGGCACGGCGATCTTCAGCAGGGTGAAGCCCTTGTCCTTGGCGGCCTTCTCGGCGAAGGCCCATTCGGTCTGGAACCAGGGCTCTTCAGGTTGCTTGACCAGAAAGCCGATCTTGACCTCGTCGTCGGCCAGGGTCGCACCGGCGAAACTCATTGCACCCACAGTTAACGCTGCACAGCAAAGCGAACGGATTCCGAAAGACCGGAACATAGCTACCTCCATTATTCTTATTGAATAGCTTTTATTGACTCGTCAGGCGTTCAGCCCTGATACGTCACCACCGAATGCGTTGCTGGCGGCTTGCCGCTGGGGCCACTGTCGGCCCCTTTAAACGAACCCATGTACTGCTCAATCGTGGTAAAGCACCGAGCGCCCGCCATCGATGGTGATGCAGGCAGCGTTGATGAACGGCGCCTCGTCGGTGGCGAGGAACAAAGCGGTCATCGCCACCTCGATCGGCTGGCCGATGCGCCGCGGCGGATGCATGTCGAAGGCGCGCTGACGCTCGGCGCGCGGGTCGGCGAAATCGTTCCAGTAGTCCACGTTGAGCTGCGTCTCGATGTAGCCCGGCGCGATGGCGTTGACGCGAATCCCCTTGGGCGCATATTCGATGCCTAACGCGCGGGTCAGCCCGAGCAGGCCGTGCTTGGCGACGGGGTATGGGAAGCAACCGGGAATGATGTTGGTCGAGTGCACCGAGGCGATGTTGATAATGTTGCCGACACCGCGCTGCACCATGTGCGGCAGGGCCGCCTTGCAACCGAACCAGACGCCGTCCAGGTCGATGGCGAAGCAGCGTCGCCAGTCTTCCTCGGTCATCTCCAGCGGGTCACGGAACACGTTGACCCCTGCGCAGTTGACCAGCACATCGACCTGGCCGTAGTGCTCCAGCGCCAGACCGACCAGCGCCTCCAGCTCGGCAGGCTTGGTGACGTCGGTTCTCAGCGCGCGCACCTCACCGCCCCGCTCGCGCCAGCCGGCGGCGACCCGCTCGGCCTTGTCGCCCTGAATGTCTCCGATGACCACCTTGGCCTGCTGCGCCTGGAAGCAGGCCACAATGGCCTCGCCAATGCCCTGGGCGCCGCCGGTGACGACCACGACTTTGCCTTTCAGGCGTTCGCCGCGTTGGGGTTCAGGTGTCGGCGGCAATGAAAGCGGTGAAGCCATGTGAACAACTCCTGAGCAGTTAAGTGGCCGCATGGCGGCCGGATAAACAGGTCAACCGGCGAAGCCTGTACAGGGCAGCCCGACGATGCCGACTTCGGCCATCAACACGGCGCCGTCCAGGTCGTTCGACGCGTCATCGGGCATGGCCGAGGTCACATACAAATGGGTCAGATCGGGGCCGCCGAACACGCAACTGGTGGGATGGCTGACAGGCAACTCGACGATGCGATCAAGGCAACCGTCCGGTGCGTAGCGCAGCAGGCAATGCCCGCCCCAGCGTGCATTCCAGACGTAGCCTGCCGAATCCATGGCCGAACCGTCGGGTACGCCACGCGGATGCGGACCGGCCCAGACCTTTCGGTCGACCAGACGCCCGTCGGCGGCGATGCGGTGGCTGTACAACGACTTATCCAGCGTGTCGCCGCAGATGACGCGATCACCCGCCTCGTTCCACAGCAGCGTATTGACGATGCCCAGATCGCTGAGCAGCTGCGTGACCGAGCCGTCCGGGTCGACTCGGAACAGCCCGCCGGAGCGCCGTGTAATCGGAATATCGCTGCCGTCTTCGGCGATGTTGTTCTGCATGGTGCCGAGCCAGAGCCGGCCCCGGGCGTCGCAGCGTGCTTCGTTGGCGCGGTTGCCGGAAGTGGCATCGGCGACGCAGAACCGCTTGAGGTCAGCTTCAGAAGCGTTGAGATCGAGGCGGTACACGCCGCTGGCCAGGGTCACCAGCGCATCGCCGTTGGCGCAGGGGATGACGGCCGATACCGGCTCGGCCAACTGCCATTGCCGATAGCCGTCCGGGCCCAGCCGGCAGGCCAGTCGACCGACGATGTCGGCCCAGTAAAGCGCCTGGTCCCGGGCATCCCAGAACGGGCCCTCGGCCAGTCTGTAGCGTTGTTGCGAGATGGGCAGCCATTGCATGGTCGCACTCCGCTTTCATTGTTTTTATGGCGCAGTCTGCTCGCCGCGTGACACCACGAGCTCCGGGTAATGACGTGAGATGGTCAGGGCCGCACGCTCGATCAGCGTCATGCACGCCCAGACCCCGCGCGCGCCATCGCGACTGGCGATGGCGTCGGCGATTTCCTTGTGCAACGGCAGGGTCAGTCCGAGTTCGTCAGGAACCGTCGAGGACACCTCGAACGACACCGCCAGCAAGGCGCCCAGCGCCGGCACCATGCGTTCGATGAACTGGTTGTGGCTGGCCGCCAGCACTGCCTCGTGGAAGAGTTTGTCAGCGCGGTTGTACTCGTCCTTGTCGCCCAGGGACGCGGCAAGCGCCTGGTAGGTCGCCTGGATTTCGGCGATCTGTTTCGGTGTTGCGCGCTCGCAGGCCCAGCGCACGGCGGTCGGCTCTATCGTCCGGCGCAAGTCGATCAGGTCCATCACGAAGCTTTCCGGCAGGCCGTTCTCGGCCAGCCAGCCGACGACCTGAACGTCGAACAGGTTCCAGGAGCGCACCGGCGTCACCCGCGTGCCCACCTTCGGGCCGACGTCGAGCATGCCCTTGGCCACCAGCGTCTTGATCGCCTCGCGGATCACGGTGCGACTCACGCCCAGCTCTTCGCAAAGGCCGGCCTCGACCTTCAGCGCCTCGCCCGGCTGGACCTTGCCCGAGGCGATCCAGGAACCCAGCCATTCCACCGTTGCGCTGTGATAGTTGTTCGACATGCGAGCCTCTGTGCGGCTGCCCTTGGGTCTACTGAACCCTATCATCATATGATTGGCTGTCAAATTCGGCCGGCCACTTTGTTTTCCAATTCGCCCGAACGATGTAGTGGCCACCGGCCCATCCACGCGATTTCGCCGCGCCACAGGCTGCCGAAGCGGATAAATCAGGCTAGAGAGATGGCGCAGGCGAGACTGGGCAAGGCGCGAGCGGCTGGGGCGCGCCGCTCCAGGCTCGGCAGGCATACCACAACTCAGATCATATGAATGGCAAACAGCAGGCGATTGAATGCGCCGCCCGCTCGCGATCAGGCCAGGCCTCATCGTCTTCCCTCGCTTTCTTGTTCTTCTTGGTGGCCATGCGGCCTTTGCATGGCAACACTCTAAGAACCACCAGGCGCGCTGCCTAATGACAGCCGCTGATCGAGCGATAACCTTTTCTTATCGGAGGCGAAGCGGCTGCTGGGGCGGGGCAGGCGTTGGGCTCGGAATGATGCGCGAGACGCTGCGGTAAGGCGCTGGCTCAAGTCGGCTGCAACGTGCGCGCGATATGCGACATAGCGTCAGCGCAACCCGTATTGCTCCTCCTGAGCCGTTCTTTTCCGTGCGCCTCTAGGGCGCGGCCTGTACCGGAAGGTCGCCCACGGCGGCGCTCAACTCGCGTAGCGCCTCCCCATCCAGGGTCTCCTGTTGCAGCAGCCGCTGAGCACTACGCTCCAACAGCGCCCGGCGCGCTTCGAGCAGTTCCAGACTGCGCTGGAAGGAGGACTGCACCAGCTCCTGCACCTCCTCGTCGATCGCCGCGGCAGTACTTTCCGCATAGTCATGCTGAGGTTTGAGACCGAGCATCGCCTCGTTGCCCAGAAAGGCGTTAGGCTCGCGCTCCAATGCCATATGGCCGAGGCGCCGCGACATGCCATAGCGGGTCACCATCGCCCGAGCTATATCGGTCACCTTGGCCAAGTCGTCTGCCGCGCCGGTGGACAGATGGCCAAACACCAGCCACTCCGCGGCACGTCCGCCGAGCAGCACGGCCATCTTGTTTTCCAGCTCGTCGCGGGTCATCAGGAATCGGTCCTCGATAGGCCGCTGGATGGTGTAACCCAGCGCACCCATGCCGCGCGGAATGATCGAGACCTTGTGCACCGGGTCTACGCCCGGCAGCGCCATGGCGACCAGTGCGTGACCCATCTCGTGATAGGCGACGATCTCGCGCTCACGCGGGTTGAGCAGGCGATTGCGCTTCTCAAGGCCGGCAATGATGCGTTCGATGGCGGTGGTGAAATCCTCCATCGCCACAGCCTCTGCGTTGCGCCGGGTTGCCAGCAGCGTCGCCTCGTTGACCAGGTTGGCCAGGTCGGCGCCGGTGAAACCCGGCGTCAGCGCGGCAATGGCCTGCGGGTCGACATCGGTGCCCAGCCGCGCCTTCTTCAGATGCACCTCGAGGATCTGTACTCGCCCGATCTTGTCCGGCCGGTCCACCAGCACCTGACGATCGAAACGGCCGGCGCGCAGCAGTGCCGGGTCGAGGATTTCGGGACGGTTGGTGGCGGCCAGCAGCACCAGACCGCTGGAGGTATCGAAACCGTCCATCTCCACCAGCAGCTGGTTGAGCGTCTGCTCCTTTTCATCATGGCCGCCGGATAGCGGCCCGGCACCGCGAGCACGGCCCAGGGCGTCCAGTTCATCGATGAAGATGATCGCCGGTGCCTGGGCGCGCGCCTGTTCGAACAGGTCGCGTACCCGCGCCGCGCCGACACCGACGAACATTTCCACGAACTCGGAGCCGGAAATGGAGAAGAACGGCACCTTCGCCTCGCCCGCCACGGCGCGCGCCAGGAGCGTCTTGCCTGTGCCGGGCGGGCCGACCAACAGGACGCCCTTGGGCATGCGCCCGCCGAGGCGGCCGTAGCTCTTTGGGTCACGCAGAAATTCGACGATTTCCTTGAGCTCGTCCTTGGCCTCGTCGACGCCGGCCACGTCGGCGAAGGTCACCTTCATGTCGGTCTCGACGTAGATCCGTGCCTTGCTCTTGCCGATCTGCATCATGCCGCCGCCACCCAGGCCGCCACCGATGCGCTTGAGCAGAAACAGCCAGATACCGAAGAACAGCGCCGCAGGAATGATCCACGACAGCAGGTCGCGCACCAGCGTGCTCTCGACCTTGCCGGTGTAGCGCACCGGATACTGCTGCAGGTGCTCGGCCAGCTGCGGTTCGACGCGGTTGGCGATGAAGCGCCGCTGGCCGCCGGCCAAGGGCTCCTTGAGCGTGCCCTCGATCCGCCGCTCGGTAATCGCCAGCTCTTCGACACGACCGTCCTTGAGGTGCTGCTCGAACTCGCTGTAGGGGATGGTCGCCACTTCCTGCTGCATCGACAGCAAATACTGCAAGCCGAGAAAAACCAGGATGGCGATCATCCAGTAATTGATGTGGAACTGGGCCCGGTCTTTCACATCGGCTCTCCTCGTGTCGGCGACCATGCGCAGCGCTATCGGTGAGCAAAATTATGTCAGCCGTAAAACCGCTCCGCCTGGATCCAGATCAGTTATGCCGCACGCAGCGGAGCGCGATCAGAGCCCGCCGCGGACACCGAGCCCGACGCCCAGCTCCGCCGCCAGGGCAAAGGGGAGCAGCAGCGTGTCCAACAAGGCGCTAGCGGGCAGATCGAGCGCCGCGTATTTCGGCGCCTCGGCACCAAACCGATCGAGAGGACAACAGCCACCGTTGAGGCTGTACCAGTCCAGACGGGTACCTGAATAGATGATCGGCGCACCGGGTTTGGCGGCATCCATGGTGCGTACCGTGGCGCAGCCGGACAGCAGCAGGATGGTCAGGAATGTCGAGCAGAGTTGCATGGCTGGTTGCTTCATGGACGCTCCGCTTGTGAGGTAATCCCGATGGTATCGCTGCGCTCAACCTATCCGTTCAAGGGCCGGCTCAATCATCGCTGACGATATGGTGCTCGCCCCAACGCGGCAGCATGTCTTGCGGGATGTTGAGCAGGTTGAGGATGCGCGCGACGACGAAATCGATCAGATCGTCGAGGGTCTGCGGTTGGTGATAGAAGCCGGGTGATGCCGGCAGGATAGTCACGCCGAGATTGGACAGCTTGAGCATGTTCTCCAGGTGGATGCTCGAATAGGGCGCTTCACGCGGGACCAAGATCAGCTGGCGACGCTCTTTCAACGCAACGTCCGCCGCGCGCTCGATCAGGTTGTTGCAGGCACCGGTCGCGATGGCCGACAGGGTCCCGGTCGAGCACGGCACCACCACCATCGCCGTCGGCGCGCCGGAGCCGGAAGCCGGCGGCGCCATCCAGTCTTCCTTGGCGAACACGCGGATCTGCCCAGCCGCCGCGCCCGTGTATTCGGAAAGGAATGCCTGCATGGCCTGCGGCTTGGCCGGCAGCACGACGTCGGTCTCGGTGGCCATCACCAGTTGCGCAGCCTTGGAAATCAGGAAGTGCACCTCACGGTCTTCCTGAATCAGGCAATCCAGCAGACGCAGACCGTACTGAGCGCCAGAGGCGCCGGTCATGGCCAAGGTGATGCGTTCCGGTCCGCTCATGAATTTGCTCCCAAAGCTGCTGCGCTTGCTTATGCTGCGTTGAAACCTTACTCGAAATGCTCACTCGCACCAGCAAGCTCCGCTTTCTCGCAAGGTTTCGCCTTGCCTAAGCTTCGCTCGCGACACTTTGAGAACAAATTCGCCCTATTCGCAAACTCGTAGGGTGGAAACCGCGAAGCGTTTCCACCTTGGGCGATCAGCTCAAAGCGGCGGCCAATTTGACGTGCAACCCGCCAAAGCCGCCGTTGCTCATTACCACCACCTGCGTGCCCGGCGTGGCGTCGGCCTTGACCTTGGTAATGATGGCTTCCAGCGAATCGCACACGGTCGTTTCGACCGGCGAGCCGGCGACGGTGGCCGCCAGGTCCCAGCCGAGATTCGGCGGCGCGTACCAGATCGCCTGATTGGCCAGCGCAACCGACTCAGCCAATCCCTCGCGATGGGCACCGAGCTTCATGGAGTTGGAACGCGGCTCGATCACCGCAATGATCGACGTATCGCCCACCCGCTTGCGCAAACCGTCGAGGGTCGTGGCGATGGCGGTCGGGTGATGGGCGAAATCATCGTAAATGGTCACGCCGTTGACCTCGGCGACCTTCTCCATCCGCCGTTTTACGCTGCGGAACTCGCTCAGCGCCTCGGCCCCCTGCTTTGGCAGCACGCCGACGTGACGCGCCGCGGCGAGGGTCGCCAGTGCGTTGTTGACGTTGTGCTGGCCAGTCAGCTCCCAGTCCACCACGCCCTGCACGGCACCCTCGAAAATCACCTCGAACCGTGAGCCGTCGGCGCGCAGCAGGTTCGCCTGCCACTGACCGTCTTCTCCAGTGGTCTGCACCGGCGTCCAGCAGCCCATGCCGATGACGCGCTTGAGTGCTTCTTCAGCCTGCGGATGAATGACCAGCCCTTCGCTAGGCACGGTGCGCACCAGATGATGGAACTGCCGTTCGATCGCCGCGAGATCCGGGAAGATGTCCGCATGGTCGAACTCGAGATTATTCAGGATCGCGGTGCGCGGGCGGTAATGGACGAACTTGCTGCGTTTGTCGAAGAAGGCGCTGTCGTACTCATCCGCCTCGACCACGAAAAACGGTGTGCCGCCCAGGCGCGCCGAGATACCGAAGTTCTGCGGCACGCCGCCGATGAGAAAGCCCGGGCTCATGCCCGCATGCTCCAACACCCAGGCCAGCATGCTGCTGGTGGTGGTCTTGCCATGGGTGCCGGCGGCGGCCAGTACCCAGCGGCCCTGGAGCACGTGATCGGCCAGCCATTGCGGACCGGAAACATAAGGCAGGCCCTTGTTCAGCACGTATTCCACCGCCGGGTTGCCGCGAGAGAGCGCATTGCCGATCACCACCAGATCCGGTGCCGGGTCGAGCTGGCTCGGCTCGTAGCCCTGGGTCAGCTCGATGCCCTGGGCCTCGAGCTGGGTGCTCATCGGGGGATAGACGTTGGCGTCGGAGCCGGTGACGCGATGGCCCAGTTCCTTGGCCAGCACTGCGAGCGAGCCCATGAAGGTGCCGCAGATGCCGAGAATGTGGATATGCATGGGTGACCTCTGAAAAATGCCACGCTGAGCCATCGGATCAGGCGACACAGCCGCGCCTGTCGGCGCCGAAAACTGCGGCGCAGATTAGCACAGCACCCGCCCCCTAGCCGCCGCACCGCACGTCGCCTCGCCAACCGACGAACGGGCTTTGTTCTACGCTGAATCACAGCAGTCCCAACACAATTACAAGTTCCGGAGACTCACCATGCGTTACGCCCATCCCGGCAGCGAAGGCGCTGTCGTTTCCTTCAAGTCCCGTTACGGCAACTTCATCAACGGCGAGTTCGTCGAGCCGGTCAACGGCCAATATTTCACCAACCTCTCTCCGGTCAACGGCCAGCCCATCGCCGAGTTTCCCCGCTCGGACGCCGCCGATATCGAGAAAGCCCTGGACGCCGCCCACGCCGCCGCCGATGCCTGGGGCAAGACCAGTGTGCAGGCGCGCTCGCTGATCCTGCTGAAGATCGCCGATCGCATCGAGCAGAACCTCGAAATGCTCGCCATCACCGAAACCTGGGACAACGGCAAGGCCGTGCGCGAGACGTTGAACGCCGACATCCCGCTGGCGGCCGATCACTTCCGCTATTTCGCCGGCTGCATCCGCGCCCAGGAAGGCACCAGCGCGGAGATCGACGAGCACACCGCGGCCTATCACTTCCACGAGCCGCTGGGTGTGGTCGGGCAGATCATCCCCTGGAACTTCCCGATTCTGATGGCCGCCTGGAAGCTCGCCCCGGCGCTGGCCGCCGGCAACTGCGTAGTCTTGAAGCCCGCCGAGCAGACGCCGCTGGGCATCGCCGTGCTGATGGAAGTGATCGGCGATCTGTTGCCGCCGGGCGTGCTAAACATCGTCCAGGGCTACGGCCGTGAAGCCGGCGAAGCCCTGGCGAGCAGCAAACGCATCGCCAAGATCGCTTTCACCGGCTCCACCCCGGTGGGCTCGCACATCATGAAGCGCGCCGCCGAGAGCATCATCCCGAGCACCGTCGAGCTGGGCGGCAAGAGCCCGAACATCTACTTCGAAGACATCATGCAGGCCGAGCCGACCTTCATCGAGAAAGCAGCTGAAGGCCTGGTGCTGGGCTTCTTCAACCAAGGCGAAGTCTGCACCTGCCCGTCGCGCGCGCTGGTGCAGGAATCCATCTACGGGCCCTTCATGGAAGCGGTGATGAAGAAGGTCTCGCAGATCAAGCGCGGCGACCCGCTGGACACCGACACCATGGTCGGCGCCCAGGCCAGCCAGCAGCAGTTCGACAAGATCATGTCCTATCTGGACATCGCCAAACAGGAAGGCGCCGAAGTGCTCACCGGTGGCGGCGTCGAGAAACTCGAAGGCAGCCTGGCGACCGGTTATTACATCCAGCCGACGCTGCTCAAGGGCACCAACAAGATGCGGGTGTTCCAGGAAGAAATCTTCGGCCCGGTGATCGGCGTGACCACCTTCAAGGACGAAGCCGAAGCGCTGGCGATCGCCAACGACACCGAGTACGGCCTGGGCGCGGGCGTCTGGACCCGTGACATCAACCGGGCCTACCGGATGGGCCGGGCGATCAAGGCCGGACGCGTATGGACCAACTGCTACCACCTCTACCCGGCGCATGCGGCATTCGGTGGCTACAAGAAGTCCGGCGTCGGTCGCGAAACCCACAAGATGATCCTCGACCACTACCAGCAGACCAAGAATCTGCTGGTGAGCTACGACATCAATCCACTGGGGTTCTTCTAGCGCTCTGAAAAAGTGCCCGCCCGCGCCGCAAGGTGTCGGGCTGGTGCGCCCTTGGCGGTGTTTCCCTTTCGAATATGCACAAATAGCGCTGAACAGCCCGAAGGCACAGCGCTTGCTTTAACGATCCTGCCGTACCCGAACCCATTGAAGGATGATCCCCATGGCTCTCGAACACAGCAGTGCGACACCCCCGACACACGCCATCGATTTCGAAGCAGTTGGCAGCACCTATTTCCAGGAACGCGAACTGAAGAAAGGCGCCGCCGGTTGGGTGCTGCTGGTGGGCCTGGGCGTGGCCTACGTGATTTCAGGTGATTACGCCGGCTGGAACTTCGGCCTGGCTCAGGGCGGCTGGGGCGGATTGTTCATCGCCACGCTGCTTATGGCCACCATGTACCTGTGCATGTGCTTTTCGCTGGCTGAACTGTCCTCGATGATTCCCACCGCGGGCGGCGGCTATGGCTTTGCCCGTAGCGCGTTCGGCCCGCTCGGTGGCTTTCTCACCGGTACGGCGATCCTCATCGAATACGCCATTGCCCCGGCCGCCATCGCCGTATTCATCGGCGCCTACTGCGAGTCGCTGTTCGGCATCGGCGGCTGGGCGATCTATCTGGCGTTCTACATCATCTTTATCGGCATCCATATCTTCGGCGTCGGCGAAGCGCTGAAGCTGATGTTCATCATCACCGCAGTCGCCGCGCTGGCGCTGGCGGTCTTCATCGTCGCGATGGTGCCGCACTTCTCCGTCGACAAACTGCTGGACATCGCACCGACTACCGCCGCGGGTGCCAGCAGCTTTCTGCCCTACGGCTACGTCGGTATCTGGGCGGCGATTCCCTACGCGATCTGGTTCTTCCTCGCGGTCGAAGGCGTACCGCTGGCCGCCGAGGAAACCAAGAACCCGCAGCGCGACATGCCCCGCGGGCTGATCGGCGCCATGCTGATCCTGGCTGCCTTCGCCGGCTTGATCCTCTTGGTCGGCCCTGGCGGTGCGGGCTCCAGTACGCTGGTCGAGTCCGGCAATCCGTTGGTCGAAGCACTGACCAGCGCCTATGGTTCCTCGACCTGGATGAGCGGCTTCGTCAACCTGGTCGGGCTGGCCGGTTTGATCGCCAGCTTCTTCTCGATCATCTACGCCTATTCGCGGCAGATCTTCGCGCTGTCGCGAGCCGGCTACCTGCCACGCAAACTGTCGCTGACCAACAAGAACAAGGCGCCGGTCATGGCATTGGTGATTCCCGGCATCATCGGCTTCCTGCTCTCGCTGACCGGCCAGGGCGACCTGTTGATTCTGGTAGCGGTGTTCGGCGCCACCATCTCCTACGTGCTGATGATGGCCTCGCACATCGTCCTGCGCATGCGCCGGCCGGATATGCACCGTCCGTACAAGACGCCCGGTGGCGTGCTGACTTCTGGCGTGGCGCTGGTGCTGGCATGCATCGCGGTGGTGGCCGGCTTCCTGGTCGATCCACGCGTGGTGATCGCCGCCGTGGTGATCTACGGCATCTTCATCGCCTACTTCGCCTTCTACTCCCGGCACCACCTGGTCGCCGGTACGCCGGAAGAAGAATTCGCGGCGATTGAGAACGCCGAGGCATCGTTGAACTAGCGGGAGATAAGCCATGGCGGCATACACCCACAGCGTAGGCGGCACCACTTGGCGCTTCGACAGCCTGCGCGAGGTCATGGCCAAGGCCAGCCCGGCGCGCTCCGGCGACTTTCTCGCCGAGGTCGCGGCGGGCAGCGATGCCGAGCGCGTCGCCGCGCAGATGTGCCTGGCGCAGATCCCGCTCAAGCGTTTTCTCGACGAAGCGCTGATCCCCTACGAAACGGATGAAGTCACCCGGCTGATCATCGACAGCCACGACGCCGACGCCTTCGCCCCGGTCAGCCACCTGACCGTCGGCGATTTCCGCAACTGGCTGCTGGGCGACGACGCCGACGAGGCGGCGCTCAAAGCTCTGGCGCCGGGGCTCACCCCAGAGATGGTCGCCGCGGTGTCGAAGATCATGCGCGTGCAGGACCTGATTCTGGTCGCGCAGAAAGTCCGCGTCGTCAGCCGCTTTCGCAACACCATCGGCCTGCGCGGGCGCATGTCCACCCGCCTGCAACCCAACCACCCGACCGACGAAGCCGCCGGCATCGCCGCCAGCATCGTCGACGGTCTGCTCTACGGCAACGGTGACGCGGTGATCGGCATCAACCCGGCCACCGACAGCACCAGCGGCATCTGCGAACTGCTGAAGATGCTCGACGCCATCATCCAGCGTTACGAGATCCCGACCCAGGGCTGCATCCTCACCCATGTCACCATGTCCATCGAGGCGATCAACCGTGGCGCGCCGCTGGACCTGGTGTTCCAGTCCATCGCCGGCACCGAAGCGGCCAACGCCAGCTTCGGCATCAACCTCGCGGTGCTGCAGGAAGGCTACGAAGCAGGCCTGTCGCAGAAGCGCGGCACGGTCGGCGACAACCTGATGTACTTCGAGACCGGTCAGGGCAGCGCCTTGTCAGCCAATGCCCACCACGGCGTCGACCAGCAGACCTGCGAAGCCCGCGCCTACGCCGTGGCCCGAAAATTCAAACCGCTGCTGGTCAATACCGTGGTCGGTTTCATCGGCCCGGAATACCTCTACAACGGCAAACAGATTATCCGCGCCGGACTGGAGGATCACTTCTGCGCCAAGCTGCTCGGCGTGCCCATGGGCTGCGACATTTGCTACACCAACCACGCCGAAGCCGATCAGGACGACATGGACGTGCTGCTGACCCTGCTCGGCACCGCCGGCATCAACTTCATCATGGGCATCCCCGGCTCCGACGACGTGATGCTCAACTACCAGACTACCTCCTTCCACGACGCGCTTTACCTGCGCCAGAGTCTCGGGCTCAGGCCCGCGCCGGAATTCGAGGAGTGGCTGGCAAAAATGGACATCCTGCGCCAGGACGGCGGGCGCCTGCAGATGAGCGAGCAACTTCCGCCTGCCTTTCGCCGGGCGTTGGAGAAAATGACATGAGGGGTCAACGCAGGTGTGCGAGCCGCCAACGAGCCACACACCCACACCGCCCCCGTGGGAGCGGTCTCGACCGCGAACGAGCCAAGCACAAGGCCGCTCTCACTGGAGCTACGTGCATTGACGATAGGGAGCCGCGATGAACCATGTGCCCAATCCCTGGCGAAACCTGCGCCAGCTCACCCCCGCGCGCATCGCCCTGGGCCGCGCCGGCGCCAGCCTGCCCACTGAAGCCCAGCTGGATTTCCAGTTTGCCCATGCCCAGGCGCGCGACGCCGTTCACCTCGCCCTCGACACCGACGAACTGGCTGCGCAACTGGAGCAGCGCGGCTATCGCTGCCTGCACTTGCGCAGCGCCGCCGGGGACCGCAACACCTACCTGCAGCGCCCTGACCTGGGGCGGCGATTGAGCGACGAGTCGGCCGAGCGACTGAACGATCATGCGCAGCAGCACCCGAGCGGCTATGACCTGGCGATCGTTGTCGCCGATGGGCTGTCCGCGCTGGCGGTTCAGCGTCATGTCCTGCCGTTGCTGCAGCGCATCGAGGAGCAGATTCAGAAAGACGGCTGGAGCCTCGCGCCACTCAGCCTGGTGCAACAAGGCCGCGTCGCGCTCGGCGACGAAGTGGGCGAAAGGCTGAAGGCAAAAATGGTGGTGATGCTGCTGGGCGAGCGCCCCGGCCTGAGTTCGCCGGACAGCCTCGGCCTGTATTTCACTTACGACCCGAAAGTCGGCCGCACGGATGCCGACCGCAATTGCATCTCCAATATTCGCCTGGAAGGCTTGAGCTACAACCTCGCCGCCCACCGCCTGATCCACCTGATGCGTGAAGCCTGTCGCCGGCAGCTCTCAGGCGTGAACCTGAAAGATGAAGCGGAAGTGCTCAGCCTCGACGACGGCACACCGAAAGCCGGTAACTTCCTGCTGAGTTGACATATGTGGAGCGTTTTCGGCTCGGTTCACCGCAGCCGTTCCGAGGTGAGACGCTGATACCCGTGGGAGCGGACTGGGATGCTTGGTCTTGACCGCGAAAAGCAACCCGCAAACCTCGCGACCAGTCCTCGGCCTCGTCGCTCTTTTACCGTGCTTGCCGGTACTCGACAGCCCGCTTAAGGTTGTCGGTGCGGTACATTCAGACGCCTGACATTCGCGGTCAAGACCGCTCCCACAAGCCAATGCGCGCGCCGTGGGAGCGGTCTTGACCGCGAAACTCTCGATCCACACGCACAACGGGCCACGGTCATTACCGAGACGGCGCCCCAGGCTGGAAGCTTTCCCATGTGGTCTTTTCGCGACTGGCGCCGCAAGCGCACCCTCGCCCGTCTCGCCATCGAGCCGGCGCTCTGGCAAAGCGTGCTGGACAGCCTGCCGATCCTCGACGGGCTGACCCGAGAGGACACCGAGCGCCTGCGTGAACGCAGCCTGCTGTTTCTGCACGCCAAGCGACTGACTGCCTTGCCCGGTGTCGAGCTAGAACTGGAAGACCGTCTGCGTCTGGCGGCTCAGGCTCAATTGCCCTTGCTGCACCTGGCCGACCTGAACTGGTATCAGGGCTTCCATGAAATCGTCATCTATCCCGGCGATTTCCATAGCCCGCAAAAGCACCGCGACTCGGCCGGTGTGGTGCATGAGTGGGACGGCGAACACAGCGGTGAAGCCTGGCTGCAGGGCCCGGTCATCCTGGCCCTGCCAGGCGTACAGGAAAGCGGCGGCTGGGAAGGCTACAACCTGGTAATCCACGAGCTGGCGCACAAGCTGGACATGCTCAACGGTGATGCCAACGGGCTGCCGCCACTGCACCGCAACATGCGCATCGACACCTGGGCCACGGTGATGCAGAGCGCTTACGACGCGCTCAACAGGACGCTGGATGCCAATCCCGACGCCCACACCCCGATCGATCCCTACGCCGCGGAGAACCCCGCCGAGTTCTTCGCCGTCACCAGCGAGTATTTCTTCAGCGCGCCGGACGTGCTGCACGAGGCCTTCCCCGATGTCCATGCGCAACTCGCCGCCTTCTATCGGCAGGATCCGCTGGTGCGCTTGAAGCAACTGCAACACAGCCACCCGCAGTACGCGGAACCTCACTGATTTCCGACCGTCGAATGCGCGCATTGCCCGGCCGCGAAGGTTCGCCACCGCTGGCATGGCAAAACGCCCGACACTGCGCCTATAATCGCACCCACTTTTTTCGCCCCAGGCCGCCTCGGCCGACCACGGAGCAATGTTCATGAGCTACAGCAAAGTCCCGGCCGGCAAAGACCTGCCAAACGACATCTACGTCGCCATCGAAATCCCGGCCAACCACGCGCCGATCAAATACGAAATCGATCACGACACCGACTGCCTGTTCGTCGACCGCTTCATGGCCACGCCGATGTTTTACCCGGCGAACTACGGCTTCATCCCGCACACCCTGGCCGACGACGGCGACCCGCTCGACGTGCTGGTTGTGACCCCCTACCCGGTCGCACCAGGCTCGGTCATCCGCTGCCGTCCAGTCGGCGTGCTGAACATGACCGACGAGGCCGGCGGCGACGCCAAGCTCATCGCCGTCCCGCACGACAAGCTGAGCCAGCTGTATGTGGACGTGAAGGAATACACCGACCTGCCGCCGCTGCTGATTGAGCAGATCAAGCACTTCTTCGAGAACTACAAGGATCTCGAGAAGGGCAAGTGGGTCAAGGTTGAAGGCTGGGAAGGCGCCGATGCCGCCCGCGCCGCCATCATCAAAGCTGCCGAGGCTTATCAGAAGTAAGCCGAAGCACTGAAGAAAAACCGGCCACAAGCCGGTTTTTTTATTTCCAGGGCACTGCCTCAAACGAGCGTGGTACTGGCTGACAGGCCTCCGCTGGGTGGCGTGCACACGCTTGTTCGAGCTCCACGGTCGAACCCCGACGCACAGCGCGCCACCGAGGTTGGGCCTGCCGCATCAGGCAAACCCATCCGGCACGAAGCGAATGCTCAACCCCTCAAACCGTGACAGCCGGAAAGTCCACTTCGGTGTCGGCCAGGTTGTTTAGGTAGTTGGTCAGCGTCAGCAGGCTGATATGGGCAACGACCTCGACGATCCGGCGATCATCCAGGCCGGCTGCTCGGGCGGCGGCGAGCTGTTCATCGCTCACCAGGCCACGACTGTCGGTGATCTGGCGCGCCAGGGTCGCTACGGCATCGAGACGACCATCCCGCGCCTGGCCGATAGCCGTGGCATCGAGTCCGGCCTTGCTGGCAAACAGGCTATGCGCGGCGAGGCAATAGCCGCAGCCGTTTACCTGCGACGTCGCCAGGGCGACAGTTTCACGCTCCCGGGCGGTCAAACTGCCGCGTCCGAGTGCCTGCGACAACGCCAAGTAACCACTCAAGGCTGACGGTGCATGGGCCAGGGTGAGGAATGCGTTGGGGACGAAGCCCAGTGCTTTGCCGATGCCCTCCAGTGCGGGACGGACGGATTCGGCGGTTTGTTCGATCGGCAGTGCGCTGACGCGGGTCATGGCTGTCTCCTTGGTTTAGTGAGCGGCCTGTGTCAGACCGTGGAGACAGGATGTACCGGCACACCGCCGCTTCGGATGCTAATCGTCGAAACAATGCTGCAGATCGTCCAGGTCGATACTAAGACTACGCATTGATCGAGCGAATCGAACCTTCATGATCGAGCCCCCCCCCGGCGGCAGGAGTCCACCTTGGCGCGACGATAAACATGTCGAATCAGGGGTGAATGACGTCAGTCGAGATAGCCGAAAAGCAGCCGGTGCGGTTGTATTCGCCGCACCGGCTGCCCGTGCCGTCAGGCCTTGCCTTTCTTGACGGCTGCACCCGAACCGAGGTCGGCTCCGGTCATGGGGTCGACGGAGACATCGGACTGGGTCCGCACCGCCATCTGTTGCACCACCTTCTGCTGATCCTTGCTCAGATCGACCGAAGGCTTGCCATCCCCACCGTCCACAGCCGGCTGCGGGTTCTCGACGAACTCCCACTCAGGCCCCTGGTTCCAGGGGCCGCGCAGGTCGCCTTCCCCCTGCGACATGTTGTAGTAGACGTTGGCGAATTGCGGTTCGCCCGGCAGCTTGCCCGGGGGGAAGTCCGGCTGAATCGAGTACAGCGCTTTCTCGAAAGACTTCTGGTGGGCGATTTCCCGGGTCATGAGGAATTTCAACGCATCCTTGATTCCCGGGTCATCGGTCACGTTGATCAGACGCTCGTAGACGATCTTGGCCCTGGCCTCAGCCGCGATATTGGAGCGCAGGTCCGCGGTCGGCTCGCCGATGGTATCGACGTAGGCCGCCGTCCAGGGGATTCCCCCGGAATTGGTCAGCGCCGGTCCGCCGCCGTACAGCAACGACGTGATGTGCGAATCATTGCCGCCGCCGGTCAGCGAGCGATACAGATCCGCTTCCTTCTCGACGCCCTCCGCCAGCTCGCCTTTGGCGCCCTTGTTGAGCATGCCGACAATGGAGCCGATCACCTCGAGGTGGCTCAATTCCTCGGTGGCGATGTCCATGAGCATGTCCTTACGACCTGGGTCATCCTCAGCTACGCCCTGGGTGAAATAGCGCATGGCGGCAGCGAGCTCGCCTTGCGGGCCGCCGAACTGCTCGAGCATCAGGTTGGCCAGCCCGGGATTCGGGCCCGCCACTCGCACGGTGTATTGAAGCCGTTTGTTGTGGACGAACATAGTTCACCTCTCAATTTGGACTTCCCTAGTGACTGCCTCCTTCGATTCGTTAAGCGGTCGCGGCGATTCAACACATATCGCAAGCGACCCTATGGATGGAGTACAGGCTGCGCCAGCCGTCCGATTGTTTTTTTCAATGAACCTGATGCGGCGAGTCCATGGATCGACTGCGCGATCATGCTGTCCACGCGCGACGGCACGCTTTCGCCCCGTCTGCTGAACGTATCCGGGGCCTGCGACTCTATCGTTGCCGTGGTGCCACGAATCGAGGTGAAAGATGCTCCGTACGAAAAGCTCCAGGCATATCAAAGCGCTCGGTTTGGCCGGGCTGGTGCTATCCGCCTGCGTCGCGCCTGCCATGGCTGATTCACCGCAAGTGCTCGGCTGGGTCGAGAAAGGCCTGATCCTTCCAGAAAAGATTGCCGTGAAATTCAAGCTCGACACCGGCGCGCTGACCTCCTCGATGCATGCCGAGAAAATCGACCGGCTCAAAAAGGATGGCAATGACTGGGTGCGCTTTACCCTCGAGCTCGAAGACGTCGATACCGACAAGAAAGTCGAGAAACGCATAGAGCGCGAGGTGGTACGGGACATCAAGGTACGCGGCGCCGGCGGTGCAGAGAAACGGCCCGTGGTGCTGATGAAAGTGTGCCTCGGCAAACAGATCTACGAAGAACAGTTCTCGCTGAACGACCGCGACAAGATGAATTATCCGGTGCTCATCGGGCGTCGTGCGCTGGAAGACATCGGGCTGGTGGATTCGTCCAAGACCTTCACCGTCGACCCGGACTGTTCGGCATAGCGGTCGCTGCGCAAGCCTCTACCTCGGCCCTGCCAACGAAACTGAAGGCAACGGCTACGGGCCTTGGGTGAACGGCCGGCACCTATTTTTCTGCAACTCCTCCTCGCCTCATCCGGTCAACAGACCAGCGGTTGATCAACAGCCGGTTGCGAAGACTCGCACCGGCCCAAACGCGACATGCAGCCATCACTTCGAAACGAGGAGAGGTACATGGAGCATCAAGGCGAATATTTGCGGCAATCAGCCATGCCTTCGGACATGGGCATGGAAGCACACATGCAGATGATGGAGCGCCGCCGCCTCGCCACGCTGTGGTGCCATTTTGCCAACGCCCTGCTTGGCTGCTGGTTTTTCAGCGCCCCGTTCATCTTCGGTTACTCGAATATTTCCAGCAGCGACCTGGACCTGGCCCGCCTGGCAGCCGAACGTGATGTGCCGGAGGTGGCCACCCGCGCGCTGCTGATGACCTGGAACGACGTCATCAGCGGCGTGCTGATCGTGCTGTTCTCGGTGCTTTCGCTGAAGCGAAAGGGTTGGGCGCAGTGGGCCAACACCGTCATGGGCCTCTGGCTGATGTTCGCCCCGCTGCTGTTCTGGACGCCGTCGCCGGCCAGCTATGGCAATGCCCTGTTGGTCGGCGGGCTGGTGATCGCCTTTTCGACATTGGTGCCGATGATGCCGGGCATGAGCATGTCCGGGATGATGCAGAAGGCCGCGGTCCCGCCGGGCTGGGACTACAACCCCTCGACCTGGCTGCAGCGATTGCCCATCGCCATCCTTGCGGTGATCGGCATCCTCTTGGCGCGCTATCTGGCGGCCTACCAACTCGGTCACACCGCCAACGCCTGGGATCCCTTCTTCGGCACCCAGCCCAACGGCACGGAAACCATCATCACCTCCGACATGTCCCGCGCCTGGCCGGTGTCCGACGCGGGGGTCGGTGTCATGGCCTACATGATCGAGCTGCTGATGGCGGTGATGGGCGATGCGCGACGCTGGCGGACCATGCCCTGGATGGTCGCGGCGTTCGGTGTGGTGGTGGTGCCGCTGGGCGCGGTGAGCATCTTCTTCATCATCGCCCAGCCGATCGTCATTAACACCTGGTGCACCCTGTGTCTGATTCAGGCATTGGCCATGCTGGTAATGATGCCCTACGCGCTGGATGAACTGGTCGCCATGGGGCAGTTCCTCAAGGACGCGCGGCGCCGCGGCAAGCCTTTCTGGAAGACGTTCTTTCAGGGCGACGCCATGGAGGGCGCGCGCGAGGACAATACGCCCGAGTTCGACGGCGCACTGTCGGCGATGGCGCTGAAGGGGCTTCGCGGGGTCAATCTGCCCTGGGGCTTGGCGCTGCTCTGCGTTCTCGGCGTCTGGTTGATGTGCACCCGGCTGATCTTCGGCACCGAAGGCGCGATGGCCAACAGCGACCACCTGATGGGCTCGTTGCTGATCACCGTCTCGGTGCTGGCGTTCGCCGAGGTCGCGCGGCCGCTGCGCTTTCTCAATCTGCCGATCGGAGCCTGGCTGCTCGCCTCCCCCGCCTTCCTCGACGGCGCCGGGTTCGCCGCCACCGTAGGCAGCCTGATCGCCGGCGCGCTGGTGATCGGCCTGAGCCTGCCGCGCGGTCCGATCAACCATCGTTATGCCGGCTGGAACGCACTGTTGCGATAGTGCCTGCCAGCCTCAGAAAAGGAGCCCGGAGATGACCGATCGCGAACAGACCGCCGTGATTTGTGGCGGCACCGCCGGCGTGGGGCGTGCAACGGCGCACGCGCTGGCCCAGGCTGGCTACCGCATCGCCGTGATTGCGCGTCGTGAACAGGGCCTGGCGGATACCAGCAGCGAGCTGGAAGCGGCCGGCGCGAAAGTCCTGGCGATCGCCGCGGATGTTGCCGATGCGGAGGCGATCGACCGCGCAGCCGAGCGGATCGAGAAGGAACTGGGGCCGATCGAGATCTGGGTCAACGCGGCGATGGCGACGGTGTTCGGCCCGGTGAACAAGATCAGCGCGGCGGAATTCAAACGCGTGACCGAAGTGACCTATCTAGGCTTCGTCCACGGCACCCTCGCGGCGCTGCGCCATATGGAGTCGCGCAACCGCGGCACCATCGTTCAGGTGGGTTCGGCATTGTCCTATCGGGCGATCCCGCTGCAGTCGGCCTACTGCGCCGCCAAGTTCGCCATCCGCGGCTTCACCGATTCGCTACGCTGCGAACTGATCCATACCAACAGCCGGGTGCGGCTGACCATGGTCCAGTTGCCGGCGCACAACACGCCGCAGTTCGACTGGTCACGCAACAAGATGCAGAAACGACCGCAGCCGGTCCCTCCGATCCACACGCCCGAGGTGGCAGCGCGTGCCATCGTCCGCGCCGCCACCGATGCGCCGCGCGAGCTGTGGCTCGGCCGCGCCTCGTTCCAGGCCATCATCGGCAATATGTTCATGCCCGGCCTGCTCGATCGGATGATGGCCAAGCAGGCCTGGAGCGGACAGATGACCGATGAGCCGTCAAGCGACGAGCAGCCCGACAATCTGTTCCAGCCGGTGGAGGGCCTGCATCGCATCGAAGGCCGCTTCAGCGATCAGGCCAAACACAAAGCGCTGGGTCTGAGTTCCGAGACGGTAGGCAAGCTGGCCGCAGCCGGACTGGCAGTGACGAGCGTGATCGTCATTGCGGTCGTGGCGGCCATCGCCGGCTGACCGACGTCAGGCCTGATGCTGCAGCGTGCCCAGTTCCTGCCGTGCCTGGCGCACCACGGAGAAGCCGGCAGACAGTGCCAGGCCGGCCATGATCAGCGCCACGGCGAGGTCAGGCCAACCGGAACCGGTGCCGAAAACCCCAGCCGCGGCGATCATCACCGCGATGTTGCCCAGGGCGTCGTTGCGGCTGCATAGCCAGACCGAGCGCATGTTCGAGTCGCCTTCACGGAAGGCATAGAGCATCAGCGCCACGACGACGTTGGCGACCAGCGCCAGCGTGCCGATGACGCCCATGGTCAACGGCTCCGGCACCACGCCGGCATAGACGGCCCAGCTGGCTCGGGCCAACACGAACATCCCGAAGGCCAGCATCGACAGCCCTTTGATCAGCGCGGCGCGCGAGCGCCAGACCAGCCCCATGGACAGCACCACCAGGGTGATGCCGTAGTTGGCGGCGTCACCGGCGAAGTCGATGGCATCGGCCAGCAGCGAGACCGAGCCGGACCGCAGGCCACTGATAATTTCCACCACGAACATGACCAGATTGATCGCCAGCGCGATCCATAACGCCCGGCGAAAGCCCCGGCTTACCGCCGGTGTTGAGCAGCCCGAATCACAGCATCTCGACGACATGGGATTGCCTCCTGAACTATATTCGGAGCCATTGCACACCCTGGAGCAGCTCCAGGGTCAAGCCCGTTTTCTTTGGGCGGCCACAGTGAGAAGGAGACCAGGATGCGCATAGGCGAACTGAGCACCGCGGCCGGCGTGGACGTCGAGACCATTCGCTACTACGAAAAGATCGGGCTGATGCCCGCGCCGGAGCGCGGCGCCAATGGTTACCGCGCCTACTCCTCCAGGCAGCTCGAGCACCTGGTGTTCATTCGCCACTGCCGGGCGCTGGACATCGGGCTGGCCGACATTCGCCGGCTGCTGGAATTTTCCAACCAGCCGGACGCCAACTGCGGCGATATCAACCTGCTGATCGATGAGCAACTCGAGCGCGTCCGGACGCGGCTGGAGAGCCTCCACGCCCTGGAGCATCAGTTGCAGGCGCTGCGCAGCTGCTGCAGCGGCAACCGTGCGACACAGGGCTGCGGAATCCTCAACGAGCTCACCAGCACGCGGCTAGACGACACGCGGCAGCCCGCCGAGCCCTGACACCCCGCCGTAATGCGCCAGCCAGCCGTACCCGCTGGGCACGGCGCATTTGCTGGACGCGCTTGGCGAAGCCCAGCGGCTAGGGATAATCTGCGTCCTTTTGCCGCGAGCCCGTCCGATGCCCCTGTTCGACATGCTGTTGCTCATTGCTGCCGGTTTTGCCGCCGGTGGCATGAATGCCTTGGCTGGCGGTGGCACCTTCTTTTCGTTCCCGGCGCTGCTGGCCACCGGCCTGCCACCGGTCACGGCCAACGCGACCAACGCCGTGGCGCTCTGGCCCGCCAGCCTCGCGGGCGCCTGGGCGGCGCGCTCGGCACTACGTCCGCTGGGTCGCTATCTGCTTCCGCTGTTGCTGGCAGGGCTGCTGGGCGGCCTGATCGGCGGCCTGCTACTGCTCGCCAGCGGTGACGATGTGTTCAGCCTGCTGATTCCCTGGCTGCTGCTCGTCGCCACCGCCCTGTTCGCCGCCAGCCCCTGGCTGAGCCGCTGGCTGGCGGCGCGGCGCAAGGACGACAGCGCGATACCGCCACATGCGCCGGCATCGCTGGCGGCGCATGGCCTGGTGTCCATCTACGGCGGCTACTTCGGCGCAGGCATGGGCATCCTGCAGCTGGCGGCGTTCTCCATCGAAGGTCATCAGCTGGTTCGCGCCAACGCATTGAAGAACCTCATCTCCGCAGTTATCTACAGCGTCGCCACGGCCACCTTCATCATCGCCGGTCGGGTGAGCCTGTACGAACTGGCGATCCTGCTGATCGGCACCACCCTCGGCGGCTATGCCGGTGGCGCGCTGAGCAAGAAGCTGCCGGCCAGTTGGCTGCGCGTCTTCGTCATCGTGGTCGGCGCCAGCATGACGCTCTATTACTTCCAGCCCATATACTGGCGCTGAGCGGCGCTAGCCCGGACGGCTTATGGCTAATGCCTTCCAGCTCTGCTAGTGTCGCGCCCGTTTCAGAGCAGCCGCACAGAACAGGTTCCGCCATGGCCCGCAAGAAAGTCGCCCTCGATTTCGAACAATCCCTCGCCGAGTTGCAGCAACTGGTCGAGCGCCTGGAAAGTGGCGAGCTGTCGCTGGAGGATTCGCTGACCTGCTTCGAGCAGGGTATCGGCCTGACTCGCGACTGCCAGGCCGCACTCAGCCAGGCCGAACAGAAGGTGCAGATCCTGCTCGAGCGTGACGGCAAGCTGCAGGAAGCGCCCTTCGAGGTGGATCCCGACGCATGATTGGCGACTACCAGCAGCGTTGCCAGAAGCGCGTCGACCGCTGCCTCGATACGCTCTTCACCCCGCCCCGCCCGCAACTCGAACGCCTCTACCAGGCCATGCGCTACAGCGTCATGAATGGCGGCAAGCGCGTTCGCCCGCTGCTGGTCTACGCCGCCTGCGAGGCGCTCGAGGGCGACAGTGCTCAAGCCGATGGCGCGGCCTGCGCGGTCGAACTGATCCATGCCTATTCACTGGTGCACGACGATCTGCCGGCCATGGACGACGACGATCTGCGCCGCGGCCAGCCGACCACCCACAAGGCCTTCGACGAAGCCTGCGCGATCCTTGCCGGCGACGGCCTGCAAAGCCTCGCCTTCGAAGCGCTGGCCAGCGAGGCACTCAACCCTGCGGACCCGGCACTGCGCCTGGACATGCTTGTCAGTCTCGCGCGCGCCGCCGGTCCGGCCGGCATGGTTGGCGGGCAGGCCATCGACCTGGGCTCGGTAGGCGTGAAGCTCGACCGCAACGCGCTTGAGCTGATGCACCGGCACAAGACCGGCGCCCTGATCGAAGCCAGCGTGCGCCTCGGTGCCCTCGCCAGCGGGCGCGCCGAGGCCGACACGCTCGCCGCCCTGCAGTGCTATGCACAAGCCATCGGCCTGGCCTTCCAGGTACAGGACGACATCCTCGACGTGGAAAGCGACACCGCCACGCTGGGCAAGCATCAGGGTGCCGATATTGCCCGTGACAAGCCCACCTACCCGGCGTTGCTGGGCATGGACGCGGCCAAGGCCTACGCACTGGAGCTGCGCGATACGGCGCTTGAAGCCGTATCGCCCTTCGGCGAAGCCGCCCAACCGTTGCGCCAGTTGGCCCGCTTCATCGTCGAGCGCCGCAGCTGAATCCGGACCACCAGGTCAGCTCGCTTACCCGAACGAGGATGACCGTTGATGCCTGGATCATTCTTCTCGTAGTTACCATCAGGTAAACTGCGGCTCTTTTTTCAGCCAAAACGATTCGCCCGATGCCCAAGACGTTCCATGAGATTCCTCGGGTCCGCCCTGCGACGCCCGTTCTAGATCGCGCGGCCACTCCCGAGCAGCTGCGCCGGCTGGGCGAAGCGGAACTTGAAGAACTCGCCAACGAACTGCGGCAGGACCTGCTTTACAGCGTCGGCCGGACCGGTGGGCACTTCGGTGCCGGCCTCGGCGTGATCGAGCTGACCATCGCCCTGCATTACGTCTACGACACGCCGAAAGACCGGCTGGTGTGGGACGTGGGCCATCAGGCCTATCCGCACAAGATCCTCACCGGACGCCGCGAGCGCATGGCCAGCCTGCGCCAGAAGGACGGCCTCGCCGCCTTCCCGCGTCGCAGCGAGAGCGAATACGACACCTTTGGCGTCGGCCACTCCAGCACCTCGATCAGCGCTGCCCTGGGCATGGCCATCGCCGCGCGTCTGCAGGGCAAAAAGCGCAAATCCATCGCCGTGATCGGTGACGGCGCACTCACCGCCGGCATGGCGTTCGAGGCGCTGAACCACGCCCCCGAAGTCGGCGCCGACATGCTGGTGGTGCTCAACGATAACGACATGTCGATCTCGCGCAACGTCGGCGGCCTGTCCAACTACCTGGCCAAGATCCTTTCCAGTCGTACCTATTCGAGCATGCGCGAAGGCAGCAAGAAGGTCCTTTCGCGCCTGCCCGGCGCCTGGGAGATCGCCCGTCGCACCGAGGAATACGCCAAGGGCATGCTGGTTCCCGGCACCCTGTTCGAGGAGCTGGGCTGGAACTACATCGGCCCCATCGACGGCCACGACCTGCCGACCCTTATCGCCACGCTGCGCAACATGCGCGACCTGGCCGGCCCCCAATTCCTGCATGTGGTGACCAAGAAGGGCAAAGGCTTCGCCCCGGCTGAAGCCGACCCCATCACCTGGCATGCGATCAGCAAACTGGAGCCCGTCGGCGCGCCGGCCGCACCGAAGAAGCCCAGCGGCCCGAAGTACTCCAACGTGTTCGGCCAATGGCTGTGCGACATGGCCGCTGCCGACCCGCGCCTGACCGGCATCACGCCGGCGATGAAGGAAGGCTCTGACCTGATCGATTTCAGTGAGCGCTATCCGGACCGGTATTTCGACGTAGCCATCGCCGAGCAGCATGCGGTGACGCTGGCCGCCGGCATGGCCTGCGAAGGCGCCAAGCCGGTGGTGGCGATCTACTCGACATTCCTGCAACGTGCCTACGATCAACTGATCCATGACGTCGCGGTGCAGAACCTCGACGTGCTGTTCGCCATCGACCGTGCCGGCCTGGTCGGCGAAGACGGTCCGACCCATGCCGGCAGCTTCGACCTGTCTTATCTGCGCTGCATCCCCGGCATGCTGGTGATGACGCCAAGCGACGAGAACGAGATGCGCCGCATGCTCACCACCGGCTATCACTTCGAAGGCCCCGCGGCGGTGCGTTACCCGCGCGGCACGGGCCCGAATGCGACGCTCGAACCCGGGCTCGAGCCGCTGGAAATCGGCAAGGGCGTGGTGCGCCGCCAGGGCAGCGCCGCCGATGGTCAGCGGGTCGCCTTGCTGGTCTTCGGTGTGCAACTGGCCGAAGCGCTGCAAGTCGGTGAAGCGCTCGATGCCACCGTGGTCGACATGCGCTTCGTCAAGCCGCTGGATGAAGCACTGGTGCGCCAGATGGCAGACAGCCACGACCTGCTGGTGACCGTCGAGGAAAACAGCATCATGGGCGGGGCCGGCAGTGCCGTCGGCGAATTCCTCGCCGCTGAAAACCGCCAGGAGCCGATCCTTCACCTGGGCTTGCCGGATTACTACGTCGAGCACGCCAAGCCCGGCGAAATGCTGAAGGAGTGCGGCCTCGATGCCGCCGGTATCGAAGCGGCGATTCGCGCCAGACTGGCCCAGCTCTGACGGCGCTTGTCGCGGCGCAGATCTCCTTTCAGGCGCCGCGCTGGCATCCAAGCGTCGTACATAAGCGTCTCGATCAGTTGGCTGAGGTCGGGTGGCCCTCCTCGCCTCGCCAGCTCACACCCGACTGGACCACGGCGACCGTACTCCCGTCGCGCAGGCTGCGCTCGGCCATCAGTGCTTTGCTTGTAATTCTCAAGGGCAGCCCTTAAGGTTCCCGCGATTTCTTATCCGCCCGGTGTGCACGACCGCAAGGTCCGCATTAAACGGGAAGCCGGTGCGCTCGCAAGAGCAAGGCCGGCGCTGCCCCCGCAACGGTAATCTACCGTGATCCGCCGGATCACCGCCCCGCTCAACCGCCACTGTGCATCGCATGGGAAGGCGAGCCGGGTGCGCGTCGAAAGCCCGGAGACCGGCCTGGCGGATTCGACTGGTGTTGCGGAGGGCAGCACCGTCAAGCGCGGCTGGCTGTCTTTGTCCTCGCGCTTGTTCCTGCCCTCCTCAAAAGCGCTGTTCTTTTGAGGATTGATTCTGATGAAACTGACCCGTCTTGCCTTGGCTGTGGCGCTGCTGCCGGCCTCCCAGGCATTTGCCGATACGAACATGGATGACAGCTATCAGTTGCCGAACATGCTCGTCACCTCGGCGCGCCAAGCCGAACCGCGCGCGCAGGCCACTGCAGCCAACGCGGTATTCACCCGCGCCGACATTGAGCGTTTGCAGGCGCGGAGCCTGCCCGAGCTGCTTCGCCGAGTACCGGGCGTGCAGATCGGTAGCGCTGGTGGCCTGCCGTCACTGTCGCTGCGCGGTACCGGCACGGCGCAGACCTTGGTGTTGCTGGACGGCCAGCGAATCTCTTCGGCAACGAGTGGTTTCGCCCGCCTCGACTATCTGGCCATCGACAACATCGAGCGTGTCGAAGTCATTCGCGGCCCGCGCTCGTCGCTTTACGGCGCCGACGCCATTGGCGGCGTCATCCAGATTTTCACTCGCGGCGGTGAGCCGGGCCTGAACCCGGAAGTACGCCTGGCCGCGGGTAGCGACCACACCTACCAGCGCAGCCTGAATTTCTCTGGCGGTACCCAGCAAACCCGCTTCAACCTCGGAGCTAGCCTCGACGAGCGCGAGGGCTTCGATATCACCCGGGACGAGCGTGGCGCCGACCGCGACGACGACGGCCAGCGCACCAAAGCCCTGCACCTGAAGCTCGATCACCAGTTCGACGCCAGCTGGAAAGCTGGTCTGAGCCTTAACGATCAGCGCGGCGAGAACGAATACGACGACGCCAACGAATTCGCTCCGGGCCAACCCCAAGACGAGTTCCGGCTCAGCAGCTATAGCGGCTATCTGGACGGGCAGTTGAGCACAGTCTGGAACAGCCGGCTGGAGTTGGGGCGCAGTTTCGACCGAAACCGTGCGGTGGGCTCGGCCTTCAATGACGGCCTGCTGGAAACCACCCGTCACTCGGCCGCCTGGACCAACCGCCTGCGACTGAACGAAAACCATCAACTGAGCCTCGGCAGCGACTGGTACGAGGATCGCCTGGACGCCACCACGGCCTATCAGGAAGACAGCCGCAACAACCTGGCCTTCTTCGCCCAGCACAGCTATCAGGGCGACGACTTCGGCACGGAGCTGGGCCTGCGCCATGACGACAACGAGCAATTCGGCAGCCACAATAGCTGGAACGCAGCCTTCAGCCTGCCAACAGGCCAATCGCAGCGCTGGATACTCAGTTATGGTGAAGGCTTTCGCGCGCCGACGTTCACCGATCTCTACGCACCGCCGGCCTGGGGGCCCAATCCGGACCTGAAGCCGGAAACTTCGAAGACCTACGAGCTGCAATGGCGCGCCGATTTCAGCGGTACTCAACTCGAGGCGTCACTTTATCGCACCGATGTCGAAGACATGATCGCTTGGGGCGGTCGCCAGATGGAAAACGTAAACCACGCTCGCATCAACGGTTTCGAGACCAGCGTGGCCCGAGAGGTGCTGGGCTGGCAGACCCATCTCGGGCTGAGCATCATCGACCCTCGCGACCGGGACAGCGGTCGCGTGTTGCAACGCCGCGCCAAGCGCACGCTGAGCCTGGATCTGGATCGACAGTTCGGCGAATTTGGCGTTGGCGCGACCTGGCAGGCCTTTAGCCAACGCTTCGATGACGGCGGCTTCAATGCGAGCTTCCAATCCGAGCGAAGCACGATTCCGGGCTATGCGGTGCTCGACCTGCGCACCAACTGGCAAGCCAGTCCAGAACTACGTTGGGAAGCCAAGCTGGAAAACGTGCTAGACAAGGATTACCACCAGGCGCTGTACCAGCGCACCTTCGGCGACATGGATAGTGTCTACGGTTACCGCAATCAGGGCCGCACCGGACTGCTCGCGGTCATCTGGACGCCAGCGCTCTAACCGCGCGCAGCCATCTCAGGGAGTGGCCCGCCCCATCACCTCACAGAGCTTCCCGATCGCAGCCAGCATCTGGAAGCTCGGCCGCTCCAGCCCCTTGTCCGGCACTTCCCATAGCTGGCCCTTGTGCACCGCCGCCAGCTGCGGCCAGGCTTTCCATTCGGACAGCTGGGCGCCGCTGCCGGCGAGGATCACTTCGGGATTGCGCGACAGCACGGACTCGATGCTGACCTGAGGCGCGGGCAGTTGGAGATCCGCGAACACATTGCGACCGCCGCAGACTTCGATGGCCTCGCTGATGATCTGCCGACCGCCGAGGGTGTACAGCGGGCGATTCCAGATCTGATAGAACACCGTCAGCGGACGCTCGCGGTGGTAATGCCGACGCAGCCGATCCAGCCCCTGCTTGAACGCTCGTTCGAGCTCCCGCCCCTGCTCGCCCAGCCCAATCCGCTCGCCGATCAGCGCGAATTGCTCGGACAGCTGAGCCAGCGACCTCGGTTGTGCAACCAGCACCGGAATGCCGAACTGCGTCAGCTGTTCACGTTGCGCCTGGCTGATGCTGTCCGGCCAGAGCAATACCAGTGTCGGCTGCAACGCCAGAAGGCTTTCCATTTCCAGCTGACCGAGCCGTCCCACGGACGGCAAGCCAGCCAGCGCTTCCGGCCGCTCGCCGCCGTCGAGCACGCCGACCAGCAGATCGTCTGCATTCAGTTCCAGCATGATTTCGCTAAGCGAGGGCGCCAGGCTGACCACCCGCTCCGCCGCCGCCAGCAAAGGCGAGATCAATAGCGCGACGACCAGCAGCAGCGCACGCATCACTGCAGTTGGCGCGGAATGCGGTAGAGCAACAGCAGCACGAGGCTACCGGAGACCAGCAGCACCTGCGCGACAGGCTCGAGGCCCAGCGGCGCACCGAGTGCCGCAAGCCACGCCGGTAAAGCCGCGGTCCGCAAAGCCCGTAGCCGCACGGTGCGTAACGCCGCCCAAGAAGACGCTTCGGCAGCGGTGTCCAGGCCATTTTCAGTCGCGATCAACGCGTGCTTGTAGGCCGTGAAACGGGGCAGATTGAGAAACAGTGCGGCGAGCC